>NZ_JBFTPD010000015.1:0-166392 GCF_056398305.1 Rhizobium sp. 01T444
GTGCCCAGGCCTCCGGCACCAGGTCGGCCCGCAGCAGATGCGCCAGCACCGTGGCATCGATCTTGTCGGTCTTGATCTTGGCGTCGGCGATCGCCTTGACCTTCAAGGGATGGGCGAGAACGACATCATCACAAATGTCGTCGAGCCAGTCGTACATCACCATCCAGTTGCGCGTCGCTTCGACAACCGCATGCGAGTTCTCGCGGTACCGCTCTAGAAACCCATCGAGCGACTGGCGATCGTTCTTCACGCGGCCGGATCGCAGCGTCTTGCCACTGCTATCCTGCACCACAAGGTGGCTATAGGATTTGTGGTAATCCACGCCGATATGGTAATTATAAGAGGCAGTCATGCTTCCAACTCCCTTGTTGAGATCTGCGAAACCCCAACAGGATAAGCCGAAAGGCTGGAAGTGTGACTGTCATCACCTGCATCTCAGTGATCCGTTCTCTCAATGGGCGCGGCCTCTTTCATGCCACCTCCTTGGGTCGAGAGGGATTGCTCAGCGCGACGCCTTGGCACGCTCCGCGGCACGGTTCACCAGGCTGCGGTCGCCGGTCTCATGCGTCGGCGTCATCACTAGCCGCGTGACCTTCCAGGCGCCGTCGCGTTTTGCGAGTTCGTACCGATAGTGGCCCATCAGCGTCCAGCTATCGGCATCAATGCGATGAACGGCCTGGAAATCGGCCTCGGCTAATGCCGCCCTATCGCCCGCCGCGACGATCGCGTGATTGGCGACAAGATGCAGCGTCCGGTCGAAGCCCGGCAGGAAGCCCGACCATTGGGCAACGATCTCGTCGGCGCTCTGGCTTGTCGCTTGCCCGCCCCAGAGGCCGGTATAATCGAGCGTCACCTGATCGGCGAAAGCGCCGCGCACGCGGCTCCACTGGTGCCGGTCGGCGCCGGCAGAGATGTCGGTGATCGTGTCGATGATGGCCATGCGGTCGTCGATGCCGATCGGCTCGGCGCCCGCTATATCCGGGCAGGCAAAGGGGGCGCAGATCGCCGCCATCAGGGTCAGGCGTTTCATCGGGCTCTCCTTGAATGGCGGGCTTGAGGACGGTCGGGTCAGGGCTTGTTGAAGCGCCGGAAATGCTGGGCCGCGGCATCGGCAGCACGCGAGACATCCTCCGGATTGTCGTAGAAATCGAACTGGCTGACACTGTCGAGCCAGAGCTCGGAGGCGTCACTCGTCAGTAGCGAGAAAAAGGCATGGGCGCCCTGCGGCACGGCGGCCGCCTCCGAATGAACGATCAGCAGCGGCTTGTAGAGGCGGCTGGCGAGCGCGACGGAATCATAGGTCAACCACGGCTCCCAGGAGGCGAGGTTGAACTTGTTGTCATATTCGCGGATCAGCCCGCGGCCGGTCTCGGTGTAATAGGGGATCTGGTACATGAGCGCCGTCTCGTCCGTCATGCTGGCGGCCGTGATGAGCTGCGGCGTGCCGTTCCGTTCGGCCTCTTCGGCCCCGCGTGACAGCGCGATCAGCCTGTCGACGCCATCCTTGCCGCCATAGACCTGCTCGACGATGCCGCCATTGTGCAGCCAGGGGGCGACCAGCGACACGCTCCGGAAATGGGCGCTCCCGGTCGCGGCCGCCGCCATATAGCCGGCCGATGCACAAATGCCGAGACCCGTGATCCTGGACGCATCGATCTCCGGCAGGCTGGCCAGGTAGTCGGCGGCGGCCGAAATATCTTCGGTCTTGGCGGTCGGGTCTTCCTTGAAGCGGATATTCCCACCCGATTGTCCCCAGCCGCGGAAATCGAAGGCGAGCGCCACGAAGCCGCGCTCGGCCATCTCGCGGGCATAGAGGCCCGACATCTGCTCCTTGATCGACGTCCAGGCACCGGTGACCAGCACGCCGGGGCGCTTCTCTCCGGGTCGGGAATCGGCTGGCAGGTAGAGCGTGGCGGCGAGTGTCGTTCCCTCGTTCTCGAAGGAGACCTGCCGCGTCTGAATATCGGCGGCAAAGGCGTTCGCGCTCATCAGGGCCGCACCGATCGTCGAAAGAGCAAGGCGTCTCATCGCAAATCCTCCATCCGCTCCTCATTGCGGTCGAAGGGAATTTGGCAGGGATGAGCGCCGGCAGCTGGAGCCATTCTTGGCGATGGGTGGGTATTTCTTGCGCTTTGTGGCTGTCAGTCCATGCGGAAGGCGGCTGGTGTGGTGCCGACATGGCGCCGGAAATGCCGGCCGAAGCGGGAGACGTCGTCGTAGCCAACGCGGGCTGCGACCTCCGCGACTGGTAGCCGCGTCGTCTTCAGGAGGATCTTTGCACGCTCCATCCGTTTGTGGATGACATATTGGTAAGGCGATATGCCGAAAGCCTTGCGAAAAGCGCGCACGAAATGAAAGCGGCTGATCGCGGCCTCAGAAGCGATCTCGTCCAGCGACAGATCTTCGGCGATATTGTCATGGATATAGCTGACGGCGCGCTGCAGGCGCCGGTCATCGATCGTTGCCGCCCCATCCGTGCGCGGCGACAGCAGATGCGCAAGATGGGCGGCAAGCGCGAGCTCCATCGTCTCGCGATAGAGCGATGCCGGTTCCGCGGCTGTCGAGACCGCCTGGCGCGCCAACTCTGCGAGCAGCGGATCGATGCGGCCGACAACCGGGCCCACATCCTGTGCCCGGTCGAAGCCAACATCGACAAGCAATGCATCGGTCAGTTCGAGCTTCAGATAGGAGAGGGCCGCATCATATTCGCAGATGCCGGATGTACCTGCCGGCAGGATCCAACCGTCGCCCGCGGCAAGCGGAATGGGCTTTCGCCTGTCTGATCCGACGGCGATGCGGTGGCCCGGTTGATCGGTGAGGAAGAGGCCGACAGCCATGCGTGGCAAGACGAATGCACCACCGCCGGGCGGCACATCAAAGCTTTCGGCCATCAGTCGCTTTTGCGCTGTGCGCGCCCGCAATCCGATCATCGAGTTGATGTTAGGCCGGACAGCGTGAAATTCAATCGGATGACGGTCCGTTCACGGCTTCGTCAGAAGTCTGAGCGTGAAAATCGGCGCCGCCTCGTGCTGGATATAAACGTGGGGACAAAGTTATGGCCGTTATAAGATGTGAGCTCTAATGCCCGGCATAGAATTTGTCCGTAAGCCCTCGGTCGGGAAACCGGCCGAGGGCGTTTCATATTGGCCGTCAGCCCCTATCGGAGCGCCGGGCAGCCGCGGACATTGGCAAAGCTGATCTCGCCGGGACCTCGCCGTGTCCAGCCCTGAACGATCACACGCCGCGGCGTGACGTCGACGACGCGAGCGCGGCGGAAGCCGAAATCACGCGCCTTGTCCTCTGCCCATCGGGGGTCACAGCCACCGCGCGGCGGCCGACCCCAACCGGGCGGCGGCGGGGGAGGCCTGCCCCAATCCCTGTCAGGTTCAAAACGGGGCGGCGGGCCTCTGTCGTAACCATCGTAATATTGCGCAGACGCGATGCTCGACGTGGAGGCAACGGTGCCAAAGGCAAGCAGAATGCCGATGGCAGATTTCGTGAAGTTGATCATCAATCCAATTCTCGTTTGGGGCACACGCCTGCGGAGGGTAGGGCACATCGTGGCAAACTGATGGCCAAGAGTATTGCCGCCACGCGGCGAGATAATTCTCTCTGTAAATACAACGGGTTAATGTTTCTTTCCTGCTTCGGTGCAACGGCGCGTCGTTCTGTAGGGCACTGCAGGTGGCCGGCATGATCGCACCAGCAAAGTCTGGATACTCTATGGCAGGTCGCAGTGATCTCAGACCCCGCCCGAGGCCGGGCGGGCCGCATCCGCTGATCTCAGCTCAGCGTTTCTGCAAAAAGTTCGAGCAGGCGCTTCCAGTGCCGCTCAGAACCCTTTTCGCTGTAGGTCTCGCCGCGGTCGGGAACGGTCCAGCCATGCGACATGCCGATATAGTTCTCGATAATGTGGTCGACGCCGCCCGTGCGGAGCGCCTCGGCAAGCCGCGCTGACTGTTCGGGCGGGAAGCTGCCGTCGACGCCGGCAACGCCGACATAGACGCGCGCCTTGATGTCGCCGGCGAGGCGATGCGGGCTGTCGGGCGCCTCGCTTGCCAGATTGCCGCCGTGGAAACTTGCCGCTGCCGCGATCCTGTCGGCATAAGTGGCCGCTGCCGTCAGCGCCCGGCCGCCGCCCATGCAATAACCGACGGTGCCGACCGGACCGGAAACGCCTTCGGCCTCAAGCGTGTCGAGGAAGGCTGCGCTGTCGCGCTTCGTCATTTCCTGCGTCGTCTCGCGGATCATCTTCATGATCTCGGCGCGCGAGGCCTCGTTGCCGAAGGAGGATCCGTCGAACGGGCCGTATGAGCCGAAACGGTAGAAGAGATCGGGTGCAAGCACGACATAGCCGGCATTCGCCAGACGCTCGCCCATGATGTCGATGGCCTCGCGCGGTCCGAGCGCATCCATATAGTAGAGAACGCCTGGCAGAACCTTGCCCTCGCTGCCGGCGGGGCGGAAAATCGACGCCCTGGCAACGCCGTCAGCCGTCGTGATTTCAATATCGCGTTTCATCGACCAATCCCTTTGATATTATTGAAGCGACTTTACGGCCGCTGCCGCCAATCTGGCAAAGGCGGGCGACAGTCTCAAGACACGAATGTGTGGCGGCAGATCTTCGCGCGCGTTTATCTGACGGTCGTATCCGGCCCTCGGGCTCACAGCGATTTTCCGGTCAAGCGGATCGTCCAGCGCATCAGGCTGCCGTCAGGCCAACCGGCACTCCAACTCTTTGAATCGACGTATCACACTTTCCAAAAATCGATTCCGATTTCGGGCCCCGATGCTCCAGGCCGATGATTTCGAACTATCGAGTGAAGTCCGATACTGCGCGATGGTGCTCAAAGGAGGACCGAACGGGCTGTTGGTGCGTGAACCGCAACCGGATCATGCGTCGAGCGCAGGCCGTTTGGAAAGCGAGATCAGTTCCTTGAAGTGAGTGGAAATTCGGCCCTCGCGACTGGCGTCTTCCGCTTCCCAACCGAATTTCCACGCGTCGTGTCGCGCAAGCCAATCGCCGAGAGCGCCGGTATCACCATTGGGCATCCTGTGCGCTTCGAGATACGGGTTCTCGTACGCCTTCAATCCGAGCACTCGAGCCCGTGAGCCTGCTTCCTGCAAATCGATCAACTCTTCAATCGTCATACTTAATCCTCAACGATACGACGAGGCTAACATCATCGAATACTAACGCAAGTAATTGCTAATTAATGAGTTAATCCGCGAAGATCTGGCTGCGGAACGGCAATCTGATCGAATGAGCAAGCCAGCGCTGACTGGCGTGCAGGCCATCAGGGTTCTTTGCGAGCCCCGGCGGTCATCAAAGCCGATTTTGCGGCGCCAACGGATCGATGTCCGATGAGGTAATCCAGACGCGCCCGTCATAGGCTAGTTCACCGTCCATGAACTTGCGGTCAGCGATACATTCGTAGAAGTCTAGCCTCTCGATGAGACCCTGGATCATATCACCAGCAGAAGAAGGAAGAGCATCGCCTGCGATGCATACGGCCTGATGCAGGCTGCCTTCCGCCATGACGAGAACAGCGTGAGTGCCACAAAGGCGGATTTTACCGGGCACAGTTACGAGCGACATTTTGGCCTCCTACAAAGTTACGGGAGAGTGCTGCTGCGTCTCCTGAAGGCTAGGGAGCCATGGTTAATCAAAGGTTAACATCAATCAACTCGGCAGTCGGTTGGTTCGCCACCTCAAAACGACGTAGTGCAGCTCGTGGAAGTTTATATTCGAACTCGGGATGACAAAGGCGCGTGGCTATGCGAATGGCGATCATTGTGATCTGTTCGATTTTGCTCGTTGCTCAGCAGGCGGCAGCCAGGGATACGGGATGGGAACCCGACCCGACTGGCCGGTAACGGGCTGCCGATCCCCTCAGGGGATCCGTTCGACTGGCGTGACAGACGACRCATGAAACGCGATGAGTGACTGAGGGGATCTGAAATCGATGTCGAAAGCCGCTGCCGCCGCAAGACATATTCTTGCTCATCTGTCATGGCCACTGGTGTTTTTCTCCGGCCTGACAGGCGCCCATTTCGCCTTCGCCGGCGATCGGCCGATGGTCGCCTTTTCGGCCGTCTATGCGGGCGAGGTCCTGCTTCTCTTCCTGCTCGAACGCACCATTCCCTATGAGCAGCGCTGGCTCGAGGCGGATGGCGAAACGGCCAACGATATCGCCCACACCGTTCTGACCAAGGGGCTGGTGCAGCTGGCAGCACTCTCGGCAGCGATCTTTCCGATGCTCGCCGCCGGCCTGCTGCAGCCGCTCGCCGCCATGCAGTTCAGTCTCTGGCCATCATCCTGGCCGATGATCTTCCAGGCGGCCCTCGCCGTCGTCATCGCCGAGTTCGGCCTCTACTGGGCGCACCGCATCGCCCATGAACGGCTGTTCTTCTGGCGCTTCCATGCGCTGCACCACAGCGTCACCCGCCTCTGGGTCATCAATACCGGCCGTTTCCACGTCATCGATTCCCTGTTCAAGATAGCGTTGAGCCAGATCCCCCTCTACCTGCTCGGCGCCCCGCTGCCGGTCTTCTGGTGGCTCGGCGCCGTCACGGCCTTCATCGGCATCCTGACCCATTGCAACGTCGACATGCGGACGGGCCTTTTCGATTTCGTCTTCAGCACACCCCGGCTTCACCGCTGGCACCATTCGAAGGATCTGCGCGAAGGTAATACCAATTACGGTGAGAATGTCGTGCTGTTCGACCAGCTGTTCGGCACCTATTTCAATCCCGACCGCCCATCCTCGACCGATATCGGCATCAAGGGCCAGATCGCCCCCGGCTTCGTCAGCCAACTGGCGCAGCCCTTCACCAAGGATGGCGTGCGCCAGATCCTCGGCCGTCAACCCAAACGCGGCTGAGACCGAAAACGGTCTTTGCCGTCATCATTTCATGACAATCTGCCCGTAAGAGCCTGCCAAACCTCGACGGAGACGGACAGGGCGGCGATGACGACGTTGAAACAGGTTGCGCTGAGGGCCGGATGTTCGATGGCGACGGCAAGCCGCGTGCTGAACCTCAGCGGTCCCGTCAGCCAGGCGGCGGCACTTCGCGTGCGCCGTGCTGCAGCCGAAGTCGGCTATCGGGCTGCCGCGCCGTCTGCCCGCAGCGGCCGCCGGCCCGTTATCGGCGTGCTGGTGCCGAGCGTGACCAATCCGGTTTTCGCTTCGTCCCTCTCGGGCATCCAGAACCGCATGCTGGTTGCCGGCCACAGCGTTCTCATCGCCCAGTCGAATTACGATCCAGACCAGGAGGCCAATGCCGTGGCGGGGCTGCTCGGCGAGCGGCCGACCGGGCTGATCCTAACGGTCTGTGATGGTGAGACAAGCCCGGCATTGGCGCAGGACCTGCCGCCCACAGTGCTGCTTGGCAGCTCTCCGACCATCCGATATCCGGCTGCCGTTACCGTCAACAATTATGCGGCTGGCTGCCGGCTGACCGAACATCTCTTATCCATGGGCCACCGGCGCATCCTCTATGTCTCGGGCAGCTTCAGGGGTTCAGACCGTGCGCTTTTGCGCTACCGCGGCTATCTGCAGACGATGGAGGCAGCGGGCGTGGCCCCGCTCGAGGCCGTAGAGGTGCCCTTCGTCATCGGCTACGACCAAATGGATCTCGGCCAGGCCTTGCGGACATTTGCCCCGACCGCCATCATCGGCTCGAACGATCTGATCGCGCTTGGCGTCATCGGCGCCATCCATCGCGAGGGCTTGCGTGTTCCCGACGATATCTCGGTCGCCGGCTTCGACGGCATCGCCATCGGCAAGCTCATCAATCCGACGCTGACCTCGATCGAAATGCCCGATCTCAGCATGGGCGCGACGGCAGCGTCGCTGCTGCTCGATATCGTCGAGAATGATGCGCCATTGAGACACCTGGAATTGTCGCATGCCTTGCGCCCAGGCGGCACGGTGCGAAACCTCCAAAACGAAGAAACCGCCGCACCTGTAGGATGCGGCGGTTCCGGATCGAGACCGCGGGCGGCTTGAGCCGCGACTTAACGGCGAGATTTAGCTGCGCGGCAGCATGCCTTCGACGTCGGAGGCTGCGTCATCGAGGGCCTCCTTCGGCTCGGCCGAGCCATCGACGATGCGCGACAGGTTGTCGACGATCGTCTGCGTGACCTTGACGCCATTGGTGCCGGGGAAGGCGTACCAGGGGATCATGCGCGGCATCTGGCTGAGGCCTGCCTGGAAGAGCGGGTTCTTCTTGTAGAAGTCGCCGAGATATTCGGCGGACTTGGCCGCAAGCTCGTTGTTCGGCACGTAGCCGGTGCCGGGAACGACGACGGAGGCGCCATAGGGGCCAGCTGCGAACTTGGCGAACTTCCAGGCGGCGTCCTGCTTGGCGGCATCCTTGGCGAGGATGACGACGGCGTTGCCGCCGGTCGGCAGATGGCCCTTGTCCGGATCGATCAGCGGGATCTGGGCGGTACGCAGATCGAACTTGGTGCCGACATTCTTGATCGTGTTGACGAGCGCGCCTGTTGTCTGGAATTCGAAGCCGACCTTGCCGGCTGCGAAGGCCTGTTCGCCGGCTGCCTTGGTGAAGACCGGCATGCCGCCTTCCTTGACGAAGCGGCTGATTAGTTCGACGGCTTTCTGGCCTTCCGGACCGTTGAAGGCCACCTTCTGCTCGTCATCGCTCAGCATCTTGCCGCCGGCACCGAAGAGCAGGGCGGAGAACATCCAATCGTCGCCCTGCCAGCGGAAGTCCATGCCGTCGACGCCGTTACCGAGCGCCTTGATCTTGCCGGCGAGCGCGATGACTTCGTCCCAGGTCTTCGGCGGGGTGTCGGGATTGCCGCCGGCTGCCTTCACGAGATCGGCATTGTAATACATGATCGGGTTGGAGGTGGCGAAGGCAAGGCCCACCTGCTTGCCGTTGACCTGGGCGAGCTTCAGGATCGTGTCCGAGAAGCCCTTCTCGGCCATGTTGCCTTCCTTCTGGACGAGCGGCGTCATGTCGATGGCGACATTGCGCTCGTTCAGCATGCGCAGGCGGTTGAGGCCGATGAACGTGATGTCGGGCATTTCAGACGTGCCGGCCTGGCGCAGGATCAGCTGGATACCATCTTCATAGGTCGCCGAGGGAGCGGCGAACTGGATCTTGATATCAGGGTTTTCTTCCATGAACTTCTTCGAGATCGTGTCCATCACGTCTTTGAAGAAGCCCGGCATCGGGTAATGGATCGTCAGCGTCGTTTCGGCGTGGGCCGGCAGTGCCGCCGCCACGGACAGAGCCGCTGCTGCGAGGAACTGGGTGAAATGCTTCATCGCTCGTTCTCCTGGGTTCAGCCGGTCAGCCTTTGAGACCGGTCATGGTGATGCCCTCGACGAAGCGTTTCTGCGCGAAGAGAAAAGCTGCAACGAGGGGAATGGTGATGATGATGGTAGCTGCCATCAGGGCGCCGTAGTCGTCGCCGGCTTCCGCGGCGCGGAAGTTCATCAGGCCGAGCGGCGGGGTGGCGTAACCCGGCTTGCTGATGACGATCAGCGGCCAGTAGAGGTCGTTCCAATGGGCGACGACCGAAAAGATCGCGAAAGCCGTGACCGCCGGCCAGGCATTCGGCACGATGACGCGTGAGACGATGCCGAGCTCGGACATGCCGTCGAGACGCGCAGCATGGATCAGGTCGTCCGGCATGGCGCGGAAGAACTGCAGGAACAGGAAGATCGCAAAGACAGAGATGGTGAAGGGAGCGACCAGCGCCGTATAGCCGTTGAGCAGCGACAGGCTGTCGAAGGCGACGTAGAGCGGCAGCGCCGTCGCATGGATCGGCACCAAGAGGCCGAGCAGCACGAGCACCATCATCATGCGGCCGGCACGGAACTTCAGCTTCGCCATGGCATAGGCGCAGGGGATCGCGACCAGCACCTGGAAGACGAAGATCAGCGCGCAGACCACTACGCCGTTCCACAAGAGCGTGCCCATCGCTACCTTGTCGAGCGCCTTGGTAAAATTCTGTACGTAGTAAAACTGCGTCGGGATCAGCGAGAGCGCGGCTGTGAAGATGTCGTCCTGCGACTTGCCGGCGGCCGATATCATGAAGATGTAGGGCGCGAGGAAGATGACCGCGCCGAGTATGAGCAGTGCCAGACGTACGAGCCGGCCGGGAGTGAAGCTGGAGCGCGTCTTCATGAATAGTGCACCCGCCGGTCGAGGAAGCGGTATTGCAGGAACATCATCACCACGAGGATGGCGAGGAAGACCACGGTCATGGCCGAGGCATAGCCAACCTTCATGTAGACGAATCCCTCCTGATAGATGGTGAAAAGCAGGACTTCGGAGGCGTGATTGGGGCCGCCATCCGTCAGCGTCTTCACCGTCTCGAAGGTCTTCACGGCGTTGATGATGCTGATCGTGGTCACAAAAAGCGCCGTCGGCCCGAGCATCGGCCAGGTGACGAGGAAAAAGCGGTCGAGCGAGGATTTGGCGCCATCGATTTCGGCGGCGGCATAGAGTTCTCGCGGGATCGCCGTCAGCCCGGCGAGGAACAGCACCATGTTGAAGCCAACCGTCTGCCACACACCGATGATGGAGAGGCTGTAAAGTGCTGTTGCCGAGGAGCCGAGCCAGTTCGGCTTCGGCAGGCCGGCGAGACCGATGAGCGCATTGAGCGGACCGATCGTCGGATGGAAGAGATATTGCCAGACGGTCGCCATGGCGACGATCAGCGAGACGACGGGGAGGAAATAGGCAGTGCGGAAGAAGCTCTTTCCCCAGCCCTCGCTCTCGATCAGCATGGCCACACCAAGGCCGAGCAGGATCGAGACGGGTGCCACGATCGCCGTATAGACCGTGGTGTTCCATAGCGACTTGCGGAAGGTGCGGTCGGCAAAGAGCTCGGCATAGTTATCGAAGCCGACGAAACGGAACTTGCCGACGCCGAGTTCGAAATCGGTAAAGCCGAGGAAGACGACGGCGACGATCGGCAGCAGCACGAAGAGGACGATCAGGATAATCGCTGGCAGCGTCAGCAGCCAGGCCGTCTGTGCCTCGCGTCGCTCATGCCTGACGGATGGTGCGACCGATCGGATCTCGCCTGCGGCAATGCTAGCCATGTGCCTTCTCCCTGCTGGTATCGGCGGAAAGTGCGGCAGTGCGCAGCCGGCGGCCGTCGGGTGCAAAGACCATAGCCTTGTCGGGTTGAAAGGAGAGGGCGACGGGCATGCCGGCAGAAAGGCCTGCGGCATCAGCAGGCGCAAGCTTGGCAAGTACGGCCTCGCCGATTGCATCGAGGCGGCAGAACAGGATCACCTCGGAGCCGAGGAATTCCATGCGCTCGATGCGGCCGGGAAGCGAGGTCTGGCCCTCTGCCGCAAGCCGCACGAACTCCGGACGGATGCCGATCGTCACGTCGGACCCGGCAGGATTGGCTTCTTCCAACGTGAGCCTGATATCGCCGAAAGCAATCGTTCCGCCATCGGCGCGCGCCGGCAAGAGATTGATGCGCGGCTGGCCGACGAAGCGGGCGACCTCGACATGAGCAGGATCGTCATAGATGACCTGCGGCGGCGCCAGCTGCAAAAGCTGGCCGCCGATCATCACGGCGACGCGGTCGGCCATGGAGAGCGCCTCGGCCTGATCGTGGGTGACATAGACGGTCGGCACGCCGGCGCGGCGATGTAATTCGACGATTTCGCCGCGTGCATGGACGCGCAGATTGGCATCGAGGTTCGACAGCGGTTCGTCCATCAGGAAGACGCTCGRATGGCGCACCATGGCGCGGGCGAGCGCCACGCGCTGCCGCTGGCCGCCAGACATCTGGCCAGGCTTGCGCTCCAGCAGATGGTCGATCTTCAGGGCTTTGGCGGTTTCCTGCACGTCGCGGGAAATGCCCGAACGAATGGCCCGGTAGCCGGGCAGGACAGGACCAAGGAAGGGAAGACGCTGAATGCGGCTTAAGCGCCGCATGGCAAGCGGAACGGCGATATTCTGGCCGGCCGTCAGATGTGGATAGAGCGCGTAGGACTGGAAGACCATGGCGATGTTGCGGTCTGCGGCCGCCACATTGGACATTTCTCGCCCGCCGATGAGGATCTCGCCGGTGTCGGCATGGTCGAGGCCGGCRAGGATGCGCAGGAGCGTGCTCTTGCCGCAGCCCGAGGGGCCAACGAGGGCGATGAATTCGCCCGGCTGCACATCAAGGCTGATGTTCTTGAGAATGGCGTTGTCGCCATAGGATTTGGAAATGGCCGAAAGTGTCAGCGCGCTCATTGCGCCGGCTCCTTCTGCACCTTGTGGGCCTCGTGCGGATAGACTTCGGCGACCACATCGTCGAGCACATGCGCCACCATGCCGGGAACGGCGACGATCTTGCTCATGACGTCGTCGCCGAGGTCGTGAAGCACGGCTCCAACAAGCTTCTGGCCCGGCATCTCTCGCTCCATCGTGCCGATGATGAAGGCGGCGGATGGTCCCCAGACGAGCGACGTGTCGTTGAAACGGCCCTTCCAGGCCCAGTGCAGGTGGCCGCTGGCATAAAGCGCGACATCATGGGCTGCGATCATATCGTAAAGCCTCCGACGCTGGGCCGGGCGGATGCTCCAGTAGCCGGTGTCGCCTTCATCGGGCGTATCGACGAAGAGCGGCTTATGGGCAAACATCGCGATGCGCCGGCCGCCGCGCTCGGCAAGCGCCTTTTCCAGCCATGCGAATTGCGTTTCCTGCTCGTCGTTCTCCATGCCCATCAGCAGGCTGTCGAGGCCGATGAGGCGCCAGTTGCCGGCATCTTCCAGCCAGTAATCGGGGCCGACGAGGCTGCGCCAGCGGCTGAGCCTTGTCGCATCGACCGGCTGCAGGGAGCCCGGCAGATGGCCGACATCGTGATTGCCCGGGACGATCAGCATCGGGATCTTCACCTGCTGCATCAGCTCCATGCAGAAGGTCAGATCCTCGTCCTTGTCGGCGCCATCGACGGCAAGATCGCCGGTATGGATGACGAGATTCGCACCGCTGCCGTTGATCCAGTCCGCAAGCGGCTGCCAGTTGCCGTTGAAATGCGGTATCGACGGGCTGAAATGCGTGTCGGTGATCTGGACGATCTTCATGCCGGCGCTCTCCAATAAGGCCCGCGGCAGTTTCCGGCGGCAGRCAATGCTCATGCCGCCTCTTTAGAGCGCCCCAATGTCAGGCGGGTTACAAGCGTTTCCACCCTTGTTCCAATTGTGTCGTGTAATTGTCATGAAGGGCGGATCGCGGCTGACGCCAAAGCCGCAATGTATCGGCAATCCATCGGCCCTATCCATCTTGGCGAGGATAAATCCACGCGCAGAGGACCGATCGATGAAGACAGGGAAACGGAGTTGGCCGCGGCCAATTCTTCTCGGCTGTCCCGTGCTTGCGGCCACGTTCATGCTGGCAGCCTGTGCCTCGCAGATCATGAAGAGCTATGTCGGCGTGCCGATCGGCAGCGTCATGCTGGATTACGGCCCGCCCGACAATCTCTATGAGATGCGCCCTGGTGAGCGGGCCTATCAATGGCGCAAGGACAAGACGCAGGTGGTCTCCGGCAGTTCCAGCGGCGAGGTACGCCAGACGCGCCGCGGCGAACGTTACGAGGTGACGGAGACGCCTGGTCATGTCGAGCGGACGGAATGTTTCTACACCTTCTACACCCGCAATTCCGGCAGCGAATGGTATGTGACGAGTTTCAGGCAGCCGCAGCTCGAATGCGAGTGAGCCCGCGCTTACAGTAGGCGATCGCACGTCGGAAGTCACCGCCACGCAGCCGATTGACCTGTCGTCGATCCCGGGCAGCGCGACGCAGCAGCATTTTATCGATTGGCTTCTCGCGTCCTTAAGCGCCGTCTGGCAAGCTTCTGCTGACGATGGAGAGACCATGACCCGCAAAAGCTTCGCGATATATAGCAGCGTGTTCACCGCGCTGTGGATTGCCCTCATCGGCGGTTTTCCGCTTCTCCTCTTTGCTGCCGTCAAGACAACCGCCTGCGCGGCCGACACCTGCGGCGCCGTCGCTCTGGTGTTCGGCCTGTTTGGCCGCATCATCCTGGTATTTGTCTACGCCGTCGCAATGCTGACGTTCATTGCGAGGCGATGTGCGCGTGCGGGCTTGAGCGTCTTGTGGACGCCTGCCGCGGTGCTGTGGCTGCTCGCAGCCCATGATGTTCTTCTTGCCGGGTTCAATTTCTGGGCCGTCGGTTTTTCCCTTGGCATATTTTCCTTCAGATTTCCCGTAACGCTGCTCTTCTTCTTCGCCTTCATCACCTTCCTGTCCATCTGGAAAGGAGAGGATGAAAACCGCGCCGGCGCGCTCACGATCTCCTGGCGGTTTGCGGGCGTGAGCGCGTTTGTCTCGACGATGATCTCCGCGGTCATCTGCATCCCGATGGTCGCATCATTCGGCTGGATCGTGGGCTTGCCGCCGGGGTCCACCACTGACCTGATGTTTCTGATGGATCGCGTTCTGAGCCTCAGGCTCGGGGAACATTGGATCACATATGTCAACGAGCTATGGATACTTCTTACCATCTTCGTCAGTGCGCTAGGGTATCTGGTCGTTAGCCAAAGACGCGCGGATGGACGATCAATACCGTCGGATCCGAAGCCTGTATGAATTGTCCTGACGATTTGCGGGCCGGCGTTGGCGTAAAATTACAGAACGGTTTCGATATCAGTCTCACGAAATTCGTTATCTGTCGCCAGAATAGGAACGCCATAGTATTTCGCACAGGCGTAGTGGAGGCAGTCGCCAAGGTTAAGGCCTCTGCGGCCGGCGCGATATCGATGCGCAGCTGAAAGAGCGAGGTGCGTTGTTTCACGAGCCGGGGGAAGGTCGCGGATCTCGATCCTACGAGCCTCCAGAAATTCCATCAGCAGCGCTTCCACTGTATCAAGCGGCAAGCCAAACTTGTCGGGTCGCGCGAGCCCCAAAGCTGCCTCGAGCATTGCGACAGGAGAGGTGAATGGGTCGCGCGCCGCCGCGATCGCATCGGATACCCGCTTGGCCTCCGGTTCATCCGACAAGAGGGCGATGATCGCGCAGGCGTCGATGAACATCAGCCTTCGCCCCATAGGGAATCAAAGACCTCATGGGAAAGCGGCTTGCGGGAGGATGGTGTCAGGGAAATACCATGCTTCTTCCTGAGCCGGGCTGCAGTCTCGGCCGGGCTCTCGCTACTGGTGCGACGCTCGATAGCCTCTTTCATGGCGATCACAATCGCATCCGTGATACTGACCCCGGCCATGGTGGCGAACTCCCGCGTCAGCGCATCCGCCTCAGTGTTGTTGACGTTGATGGCCATAGCCGGCTCCATGTAGATAGTTCTCGCAAATAATGTAGATCACCTTGTTCTTCATTCCAAGCTTTGAAGTGGGATGACAGATGGATCTGCGTCACAGATCGACTTTACGCCCTTCCTCTTCCGCTCTCGACAGATCAAGTTCGGACCCGACAAGGGGCGAACGGCGCAATGCAGACAAGGTCGTGTCCGATGGTTCGCCAGACACCGGCGCTTTGACTATCGTCTCGCCGGATGCCGGAGGGCTGATCTTCTGCCGGTGCTGGCCAATGAAAGCCTTGGTGGCAGGCGAACTTTCGCCCTTGCGGTAGGCGATCGCCACGTCCGACGTCACCGTGACGCTCTGAAGTGGCCGGTAGTGGATATCGGGCAGTTCCACCCGGCTCATGGATTGCGGCACGAGAGCGATGCCGGTGCCGATGCCGACGAGGGCGGCGATCTCGGTGAAGTCGTGTGCGATGGCCTTGACGGAGGGTTCGAAGCCCGCCTCCCGGCAGGCCTGCAGCGTGTTGCGGTGAAAGCCGATTTCCGGCGGCTGCCGCGGTGTAATGAATATGTCGGCCGCCAGCCGGGCGAGTGTATCGATGGGTCGCTCCGCGAATTCATGGTCGCTTGGAACCATCGCAACCAGCGGCTCGCGCAGCACGACCTGCACGGAAACGCCAGGCGGTATTGGCGCCGGCGCGCGGATATAGCCGAAATCGAGCAGACCGTCGGCTATGCGCTGCAGCTGCTGGCGCAGCTCCATTTCCTGCAGTTCGACTTCGACATAGGGATAGTCGCGCTTGAAGTCCCTGATCGAGCCGACGACCGCGCCGGAATAGGCAGCGGACGCGACATAGCCGATCGAGATGCGTCCGCTTTCGCCGCGCCCGGCGCGGTTGATGGCGGCGACCGTCGCCTCGGTCTGTACCAGCACCTTGCGCGCCTCCTGAAACAGCGTCTCGCCCGAATGCGTGAGCTGCACGCCGCGCCGGCTCCGATCGAGCAGCGGCGTGCCGACAATCTTTTCGAGGCTCCTGATCTGCTGGCTGAGACCCGGCTGGGCGATGCCGAGCCTGACAGCCGCACGTTCGAAATTCCGCTCCTCGACCAGGGTCACGAAATATCGCAGGTGGCGGAGTTCGAAGCCGGGGTCGGTCAGCGCCAAATTTCTCTCCTGGAACAATTCAAATCTATGACAACGGGTGAGTTTCATAATCCACACTTATAAAAAATTCGAGCCGTGTTTATTGGACCTTCGAAAAATAACATGATTAGAAAAATCCAGT
Source organism: Rhizobium sp. 01T444 (assembly GCF_056398305.1). Taxonomy (NCBI): domain Bacteria; kingdom Pseudomonadati; phylum Pseudomonadota; class Alphaproteobacteria; order Hyphomicrobiales; family Rhizobiaceae; genus Rhizobium; species Rhizobium sp. 01T444. The sequence goes on from NZ_JBFTPD010000015.1 coordinate 16,559, forward strand.
TTTACGGCATATAACGAGCCCCCAATGACTGGTTCCCTTCACCTCCTCAAATTTGCTTCGACCACAGCGCTGGCAAGCGTGCTTCTGGCGCCGCTGTTTCCGGCGACCGCGCAAGAGGCCAATCCGACGACGCTCGCCCCGATCGTCATCAGCGGCTCCAAGGACGAGGACCCGACGGCGCCGGTACAGGGCTTCGTTGCGAGGACGAGTGCTACGGCGACCAAGACCGGCACGCCGCTCATCGAAACCCAGCAATCGATCTCGGTGCTGACGGCCGACCAGCTGAAGTCGCAGGACGCCGAAACCGTCGGCCAGGCGCTCGATTACGTGCCCGGTGTCGTCGGCGAGCCCTACGGCGCCGACCCACGTTTCGACTCGCCGCGTATCCGCGGTTTCGACAGCCGCCAGGCGCAGTTCCTGAACGGGTTGCGCATGATGCGCACGGCAGGCGCGCCCGCGGTCGACCCCTATCAGCTCGAGCGTATCGAAGTGCTGCGCGGCCCGGCTTCTGTCATGTATGGCCAGGGCAATCCCGGCGGCATGATCAATCTCATCAGCAAGCGGCCGGTCTTCGAACGCTTCGGCGAAGTCGGCATTCAGGCCGGCAGTTACGACACCTACGGCACCTATTTCGATTTCGGCGACATCATTCCCGGCAATTCCGATTTCGCCTATCGTCTGACGGGGCTTGCAAGGACGGCTTCGGCGCAGGTCGACGAACTGGACAATGACCGCTACTTCATCGCTCCGGCGCTCACCTGGCAGCCGGACGAAGACACCAAGCTGACGATCCTAACCAGCATCCAGCACGACAATCCGAGCACGCCATCCGGCCTGCCGCCTTCACTCACTCTCAATGCGACGGGCGCCAACCGCCTGTCGCGGGATTTCTTCGTCGGCGACAAGAGTTTCGATACGTCCGACCGGACGTTGACCAATCTCGGCTATGAGCTGGAACATCGCCTGAACGATACCTGGACCTTCCGCCAGAACCTGCGCTATCAGAATTTCGACTGGAATTATACGGCACTCGGCATGTCGACGATCGGCCTTACCGGCGGCCGGACGATCAACCGCAACGCCACCATCCAGGATGAGCTGCTTAATACGTTCAACGTCGACAATAACCTGCTTGCGGAATTCGACACCGGCGAGATCCAGCACAAGATGCTGTTTGGTCTCGACTATCGCTATTACAGCAACAATGTCGGCACGCAGTTTTGGCGCGCCACGTCGCTCGATGCCTTCAATCCGGTCTATGGCTCAGTCAGGCTGATCGCCCCGACGGTCAGCACCTATGTCGATTCCCAGATGACGCAGGTCGGCCTCTACGTGCAAGACGAGCTTGCCTATGAGAACTGGCGCGCAACGGCAGCCCTTCGGCAGGACTGGGCCAGTACCGATGGGACATCGACGAACCGGCTGACGGGCATTTCGCGTCCTGTCGATCAGGACGATCACAAGCTCACCGGCCGGGCCGGCCTCAGCTATGTCTTCGACAACGGCATCGCCCCCTATGTCAGCTACGCCACCTCCTTCGAGCCGGTGCCAGTTTCCACGACGAGCGGTATTCTCCAGCCGACGACGGGCGAGCAGGTGGAGGTGGGCGTCAAATATCAGCCGGAGGGCTGGAACGGCTTCTTCACCGTCGCCGCCTACGACCTGAAGCAGGAGAACGTACTGGCGACCTACGCTCTGCCGGATGGCACGACGAGAACCGGTCAGATCGGCGAGGTTGCGGTCAAGGGCATCGAACTCGAAGGCGTCACCAGCCTCACCGACGGCCTCGATCTGCGCGCCGCCTACACTTACATGCAGGCCGAAATCGTCGGCGGTGTCGACGATGGCAAGCGCCCGGACAACGTGCCGGAGCACGCGGCCAGCCTCTGGCTCGACTACACCTTCCCCGAGGATACCGCGCTCGAAGGCTTCGGTCTCGGCGGCGGCGTGCGTTATGTCGGCCAGCGCTACGGCGATACCAAGAACTCGCTCGATCTTGACGCGGTGACCCTCTTCGATGCAGCAGTGCATTACAAGAAGGACAATGTGACCGCCTCGCTGAACTTCAAGAACCTTGCCGACAAGGATTATGTTGCAAGCTGCAGCTCCTTCGGCTGCACCTATGGCGATGGCAGAACGGTGATGGGCAAGCTGACCTTTCAATGGTGAGTGAATTTCAAGACGTATATGGACGGGGCATCAGCCGTCGGCAGGCACTTGCACTGCTGGCGGCTTTCGCCATTCCCGGCAAAGCCCTTGCGGAGGCGCTCCAATCCCCGCCAAAGCGCATCGCGGCAATCGACTGGGCCATGCTGGAAACGCTGGTGGCACTCGGAATTATGCCAGTTGCCGCGACCGAGCTCGTGCAGTTCCGCAAGGATGCAGTCGAGCCCGTGCTGGACGAGAGCGTTGCCGATCTCGGCCTGCGTGGATCGCCGAACCTCGAACTCCTGCGCCTGCTGCGCCCGGACCTCATCCTGATTTCGCCCTTCTATGTCAGGTTCGAAGCGAGCTTTCGGGCGATTGCGCCTGTCCTGTCACTGCCCTTCTATAACAGGGGCGAGCCGCCCTATCAGAAGGCGGTCGATGCCGTTTCGGCACTCGCAAAGGAGCTTGGCCTCGAAGAGCGCGGCCGCGAAGTCGTGGCTGAACAGTCAGCCCTTGTCGAGGAGGCGCGCCTCAGCCTGCAGGGATTTGCCGCGCGCCCGACCTATCTCGTCAATATCGGCGATAGCAGGCATGTCCGCGTCTTCGGCGCCGACAGCATGTTCGGCGATGTCCTGTCCCGCCTTGACCTGCCGAATGCCTGGACAGACCGCTCCCGCTATACGTTCGCAGCACCCGTGCCGATCGAAAACCTCGCCGCAGAGCCGGAGGCGCGCATCGTCATCATCTCCGATATCCCGGTCGAAGCCCGCAACGGCCTGAAGAACAGCATGATCTGGCAATCGCTGCGGCCGGTGCGCTCCGGCCGCGTGCTGATGCTCGGCAATATCAATCCCTATGGCGGCATCTCGGCGGCCGCCCGCTTCACGCGGCTTTTCAAGGCGGCAATACTGTCGTCAGGGGAAAGGCCGTGATGAGACCCGCCGCACTCGCCGCCGCGTTTCTCGCCCTTGTCGCCTCGGCCGGCCTCTTCCTGTGGGCGGCACTCAGCCATCTGCCTTTTGCCGACTGGCCGTCCTTGCCCTTCGATGCCGGGCAGATGACGACGCAGCAGATCATTTTCGCCTACGCTGTCCTGCCGCGCAGCGCGGTCGCGATTCTGGCCGGTGCGGCCCTCGGGCTTGCCGGCGCCCTCTTACAGCGCCTCCTGCGCAACCCGATCGCCGATCCCTCGACGCTGGGCGTCTCCTCCGGCGCACAGCTTGCGATCGTCGCTGCCACGCTGTTCTTTCCCGAGGTGCTCGATGGCTACCGCGGGCTTGTTGCGCTTGCCGGTGCGGCCGTGGCAACGGCTCTCGTCTTCCTGCTCGGTTGGCGGCGCAGCTTCGAGCCCATCACCATGACGATCTCAGGCCTTCTCGTCGGCATTACCTGCAGCGCGCTGTCGGCGGCGATGACGCTCTCGCAGGGCGAATATCTGATGTCGTTAGTCACCTGGAACGGCGGCTCGCTCAGCCAGCAGGACTGGTCGGCGACCGTAAGCCTCGGCCTGGAACTGCTGCTCGGCCTCGCCATCACCCTCCTGTTGCTGCGCCCGCTTACCCTGCTCGGCCTCGGCGACAGCAGCGCTCGCTCGCTGGGCGTCGCACTCGCCGGCACACGCATTGCCGTTGCAAGCCTTGCCGTGGCGCTGAGTGCCGGCGTTGCCGCCGCCGTCGGTCTCGTCAGCTTCGTCGGTCTCGCCGCTCCGGCGTTGGTGCGCCTGCTCGGTATCCGCACGACGCGCAGCATCCTGTTGCTCTCGCCTGTTGCCGGTGGGTTGTTGCTCTGGTTTTGCGATGGCGTCGTCCAGCTCGTTGCCTCCTCGGCCGGTGAGACCTTCCCGACGGGATCGGTGACGGCCTTGATCGGCGGGCCGCTGCTGCTCTGGCTGCTGCCGCAGGTGCGCGCCGTCGAGCCGCCACAGCCGCCCGATAGCGTCGTCGTTTCCCGCGCGCCGCTGTCGCGCCTCGTCCTCATCTCCTGTCTGCTGCTGCCGCTTGCCTGGGCGGCCCTCTGCGTTGCGCGCCTGCCGGACGGATGGACGCTGCTGAGTGGCGATCTCTTCTGGGAACTCTTCCCCGCCCGCTGGCCGCGCCTGGTGGCATCGGCTGCTGCCGGCGGGCTGCTCGCCATGGCGGGCACCATGCTGCAGCGCCTGACCGGCAATCCGATGGCAAGCCCCGAGGTGCTGGGTGTCAGCGGCGGGGCCGGCGTCGGTTATGCCGTCGCCTTGAGCTTCTCCGCCAATGCCGGCGCGCCTGCCCTCTTTCTTGGCGCCGGCGGCAGTGCAATCGTTGTGCTTGTCATCGTGGCACTCTTTGCCGCCCGCCGGCATCTGCCGCCCGAACGCCTGCTGCTCGCAGGCATTTCCGTCAGCGCCTTTTCGTCGGCGATCCTGAGCGCGCTTCTTGCTGTCGGCGATCAGCGCGCCTGGCAGATCCTCGCCTGGCTCGGCGGCTCGGCTGCGGCGGCCACGCCGGATACGGCTGCGTTCCTCGCCGGCCTCACCGTTGTCATCCTGATCGTCGGCCTGATCTTCACGCGATGGCTGACGATCCTGCCACTCGGCGCGCCGACGGCGCTTGCGCTCGGCTTGCCGCTTGTCGGTGCCCGCATGCTGATGGTGCTGACGTCAGGCATTGCGACCGCTGCAGCCTCGCTGCTTGTCGGCCCCTTGAGCTTTGTCGGCCTGATGGCCCCGCACATCGCCCACCGTGCTGGCTTCGAAAAGGCCGGCAGCAGGCTGCTCGCCTCCGCCGTCATCGGCGCCGTGCTGATGGTGATCGCCGATCTCGGCGCCCGCACCGTCACTTTTCCCTATGAGCTGCCGCTCGGCCTCTTTGCGGCCTTCGCCGGCGCGCCTTACCTTGTCTGGATGATAGGCAAAGGGCCGTGAGAGCGGCCCGTCCAGGTGGACGATCAGCCGCGCGGGGAGGATGCGGCAACCGACTGTGGCCGCATGGTTTCGGCAGATGGCAATGAGGCCAGGAAGTCAGCCGGAGGCAGGGGGCGCGAGAACAGGAAGCCCTGCAAGTCGTTGCAGCCGGCAGCGACGAGAAAGTCTCTCTGCCCCTTCGTCTCGACGCCCTCCGCCGTTGTCGCCTTTCCAAGCGTGCGGCTCAAGCCCAGGATCGCCGAAACGATGGCGGCGCCCTCGGCCTGTGTTCCCAGCAACCGCACGAAGGACCGGTCGATCTTGATGCGGTCGATGTTGAACTGAATGAGGTGACTGAGCGAAGAGAAGCCGGTGCCGAAATCGTCGAGCGCAATCCTGATCCCCTGGGACCGAAGCCTGCCGAGTGTGCCTTGCGCGATCTCGTCGATGTTGAAGAGGGCGGCTTCCGTCAGTTCCAGCTCGAGGCGCGATGGCGGCAGGCCAGTTTCCGCCAGGATTGAGAGCACGTGGCGGTCGAAGTCCCGATGCCGGATTTGCGAGGGCGAGACGTTGACGGCGACCGACATGTCGGCCGGCCAGCTTGCGGCTGCCTTTGCCGCATTCCTCAGCACCCACCCGCCGAGCTGGTCGATCATGCCGGCTTCCTCGGCGATCGGGATGAATTTGTCCGGTGACAGCAATCCCTGGGTGGGGTGGCGCCACCGAACCAGGGCCTCTGCACCCGAAAGTTTCCCATGCGCGTCAGCACGATGCACGCCCTGAAAGAAGACCTCCAGATGGCCCGGATCATCTGAATGCGCATTCTCCACGCTATCAGGGAGATGCGTGTGACCTTCCAGCACGAGGCGAAGATCGTTCTTGAGATTTTCCCGTGCCTCGACCCGGTGATCCAGCGAAGGATCATATTCAATCAGGCGGCCGCGCCCGTTGGTCTTTGCTTCATAAAGGGCGACGTCCGCACGCCGCAAAATCTCGCTCGTTGCCTGGGCCGCGTCATGAAAGGCAGCGATGCCGATCGAGCATCCGATGCGAACGACCACGTCGCCGCCACGAAGCTGGAACGGCTTGCTCAGGGCCTCGATAATGGCGTTGCAGAGGAGGATGTAGCTATCGTCGCCCGCTCTGACATCGGGAAGAAGCAGGGCGAATTCATCGCCGCCGAGCCTTGCAAGCGTGTCGCCTCGTTCGATCAGGGCATTCATCCTGTCGACGGCGTCGCGCAGCAGCTCGTCACCGGCGGCATGCCCATGAATGTCGTTCACTTCCTTGAATTTGTCGAGATCGACAAGGGCAAGGACGGCGAGCTCGCCGGGTGATTTCATGGCCGCAAGGCATTGCTCGAAACGTGCTGCAAAGAGCGCCCGGTTCGGCAGGCCCGTCAATACGTCGTGCAGCGAAAGATGCCGCGCATGATGTTCGCTGGCGCTGAGTTCTCTGAGGCTGCCGCGCAAACGGCCCATCAGGGCGAAGAAGAGGCCTGCGATGACAAGGCCGGCCACGGAGAGCACGGGAACAAGCCGGCCGATGACGCGTGAGCCCGGCAGATCCGGCCTCCAGATGATGAAACCGATGGGGTCGCCTGATGCCGTTGCCTCGATTTCGAACGCAACTTCATTCTGCTCCTGGTCCGCGGTGCGGGCATAGCGAGCGCCGGCCAAGCCCTGTTCGCGGCTCAGCGTATCGAGCGTGACACCGTCGAGGAAGCGGAAAGCCACGAGGTAGAGCCTGTTGCCGTCATTTCCTTCCTGCTGATCCAATTTCGAAGAACCCGTGACCGAAACGACACCGGCGACCGAAGGGCGGCCCTCAAGCCGCATCAACTCCACCCGGCTGGGTTCCGGATCGGAGCTCGGCCCCCGCGGCGCGGCGTGATGCGCTGCTTCCAGCTCCTGGATCATCGGCTGAAGCAGCGGGCGCACCCATTTGAAGCGGCGCTTTGTCTCGGGATCGGACTGTAGGGCAAGCTCGCCTGCCGGGGTCACGAGGAATGCTGCGTTGTAGCCGAATACGGTTGTCGCGATCTTGCCGAACGTTGCGGCAGATGTCGCGCCTGCGTGCTCGCTCTTGCCGCCGTCGGTTGCCGAATCCGCCACCAGCAGCGAAGCATAACCTGCGCCCATCAGCTGGATGTCTTGCGATACGCGCTGGACCTGATCCAGGAGGCGGCTGTTGACGAGTTGGCGCTGCCGATCGAGGGCGGCTGCGTCGCTTTCCCTCCCGGCCCAGATGGCAGCCAGGAACACCAGGCCAAGAATTGCCAGGCCGCTGATAGCAAGCAGCACCAGTATCGACCCGGACGAAGTCCAGGTCGCTCTGTGAGCGAATAATCTTAAAGACGGATCAGCAGGCACGCAGTCTTCTCCCGAGCGCCCTGATACTGACCGCGATTGTTTACAAAATGCTTTTCAAGCAGCATCAAAATTAATGGCCCAAAATGATGAGCTTTTTAATCGTTTTGTGATTGGCTGCTCATTGCGCAACGCTTGCCGATGCAAGGTTGGCGATCGAGCTCTACATCAAGGTGATTGATATGTTGCGATTAGGATCTCTCTATCGTTCGAAGTTCTTCGCATTTGCCTGTGCGGCCGTTGTTGCGGTCAGTATTTTTGAGCCTGCTATTGTCCGGGCTGCCGAAAACGACAGCATCCGCATAGCCGTCGAGGGCGCATTTCCGCCGTTCAACTATGTCGATTCCAATAATCAGCTTCAGGGATTCGACGTGGATATCGCCAAGGCTCTTTGCGAGACCGCGAAATTGAAGTGCGAATTTGTCATCCAGGAATGGACGGCGATGATCCCGAACCTGCTCGACAACAAATATGACGCGATCATCTCGTCGATGTCGATGAGCGCGGAGCGGCGAGAAAAGGTTGCCTTCACCCAGAAATACTATGACAGCCCGACGGTCTTCATCGCGCGCAAAAACGACGACATTGCCAGCACGTCATCCGATGATCTGAAGAAACTGCGGCTCGGCGTGACGGCGGCAACCTCCCAGGAATCCTACGCCAAGAAATTCTACAGCGGTGTCCCGACGACCGTGTTCCATGCATCGCCGGATCTTTACAAGGGGCTTGCCGAGGGCAAGGTCGATATCATCCTGGAAGACAAGCTCGCGGTCTACGACTGGCTCGCAAACACCAAGGCGGGCGGCTGCTGCGAATTCAAGGGCGAGGATATCAAGAACACCGAATATTTCGGTGACGGAGCCGGCATCGCCGTGCGCCCGACCGACAAGCCGCTGCTGGACAAGCTCAATGCCGCGCTTGCAGAAATCCAGGACGGCGACACCTACGACACGATCAACGCGAAATATTTCCCGTTCAGCATCCGCTAACGTCCCTGCGTCTGAGTGCGATTTCCGGAATGGCTCCGCAGGTGCATTGCGGAGCCGGCTTAAGCATTCGTTTCTGCCTCAGAGCAAGGAATTCGTTCTATGGTAGATATTTAGTCATACTCCGCAATCCGCTATAATTTAGAGTTGCACAAACATTGCGCCTTCTTCAATGATCGATGTTCGTTGAAGGGGGGGCGAGTATGGCAAACGAGCAATTTCTTGAGGACAGCCTCGATACCTTGGCGAGCGCCTATTCAATCGACGATATTGCAACCGCCATTCATAAAATGCGAGATGCATACGGGTTTGCGAACATAACCTATCGTTCCCTGAGAAGGACTGAAGCGGGTAAGGTGTCTTCCAAAACTGTGATTTCCACCAGCGATCCTGAGTGGTTTAAACAGTACGAGACACAAGATCTCATAAGCATCGATCCAATCGTCAAGTCGGCGTGGCAGGCGCCTCTTCCACTGGACTGGGATCTTGTCGACCGGCGGTCGAAGTCCGCCCGTCACTATTTTCAGGAGATGAAGCGGTTCAACATCGGCGACCGCGGCCTGACGATTCCCATATCCCCGGCAAATCGTCCGCCAGGGCTGTTTTCGTTCATTAGCGACGGTATGAGCGATCAGGATTGGAAGGCGCTGAGACGACGGTCCGAAGCCGACATGATGCTGTTTGGCCAGCATATTCATTTCCACGTTCTGCGCCTGGAGCAAACGGGGCAGATCGGCGGGGTACTCACTGAAAGAGGCCGTGAGTGCCTGGAACTTGTTTTGAATGGACACAAGCCGACTTTGATCGGAAAGTTCCTCGGGCTTTCCGTGCATACGGTGAGAATGCATCTGCGTCATGCACAGGAACGGCTGGACTGCCATTCGCTGCCCGAGGCCGTCGGCAAGGCGCTGGAGCTTGGCATTATCAATAAAGCAGCGCGAGTGATCCTCTTCGGTTTCGTCACTCAAGTTCTTCAAGGAAATCCACTCTCCGATGTCTGGTCAGCGATGATTGTCGGATAGAGCCGGGCACCTGATACCATTCTGGAATTTGATGCGTCGCTAATGCATGGAGTTGGTATTGAATTCCACTGAAAAGGCAGTTTATGAAGGTTCTTGGTATAGAAATTCCATCTGCAGCAAATCCGATAATTTCATTCCAATTATTGCCAGGTCGAAAATTCCATAAATTCAAATTTTCTCCAGCAAGATCAGACACCTCGGTACCTCCCTACACCACTTTGCATATATTGCCTCCTTGTCGATTTCCCTCATAGGTTATCCCTCGCGGGCGCCGTTGTGCGAGGTGGAGGGCAGGATGCATATGGGAAAGCAAAGGTTTTTCGGCTCTGGACTAGCCCCTGTCGTTGCGGGCGTTTTTATCTTTTCCTGTTTCCTCAATCTCCTTGCCTTGGCCTCTCCAATCTTCATGATCGAGGTCTATGACCGCGTTATCCCAAGCAAAAGCATTCCCACGCTGATAGCGCTCCTGCTTCTGATCGTCGGCCTCTATGTCTTCTCCGGGACGCTTGACGTCATTCGCGGCCGGATGATGACACGAATAGCGGCCACGCTCGACGCAACGCTCTCAGAGCGTGTATTCAATGCGATTTCCAGTGCAGGCCTGCAGATGCGGGCAACGGGCGACGTACTGAAACCGGCCCAGGATCTGGAGCAGATCCGCGCATATTTGACGAGCGGCGGACCTGCCGCTCTATTCGATTTGCCATGGTTGCCCGTCTACCTGATCGTCTGCTTCTTCGTTCATCCATTGATCGGCGCAGTCGCCGCTGTGGCAATGCTGCTGCTGACATCGATGACGTTGTTGACCGATTTCCTGACGAGGCGGCTGGCGCGTCAATCCTCCGCTGCGTTGATGGCGCGGAACCGGCTCGGCGAGGCGACGTACCGCAACAACGAGGTGCTCGTGGCCATGGGAATGGGAGGACGGGCGGCCAAACTCTGGGACGAGGCGCAGGCCAGATACATCGATCTTCAGGGCCGTATTTCCGATATCGCCGGGACATTGGCCGGCATTTCGAAAATGATCCGGATGATGGTACAATCGGGAACGCTGGCGCTCGGAGCTTGGCTCGTGGTCACCGGCGATCTCACTGGCGGCATGATCCTCGCAAGCAATGTTCTGGTCGGGCGGGCGCTTTCGCCGGCGGAACAATTGATTGCGAGCTGGCGCAATCTCCTGGCGGCCCGCCAAGGATGGCAACGCCTGAAAGAGCTCTTCACCCTTTCTCCGGAAGAAGGGCCTAAGACAGCTCTCCCCGCCCCGCAAAAATCGCTGACCGTTGAACGGCTCTCGGTCAATCCTCCCGGCGAGCGGCGCTTCGTCGTTCAAAATGTCAGCTTCCGAATCGATGCCGGTTCTGTCGTGGGGGTGATAGGACCCAGCGCCTCGGGCAAGTCCTCACTTGTGCGTGCGCTGGTAGGTGCCTGGAAGCCGAGCCGCGGAGAGGTCCGTTTGGACGGGGCGACGCTCGATCAATGGGATCTCGCCGAGCGCGGACGCCATATCGGCTACATGCCGCAGACATCAGATCTTCTGCCTGGAACGATTGCCGAAAACATAGCGCGTCTGGATCCGCTCGCCGACGACTCCAGGATCGTGTCGGCCGCCAAGGCGGCAGGTATTCATGAAATGATTGTTGCCTTTCCGAAGGGTTATCAAACCGAGGTCGGTGATGGCGGCGCAAACCTCTCGGCGGGCCAGCGTCAGCGCGTGGCTCTGGCGCGCGCGCTCTACGGCGATCCCTTCGCGGTCGTCCTGGACGAGCCGAATGCCAATCTCGATATCGATGGTGACAGAGCGCTGGCGGCGGCCATCGCGGATATCAAGCAACGTGGCGGAATCGTTGTGATCGTTGCCCACAGAAACAGTGTTCTTTCGCTGCTCGACCATCTGATGATCATGGAAAACGGACACATCAAGGCTTTCGGTCCAAAGGACGCGGTCCTGAAACAGATGTCTCCGGTTCAGCAGCGTACGATGCGGACGGCGCCGCAACCAGCATTGACAGTGATTGAGGGCGAGGGATCGCAGCCATGAGCATGGGCCGGGAATTGTCTTTTCGCAGGTCGCTAGGGCGTCACCTGATTGCTGGAACCACTGCCATCATGCTGGTCTGTGTCGGGTTCGGCGGCTGGGCTTCGACCACTGAACTATCGGGGGCGGTTCTGGCTTCCGGGCAGCTTACGGTCGAAGGCAAGGCGAAATCGGTGCAGCATCCGACTGGCGGGGTCATTGCCGAACTGCTGGTCGAGGAGGGACAGCAGGTCAGCAAGGGTGACGTATTGGCTAGGCTGGATGCGACGACCACCCGTGCAAACATCGAGGCGATCCGCGGCAATCTCAATCAGCTCTATGCCCGTGAAGCGCGCCTGACGGCCGAACGCGATGGACAGGAGACGGTTATGGTGCCCGATATTCTTCGCCGGCGGTTGGGCAATGCGGCTGACGATGCGATGCAAAGCGAGCGGCACCTGTTCGATGATCGCAAGACCTCCCGGACGGGGCAGAAACAGCAGTTGTTCGAACAGATTGCACAGGCAAACGAGCAGATAGCCGGCCTGGATGTGCAGCGGCAGGCCAAGGACGATGAAATTACTCTGATCGACAAGGAAATCGAGGGCACACGAAAGCTCTACGACATGGGTCTGGTGCCGCTCAACCGGATCAACAATCTGGATCGTTCAGTCGCCCGCCTCAGGGGCGAGAGAGGGCAGCTTATTGCACAGGGCGCAACGGCCAAAGGGCGGATCGCCGAGATCGAATTGAAGAAGCTCGAAGTTGACCAGAGCATGCGGGCGGAAGTTGCCGAGGAACTTCGCGACGTGCAGAACCGCCAGATCGAGCTCGTCGAGAAGGAAATCTCGGCGCAAGACGAACTGCTGCGGATCGACATCACCGCCCCCGTTTCCGGGGTCGTACATGATCTCGCAATCCACACTATCGGCGGCGTCGTCAAAGCCGGGGACATCTTGATGCAGATCGTTCCCAAGGCTGAGCTGACGGTGGAGACCCGGATATTGCCCCAGGACATCGACCAGTTGTCGCTCGGGCAGAATGCCACGTTGCGCCTCTCCGCCTTCAACCGGAATCGAACGCCGGAGCTGCAGGGGACGGTCATTCGTATTTCCGCGGATCTGGAGACGGATGAAAGGACCGGCGCTTCATTCTACCGCACGGCCGTCGGCATTCCTGCGACGGAAAGGCAACGTGTCGCCGACCTCACACTGGTGCCCGGCATGCCCGTGGAAGCGGCGATCCGCACGGGTGATCGAACGGTCCTGTCCTACCTTGTGAAACCAATTCGAGACCACGCAGCCCGCGTGTTCCGGGAAGAATAACAACACCAGACATCGGCGGCTCCATCAGCCGTCATCGAGATGCCGGCGCTTCGCCCCTTTACCGGAGCGGAAAAGGGAAACTGCGTCGGTGGAAGTGGCACTCAGGTGCCAGATCAAACCAACGGAGAAAGCACATGGATATCATAGGAAGCGATAACTCTGAGGTGCTGAACGGCACTGCAGCAGGTGATCTCATTCTCGGTCTAGGGGGAAACGATATCATCAGCGGCAACGAGGGTGATGATACGATCGCCGGCGGTGGCGGTGTGGACACGATCGACGGCGGTACTGGCAACGACATCATCTACGGTGACAACGGAGATGGAGATCCCTTCGTGACCGGCAGCGATTCCATCCATGGCGGTATCGGTAACGACACGATCTACAGTGGTTATTACGGCGGCGATTTTTACGGCGACGACGGGAATGATCAGTTTATCTTCCGGGGCGGGAACGCAGGCTACGGAAACTTCCACGGCGGTACCGGGATCGACACGATCTACATCACGAATTTCGGCGAAAGCGACGCAGGGCATCCCGGCTATCTCGCCTTGAACATCACGTCGATCGACGGGGTGGAAAATATCGTGAATTCAGGCTCCCTGCCGGCATACATCTATGCCAACGACGGAGGCGGTACTCTTGATCTGCGCGACGTCACCAACATCATCGGCATTTCGGGGCTCCGTGGGTCAAACGGCAATGACACGATCTATGGGCATGTCATCCAGGATACGACGACGTCGACGACTGTTCATGGCGTCCAGATCGAAGGCTTTGACGGAAACGACAACATTTTTGGCACGCTGCTGACGGACGTCCTTTATGGCGGTAACGGCTCGGATCTCCTGGATGGCGGTGCGGGCGCGGACGCACTTCACGGCGATGCCGGTCACGATGCCCTGTATGGTAATGCTGGCAACGACCAGCTTTACGGCGGCGCAGATGACGATTGGTTCTGGTTCGATATCGGCCAGGGAACGGACATCATCATGGATTGGCAGGACGGGATCGACAAGATCGTTCTTGGTGCCTCGATCACGACGATCAATCTCTACAACAATGCCGGCTCCGCCCTTCTCGAATTCGGGGATGGCTCAGCCAATCACACCTATGCGCTCCTGAACGGTGTCTCCCCGGCATCGATCGACGGCGGCGATTTCCTCTTCGCTTGATATCCATCAATAACAAAAGACCCAGGGCAACAGCCCTGGGTCCCATTTTAATAGTAAGCTGAAGATGGCTGCGGATTACTGCGCGGCCAGCCGCGCTTTCAGTGCATCGGCCTGCGCCTTCAATTGGGCGCCCTGCTCGGCAGCGGTCAAATTCGTCGTCTGGTTTTCGAACATGATCTGGCCGTTGAGGATCGGCACGCGCCCGGTCACGGCTGTCGCAAGCGATTTTCTGCTGTTCGTCGAGGTCGAGGCGACATCGAGGCTGCTCTCGTCGTCGAAGGCCAAGTGAACGGTCATGCCTTTCGACATATCCAGCGTCATGCTGTCATCCGATCCCTTGAACGAGATCACCATACTGTCACCGCGGTCGTCGATGATGACATCATCCTTCGAGTAGCCCGTGAGATTGATGGTCAGGTCGTCACGCGACAGGATCGTATCCTTGCCGTCGCCCTTGGCGAAATTGACCGTCGAGCCTTCGCCCGTCAGGCGGATCACATCATCGCCCGTACCGCCAGTCACATTGGAATGGGCACCGGTCTGGATGTAGTCGTTGCCCTCGCCGGCATCGACGGTTTCATAGCCGAAAATCTGGTAGTCCTGATTGGGGCCGTTGTTGACCGATGTAATGATCACGTCATCGCCTGCTCCGGCCTGGACGGTCGAGTAGCCATAGGCAAAGACCAGATCGTTGCCTTCCCCTGCATCGACCGTCGAGTGGTCGCCGCCTTCCATCACATCGTTTCCGGCGCCGCCGTTAAGATCCACATAGCTATAGCCAATGACCACGTCATTGCCATCGCCGCCAGATGCCTGCGAGTGGCTGCTGACCTGGAGCACATCGTTGCCGCCGCCGCCTGCGACCGTCGAATAACTAGAGGTCTGGACGATATCATTTCCGTCACCGGCATCGACGGTGGCGTGATCATATGTCCGGATGACGTCGTTGCCGGCCCCTGCCGTAACGGACGAATAGGAATAGGTGGAAACGTAGTTGTTGCCCGAGCCTGTCTCGATCGTGGCACCGTCCATGGTCATGATCATGTCGTTGCCGGCACCGGCATGCACTGTCGCGTGTGAGCCGGCGAAAACACCGTCGTCGCCGTCTCCGGCGTCGATCTCGGCATCGTCCCCGGCCAGGATAATATCGTCGCCGCCGCCGGCGCTGATCTTGGCATGGGCAAGCGCCAGGATGATATCGCCAGCATCGGTGCCCTGAACCTCGGCGCCGTTCATCAAGGCAGACAGGATCGAGGAATAGGCCTGCTTCGTCGGTTCGTCGAGATGCGACAGAAGATTGCCGAGAATCTGGCTGGCTGCACTTTGCGGTTGGGGTGAATTACCCGCACGACCCAGCAAATATTGTGTATTCGTCCAAATATTGCCCCCGGCGGGAGGGATCTGCATCATGGCCATTCTCCGGATAAATCCACCCTCCGCGCTCATGCGGACGGTGGCTGGTGAATTGCAGGAGCCTCATGCGCCAAGCCTATCTTGAGTTGCAATATCTGGTTTGGAAGTAAAACAATAGTAAACAAGAGGTGGAAGATGTCGCACGGTATGCGTACATTCATTCGACCAGAAACGCTTTTCGGTTGAAAAATCAGCGATTGTCACGTTGATCGCGACAGCCTGAAGTGGCGTAGCGTCCGGCATGACGGCCGATTGGCGAGGACAGGAGCGATACCGAGGGTTGGGAACTCTGCGTCCGACCGGTACTTGCCCTTGAGCAGTCCTACCTGCGCCTCAGCTTTCGGTAATGCGCCGATCCTCGTCGGAGCCGACCGAGAGCTGCTTCCAGTCGAGATCTTCCTGCAGTTCGAGATATTGCGTCGGGCCGATCCTGTCCTTGTCGCGCAGTTCCTCCAGGCGCTGGCGCTGGGCGATCACGGCGGCGATCGTCAGTTTGCGGCGGCGCTCGAGCGGCGAGGTCCCGCCAAGGTCCGAGGGCACCGTCCAGTGGTCCTTGCAGATCGTCCGGATCGCCTCGGCCTCGGCACCGCCTTCCTTTTCGAGCCGCTGGAACGCCGCCTCGGCGAGCGAACGCCTTGCCTCTTCCAGTTCGTCATGGAATTGGTCTTGCCGCCCGAGTTTCAGGAAGTGGATCATCGGGGCAAGTGTCGCTCCCTGGATGACGAGGGTTGCCAGCACCACGGCAAAGGCTGTCAGCACGACGAGGTCCCGTTCCGGAAAGTCGGCGGGCAGGGCAAAGGCGGTGGCGAGCGTGACGAGGCCGCGCATGCCGGACCAGCCGACCAGAAAGGTCTCCCCGTGCTTGAAGGGGGCCAGCATTTTGCCGTTCCGGTGGCGCGAAATGACGATCGCATGCAGGAGAAAGGCCATCACCAGACGCGCCAGAATGACGCCGACCACGACGATGGCGGCAAAACCGAGCGCCCGCTCGAGAGCGTCGGCCGACATGGATTCGACAATGCTGCGCGCCTGCAGCCCCATGAGCAGGAAGGCGACGACGTTCAGCAGGAAGACGACGGTCGTCCAGACCGCGAAGGAATGCACCCGCATGCGCGGGGAATCGTCGACGGTCGACAGCGTGGCGATCGTCATGGCGCTCGCAACCGTTGCCAGTACGGCCGAAAGGTGCAGATGCTCGGCAATCAGCCAGGTCGAAAAGGCATAGACGAACTGAAGCAGTGTGCCTCCAACCGTGTTTTCGGTAATCGGTCGGAGCCGCGAGACGAAAAAGCCGAAGACGATGCCAAGCAAAATGCCGCCGGGTGCCGCAAAGCCAATCTGCAGCGCTGTCGGTCCGTCGAGCCCGCCGTGTGCCTGGACCGTGAGTGCCGCTCCAAACAGCAACAGCGCCGTTGCGTCGTTAAACAGGCTTTCGCCCTTGAGCAGAGCGTCCACACGCCGATCCACCGGCAGATTGGAAAGCACGGCGGTCGCGGCAGCAGCATCGGGCGGAGCAACGATGGCGCCGAGCGTCACCGCAACCGCAATCGGCAGGCCGACCGTCAGCATGCTGATCGACACCACCACGCCCGTTGTCACCAGAACGGCAATGACGGCATAGAAGATCAGCGGCACCAGCATGCGCCGCGCAGCCCCCATTGGGAAATCATAGGCGGAATCGACGAGCACCGGCGCGATGAACAGGGCAAGCGCCGTCGGTGGGTCGATCGGGATGACAGGCGCACCGGGCAGCATCGCCACGCCGACGCCGGCAGCGGCCAGAATGCCGGGATAGGGCAGGTGCATGCGCCTGGTGATCTGCAGGAGCAGGATGGCGACGGCCAGCAGGGCAACGAGGGTTTCGAAGAAGGTCATGTCGGTATAGTAGCAGGCTTTCGGGCGCATTGAAGCGGGTGTGGCTCCGATGTAAAGCTTAAGCCTATCAAGGTGATGACGAAACATGGGGCGAAGCGGTGACGATGGACTACGACGTGGCTGTTATCGGCGCCGGTGCAGCGGGCATAGCTGCGGCACGAAGGCTGACCGATGCCGGACGCTCGGTCATCATCCTCGAAGCCAGCAACCGTGTCGGCGGTCGGGCCTGGACGGTCGAACTTTCCGGCATGTCGCTCGATATGGGCTGTGGCTGGCTGCATTCGGCCGAGCGCAATCCCCTTGTCGCGATCGGCCGCGAGGCAGGCTTTACGATCGAGCGCGGGCCTACGGCCTGGCAGAACCAGTGGCGCGATCTCGGTTTCTCGCCGCAAGAACGTGCGGCTGCTGCTGCCGCCTGGGAGGCGCTTGAAGAGCGGCTGCGGGCCAATCCGCCGGCAAGCGACAGGGCCTCGGACGCGCTGGAGCCGGATGGTGAGTGGAATGCCTATTGCCAGTCGCTCAGCGGCTATCTGAACGGCGCGCCGCTGGAACGGCTGTCGGTTGCCGACTTCCTTGCCTATGACAATGCCGCAACCGATGCCAACTGGCGGGTGCATGAAGGCTATGGAAGCCTGATTGGGGCTGCCGTTCCCGATGTGACCCTGCGTCTATCGACGCCGGTCCGCCGTGTCGCGCTGACCGATGAGGGTGTCCGGCTGGAAACCGATCGCGGTCCGGTCATGGCAGGTGCGGCAATCGTCACGGTCTCAACCAATGTTCTCGCCCGCGGCACTATCGCCTTCGACCCTGAGGCCGATGATCATCTTCATGCGGCAGCGCAACTGCCGCTCGGCCTCGCCGACAAGCTGTTCATGGAGCTTCACGGCAATCACGGTCTCGAACCGGAAACCCATCTGCTCGGTGATGCCAGCAACGATGAAACCGGCAGCTATTATATCCGGCCGCTCGGACGCCTGGTCGTCGAAGGCTTCTTCGGCGGCAAGGGCGCTGTCGTCATCGAACAGGCTGGCCTGCTCGACGCCTTCACCTTCGCTCTAGACCAGCTGTCATCGCTCATCGGAAACAATATTCGCCAGCACCTGCGGCCGCTCGCAGCCTCGTCCTGGTGCCACACGGATTGGGTTCGTGGCTCCTACAGCCATGCGCTTCCCGGCCATGCCGGCGCCCGCACCATCCTCGCGCGACCGGTCGCGGACCGACTGTTCTTTGCCGGCGAAGCAACGCATCAATCTGACTTCTCGACCGCGCATGGCGCCTGGGAAAGTGGGTTGCGGGCTGCCGATGAGGTGATCGGCGGCAGTGGCTAGGACCGGCTTAAATATGCGCCAAATCCAACTTCGTTTCTTCGGTGACGGGCGGATAGTGCTCCATCAATCTTCGTCCCGGTCGATTTCGTCCATTCGTGCTTCCAGATACTTCCAGGCTTCATCGATGGGCTTGGCCTTGGTAGGATCGGCCTTATGGGCATCATAGGCGGCCGCAACGTTCGTGCGCGGCCAGTGCTCGATGGCGTTCTCGTGCTCCTGCAAAGCCCATATCTTTTCGCGCATGACTTCATTCTCCGAGGCGCAATCGCCATTGGACACTTGTGCTTAGCGAATGGACGGAGGGGCAGTCGATCCTGCCTCTCCGATACACCGATCCAGGTGTGATTTGGAGAATCGGCCAGGCGATCTTGTCGCCTTATTGCAACGTGCGGCCCTGGAGCTGCCCCGCGGCGAAGCCCGGCGCGGCAGCGGTCGCTCCAGCGCCTTCCAGGCCGGTCGCCACGACAGCGACACGGAACCTGCCGTCCAAGCTGCGGTCGAAGATCGCTCCGACGACGATTTCGGCGTCGTCCTGCACTTCGTCGCGAATGCGGCTTGCAGCCTCGTCGACTTCGAACAGCGTCATGTCAGAGCCGCCAGAAATCGAGATCAGCACGCCCTTGGCACCCTTCATCGAGATATCGTCGAGCAGCGGGTTGGCGATGGCAGCTTCCGCCGCCTTCATCGCGCGTCCCTCGCCTTCAGCCTCGCCCGTGCCCATCATCGCGCGGCCCATGCCGCGCATGACGGACTTCACATCGGCGAAGTCGAGATTGATCAGGCCTTCCTTGACGATGAGATCGGTGATGCAGCCAACACCGGCATAAAGCACACGGTCCGCCGTCATAAAGGCATCGGCGAAGGTGGTCTTGGCATCCGCAATGCGGAACAGGTTCTGGTTAGGAATGACGATGACGGTATCGGCCGCCTGGCGCAGCGCTTCGATGCCGGCTTCCGCCATCTTCATGCGGCGATTGCCCTCGAAGGTGAAGGGCTTGGTGACGACGCCGACCGTCAGGATGCCGGCCGAACGTGCCGCATGTGCAATGACGGGTGCCGCACCCGTGCCGGTGCCGCCGCCCATGCCGGCGGTGACGAAACACATATGCGAGCCGCTCAGGTGATCCATGATCTCGTCGAGCGATTCCTCGGCAGCAGCGCGGCCGACTTCCGGCAGGGAGCCGGCGCCGAGACCTTCCGTGACATGGGCGCCGAGCTGGATGCGGCGCGTCGCCTTGGAGGTCGCCAGCACCTGGGAGTCCGTATTTGCGGCGATGAAATCAACGCCCGCAAGCTTTTCGGCGATCATGTTGTTGATCGCGTTTCCGCCACCGCCGCCGACGCCAATCACCGTGATCTGCGGCCGTAGTCCTGTAATGCCGCTCTTGGCGTCTGTCATCGAACTCTCCTTTTGTCCCTCGTGCATGCTCCGCCCCGTCGCGGATAGCGAATCGCATAATACGTTAAGTGCGCAACAAGGCAGAGGCGGGGCGAGCTTTGCAATATCCAAAGGGATTTCAGCACTCGTTCATGTTCGAAAAGACCGCACGGTGAGATTGATCCGGAGGATCGCACCAGCAGCGATTGCTTTGCCTCGAGGCGAAGTTTGGCTAAAGATGAAAGTGAAACGAAGGGAGGGCGCATGTTTCTGTCGGATCGTCAGGAGAAGATCATCGCGCTTGCGAGGTCGTCGGGCCGGGTACTGGTCGATGATCTGGCGGCGCAGTTTGCCGTGACACCGCAGACGATCCGCAAGGATCTGAACGATCTTTGCGATGCGCAGCTTCTGACGCGCATTCATGGCGGCGCAACCTTCCCGCGAGGGACGGAGAATGTCCGCTATGACGCCCGGCGCCAGATCGCCGCGACGGAAAAACAGGCGATCGGTGTTGCTGCCGCTGATCTCATCCCCAATAACAGCTCGCTCTTCATCAATATCGGCACGACGACGGAAGCGGTCGGAGAGGCGCTCTCCGATCATCACGAATTGATGGTGATCACCAATAACATCAATGTCGCCAATAGATTGCGGCTGATCGACAATATCGAGGTGGTGATTGCCGGCGGCGTGGTACGCCAATCCGACGGTGGTATCGTCGGGGAAGCGGCCGTCGATTTCATCAGGCAGTTCAAGGTCGATTATGCCGTGATCGGCGCCTCCGCGATCGATCCGGATGGCGCTTTGCTCGACTACGATTTCCGTGAGGTGAAGGTGGCCCAGGCCATCATCGCCAATGCCAGACACGTCATCCTGGTAGCAGATTCGACCAAGTTCGAACGGACAGCACCCGTCCGTATCGGCCAGATTTCGCAGGTCCATACCTTCATCACCGACCAATGCGATTCGCCTTCTATCCGCACTATCTGTCAGCAGAGCGGTGTTGTGCTGGTCGAAACAGCGAAAGCTAACCGCTGATTTTAGCGGTGAACAACATTCGTTTGACATTCGAAAAATTTTCGGTTTAATCATCCTCACTTTCGCAATGGTGGGGGAACCGTTGCGCTGTCCTGGCTCAAAGAGGGGGAGCATGAGCCGTATCAACGATATTTTCGTCATTGGGGGCGGGATCAACGGCTGCGGGATCGCGCGCGATGCGGTTGGCCGTGGTTATACGGTCGCGCTTGCCGAGATGAATGATTTCGCCTCCGGCACCTCGTCGGGTGCGACCAAGCTCATCCATGGCGGTCTTCGCTATCTCGAACATTACGAATTCCGCCTGGTGCGGGAATCCTTGATGGAGCGCGAGATCTTGTGGGCCATGGCCCCGCATATCATCTGGCCGCTGCGCTTCGTGCTGCCCTATCACAAGGGCGGCATCCGGCCGGCCTGGATGATCCGGCTTGGCCTGTTCCTCTACGACCATCTCGGCGGCCGCAAGCTTTTGCCGCCGACCGCGGTCTTGAACATGCGCACCGATCCGGTGGCAAAGCCGCTGAAGGCGCTGTTTTCCAAAGCCTTCGAATATTCCGACGGCTGGGTCGACGATGCCCGCATGGTGGTGCTCAATGCCCGCGATGCCGCCGACAAGGGCGCGCTGATCATGCCGCGCACCAAGGTGGTCTCGGCGAGGCAGGAGAATGATGCTCAGGGGAATGGCGTCTGGACGATCGAGACGATCAACACGGTGACCGGCAAGAGCGAGCGCCATCAGGCCCGCATGCTCATCAATGCCGCCGGTCCCTGGGTCGATCATGTCATCCGTTCCGCCTTCGGCCAGAACGAGGCCCGGCATGTGCGTCTAGTCCAGGGCAGCCACATCATCGTCAGGAAGAAGTTCGAGGGCCCGCGCGCCTATTTCTTCCAGAACCCCGACAACCGCATCATCTTCGCCATCCCCTACGAGACCGACTTCACGCTGATCGGCACCACCGATCGCGACTACACCGCCGATCCGAAGGACGTGAAGATTTCCGAGGAAGAGACGCTCTATCTCTGCAATGCGGCGTCGGAATATTTCAAGGAGCCGGTCAAGCCTGAGGATATCGTCTGGACCTATTCGGCGGTGCGCCCGCTCTTTGACGACGGCGCCTCGAAGGCGCAGGAAGCGACGCGTGACTATGTCTTGAAGGTCGAGGGCAAGCAGGGCGAGGCACCGCTTCTCAATGTCTTCGGCGGCAAGCTCACCACCTACCGGCGGCTGTCGGAACATGCACTCGAGAAGATCGGCGAAGCGATCGGCATCAAGGGCAGGCCGTGGACGGCAGGCAGCCATCTGCCGGGCGGCGACTTTCCGGTAAAGGGCTATGAGGGCGAAGTGAGCAAGCTCAAGGCGCGCTATCCGTTCCTGACCGAGCCCCATGCCCGCCGGCTGGTCCGTCGCTACGGCACGAAAGCCGCCACGCTTCTTGGCAATGCCAAGAAGGTCGACGATCTCGGCAGGCTGTTCGGATCCGATCTCTACGAGGCCGAGGTTCGCTACCTGATCGAACATGAATGGGCCAGGCACGCCGAAGACGTGCTCTGGCGAAGAACAAAGGATGGCCTGCGTCTTTCGATGGAGCAGGTGAGATCACTGGAGGAGTACATGGCTGCCATACCGGCACAGATGGCCGGATAAGGTGGCGTGTGGTCCCCGTTGCGAGGAGGCACGGGAATCGGAATGCTGGAGCTGCGAAACGCCGCCAAGATGGTGGGCGCGGACTATCATATCTATCCGACCGATCTGGTTCTCGAGCGAGGCACGCTGAATGTCCTGCTAGGGCCGACATTGTCGGGCAAGACGTCGCTGATGCGGCTGATGGCGGGGCTTGATCGGCCGACCGAAGGCTCCGTGCATTTCGACGGCGCCGATGTCACCGGCATGCCAGTGCAGAAGCGCAAAGTCGCCATGGTCTACCAGCAGTTCATCAACTATCCGGCACTGACCGTCTATGAGAACATCGCCTCGCCGATGCGCATTTCCGGCAAGGATGCGGCTACGATCGACCGCGACGTGCGCAAGGCAGCGGAACTCCTGAAACTGACGCCCTATCTCGATCGCACGCCGCTCAATCTCTCAGGCGGCCAGCAGCAGCGCACCGCGCTCGCCCGCGCCCTTGTCAAGAATGCGAGCCTCGTGCTGATGGATGAGCCGCTCGCCAATCTCGACTACAAACTGCGGGAGGAATTGCGCGAGGAACTGCCGAAGATCTTCGCCCAGTCGGGTGCGATCTTCGTTTACGCCACCACCGAGCCTTCCGAAGCGCTGCTGCTCGGCGGCAATACGGCGACGCTGAACGCCGGCCGGATCACGCAGTTCGGGCCGACGATCGATGTCTATCGGCGACCGGTCGATCTCGCCACCGCCGGCATCTTCGCCGATCCGCCGCTGAACGCCATCGAGGTCACCAAATCAGGTCATGTCTTTGTGCGCCCGGGCGGGGGCACGCTTCCGGTTCCGGCCCATCTTTCCACCGTGTCCGATGGACCCGTGACGATCGCCTTCCATCCGCACCATCTCGGGCTGGCGCCGCAGACCGGCGATGCGGCTCGCCTCAAGGCGCGCACGCTGGTGTCGGAAATCACCGGCTCGGAGAGCTTCGTTCATCTGGACTATGACGGCGTGCGCTGGGTGATGCTGGCGCACGGCATTCACGACATCGATCCGGACATGGAGATCGAAGCCTATCTCGACACGCGCCACTTGATGGCATTCGGCGCCGATGGGCAGGCCATCGCCACGGTTGGAAAGGTTTAGGAGAGCACAATGGCACGCATCACGCTCGACCATATCCGCCACGCTTACGGCGCCAATCCGAAGAGCGATAAGGATTATTCGCTGAAGGAAGTCGACCACGAGTGGAATGACGGCGGCGCCTATGCGCTACTCGGCCCCTCCGGCTGCGGCAAGACCACGCTGCTCAATATTATCTCCGGTCTTCTGCAGCCGTCACATGGCCGCATCCTGTTCGACGGTAAGGATGTCACGGACCTTTCGACCCAAAGCCGCAACATTGCGCAGGTCTTCCAGTTTCCGGTCATCTACGACACGATGACGGTCTACGACAATCTTGCCTTTCCGCTGCGCAACCGCGGCGTGGCAGAAGCGGATGTCGACCGACGCGTACGCGACATTCTCGAAATGATCGACCTTGCCGGCTGGGCGAGGCGCAAGGCGCAGGGCCTGACCGCCGACCAGAAGCAGAAGATCTCGCTCGGGCGCGGGCTGGTGCGCAACGACGTCAACGCCATCCTCTTCGACGAGCCGCTGACCGTCATCGATCCCCATATGAAATGGGTGCTGCGTTCGCAGCTGAAGCGGCTGCACAAACAGTTCGGCTTCACAATGGTCTATGTCACCCATGACCAGACCGAGGCTTTGACTTTCGCCGAGAAGGTGGTCGTCATGTATGATGGCCAGATCGTCCAGATCGGAACGCCGGCCGAGCTCTTCGAGCGGCCAAGCCACACCTTCGTCGGTTATTTCATCGGCTCGCCCGGCATGAACGTGATGCCGGCAAAGATCGACGGCAGCAGCGTCAGGGTCGGCGACGAGACGCTGACGCTCGACTATGCGCCGAAGACCGAGGGCGCGGCCAAGACCGAGCTCGGCATCCGGCCGGAATTCATCCGGCTCGGACGGGAGGGCATGCCGGTATCGGTGAGCAAGGTCGAGGATATCGGCCGCCAGAAGATCGTGCGCGCCCGTTTCGCCGGCCAGCCGATTGCAATCGTCGTGCCTGAGGATGGCGAAATCCCTGATGACGCCCGCGTCAGCTTCGATCCCTCAGCCATCAGCATTTACGCCGACAGCTGGCGTGTCGGCAGGGAGGCCTGACCCATGCAGAAGACGTGGAACAACAAAGCCTGGTTTCTGGTCCTGCCGGTGTTGCTGCTCGTGGCATTTTCGGCCGTCATCCCGCTGATGACCGTCGTCAACTATTCGGTGCAGGATACGTTCGGCAATAACGAGTTCTTCTGGGCCGGCACGGACTGGTTCGTCCAGACCCTGCATTCCGACCGTTTCTGGGAAGCATTGCAGCGCAACCTGCTCTTCTCCTTCATCATTCTGGCGCTGCAGATTCCGCTCGGCATCTTCATCGCGCTCAACATGCCGAAATCGGGACCGGGCGTTCCCGTCTGCCTCGTCTTGATGGCCTTGCCGCTCCTTATTCCGTGGAACGTCGTCGGCACGATCTGGCAGGTCTTCGGCCGTGTCGATATCGGCCTGCTCGGTCACACGCTGGAAGCGATGGGCCTCGACTACAACTATGTGCGCGATCCGGTCGATGCCTGGGTGACCGTCATCATCATGGACGTCTGGCATTGGACGAGCCTTGTTGTGCTGCTCTGCTATGCCGGCCTCGTTTCGATCCCGGATGCCTACTATCAGGCGGCCAAGATCGACGGAGCCTCGCGCTGGTCCGTCTTCCGCTACATCCAGCTGCCGAAGATGAAACGCGTGCTTCTGATCGCCGTGCTGCTGCGCTTCATGGACAGTTTCATGATCTATACCGAACCCTTCGTCGTCACCGGCGGCGGCCCCGGCAACTCGACGACCTTCCTCTCCATCGATCTGGTGAAAATGGCAGTCGGCCAGTTCGACCTCGGCCCGGCGGCAGCAATGTCGATCATCTACTTCCTCATCATCCTGCTGCTCTCCTGGGTGTTCTACACCGTGATGACCAGCGGCGACGCGAACGGCTGAAGGAGGGCGCAGACATGACCAGCAAATACAAACCTGCAGGCAACCTTTCCTGGCTCGTTCCGACGATCTATATCGTCTTCCTGATCCTGCCGATCTATTGGCTCGTCAATATGAGCTTCAAGGAGAATGCCGAGATCACCGGCGCCTTCTCGCTGTGGCCGACGAACCCGACGCTGCGCAACTATGCGGTCATCTTCACCGACCCGTCCTGGTACAACGGCTATATCAACTCGATCATCTATGTGGTGATGAACACGGTGATCTCGGTCGCCGCAGCACTGCCGGCTGCCTATGCCTTCTCGCGCTACCGCTTCCTCGGCGACAAGCACCTGTTCTTCTGGCTTTTGACCAACCGCATGGCGCCGCCGGCGGTCTTCGCGCTGCCTTTCTTCCAGCTCTATTCGGCCTTCGGCCTGATCGACACGCATATTGCCGTGGCACTCGCCCACTGCCTGTTCAACGTGCCGCTGGCGGTCTGGATCCTCGAAGGCTTCATGTCCGGCGTGCCGAAGGAGATCGACGAGACGGCCTATATCGACGGCTATTCCTTCCCGCGCTTCTTCATCAAGATCTTCATGCCGCTGATTGCAAGCGGGGTGGGTGTCGCGGCCTTCTTCTGCTTCATGTTCTCGTGGGTCGAGTTGCTGCTCGCTCGCACACTGACGACGACGGCCGCAAAGCCGATCTCGGCGATCATGACGCGCACGGTCTCGGCTTCCGGCATGGACTGGGGCGTGCTTGCGGCAGCCGGCGTGCTCACCATCATTCCCGGCGCCCTCGTCATCTATTTCGTCCGCAATTACATCGCCAAGGGCTTTGCCCTGGGCCGCGTCTGAGGAGGACCGGACATGACCTTTTCGTGGATGGCCTGGACGCTGCCGACGGCGCTCTTCTTCCTGACGATCCTGGCACTGCTGGTTGCCATGAGCGTCTGGGAATATTTTTCGCCGGGCGGCTCGCCGCGCGTTGGCTTGCTTCGGTTCGAGACGACGCGCGGCGACCGGCTCTTCATTTCGCTGCTCGGCGCAGCATTCATTCATCTTGCATGGCTGGGTCTCATCGGACCCAACCTGTGGTGGGCTCTTGGCATCTCCGTGATCTACGCCATCGGCGTGTTCCGCTACGTGTGATGCCAAGGTGATACGGATGGCCGGGGGTACTGGCCGCCTGAGACGTGAGACCTGCAATCGCAAACCCTGGGAGGATATTATGCGAAAGCACTTACTGACGACGACAGCAGGCTTGCTGCTGGCAATGACCGCGTCGGCCTATGCCGGCATGGACGAGGCCAAGACATTCCTCGACAAGGAAGTCGGCGATCTCTCGACGCTTTCCCGCGCCGATCAGGAAAAGGAAATGCAGTGGTTCGTTGATGCCGCGAAGCCTTTCGCCGGCATGGACATCAAGGTCGTATCAGAGACGATCACAACCCATGAATATGAATCGAAGGTGCTGGCACCCGCCTTCACCGCGATCACCGGCATCAAGATCACCCATGACCTCATCGGCGAAGGCGACGTGGTCGAAAAGCTGCAGACGCAGATGCAGTCGGGCGAAAACATCTATGACGCCTATATCAACGACTCGGACCTGATCGGCACCCATTGGCGCTATCAGCAAGCCCGCAGCCTGACCGACTGGATGGCCGACGAAGGCAAGGATGTCACCAATCCTGGCCTCGATATCGACGACTTCATCGGCAAGTCCTTCACCACGGCGCCTGACGGCAAGCTCTATCAGCTGCCCGACCAGCAGTTCGCGAACCTCTACTGGTTCCGCTACGACTGGTTCAACGACGAGAAGAACAAGGCGGACTTCAAGGCGAAGTACGGCTACGATCTCGGCGTGCCGGTCAACTGGTCGGCCTATGAGGACATTGCCGAGTTCTTCACCGGTCGCGAGGTCGGTGGCAAGAAGGTCTATGGCCACATGGACTACGGCAAGAAGGACCCGTCGCTCGGCTGGCGCTTTACCGATGCTTGGCTCTCCATGGCCGGCAATGGCGACAGGGGCATCCCGAACGGCAAGCCCGTCGACGAGTGGGGCATCAAGGTTGACGAGAACTCCCGCCCGGTCGGCTCCTGCGTCGCGCGTGGCGGCGATACCAACGGCCCTGCAGCGGTCTATTCCATCCAGAAATATCTGGACTGGATGAAGGCCTATGCACCGGCCGCTGCCCAGGGCATGACCTTCTCCGAATCCGGCCCGGTCCCCTCGCAGGGCGAAGTCGCCCAGCAGATGTTCACCTACACGGCCTTCACCGCCGACTTCGTCAAGCCCGGCCTGCCGGTCGTCAATGCGGACGGTACGCCGAAATGGCGTTTCGCACCGAGCCCGCATGGCGTCTACTGGAAGGACGGCATGAAGCTCGGCTATCAGGATGCCGGCTCCTGGACGCTGATGAAGTCCACGCCTGATGATCGCGCTAAGGCGGCCTGGCTCTATGCCCAGTTCGTCACGTCAAAGACTGTCGATGTGAAGAAGAGCCACATGGGCCTGACCTTCATCCGCCAGTCGACGCTGGACCACAAGTCCTTCACCGACCGTGCGCCGAAGCTCGGCGGCCTGATCGAGTTCTACCGTTCGCCGGCCCGTCTGCAGTGGTCTCCGACCGGTACGAACGTTCCCGACTATCCGAAGCTGGCGCAGCTCTGGTGGCAGGCAATCGGTGACGCTTCGTCAGGCGCAAAGACGGCGCAGGGAGCAATGGACTCGCTTTGCTCCGAGCAGGAAAAGGTGCTGCAGCGCCTCGAACGCGCCAAGGTGCAGGGCGACATCGGCCCGAAGCTCGCCGAAGAGCACGATCTCGAATATTGGAACAAGGATGCCGTCGCCAAGGGCAACCTCGCTCCGCAGCTGAAGATCGAAAACGAGAAGGAAAAGCCCATCACCGTCAACTATGACGAGCTCGTCAAGAGCTGGGCCGAAGCCAAGAAGTAGGCTGATCGACCGGGCGGGGGCCCGGCAGCCATCAGACCTTCCCGGCAGCGTGCCGGGAAGGTCGACACCACTTCCAGAACAAAAACGGGGACAGAGCTGCCGTTCCGGCGGAACGATGGCTGCTGCGCAGGAAACAGATGTCATGAGCGGCCATATCCTTGCCATCGACCAGGGCACGACATCGTCACGAGCCATAATTTTCGACCCTCAGATGCGGACCGTATCGTCGGCCCAGACGGAGATCACCCAGCATTTCCCACAGACCGGCTGGGTGGAGCATGATGCAAACGAAATCTGGGACACGGTGCTTTCGACGGCCCGCGACGCCCTGGCAAAGAGCGGCGCAGCTCCTGGCGCAGTCGCCGCCATCGGCATCACCAACCAGCGGGAGACGACCGTCGTCTGGGAAAAAGCCACCGGCCGGCCGCTTCACAAGGCGATCGTCTGGCAGGACCGGCGCACGGCGGAAATGTGCGACCGGCTGAAAGTCGATGGCTATGAAAAGCTCTTCACCGCCAAGACCGGTCTGCTTCTCGATCCCTATTTTTCCGGCACGAAGCTGCGCTGGCTGCTCGACAATGTCGAGGGACTGCGTGCCCGTGCCGAAGCCGGAGAGGTCTGTTTTGGTACCATCGACAGCTGGATCATCTACAAGCTGACCGGCGGGCGGGCGCATGTCACCGATGCGACCAACGCCTCGCGAACCCTGCTCTACAATATCGCCGAGAACCGCTGGGACGACGAGCTTCTCGAGATCCTGCGCATCCCGCGGGCGCTGCTGCCCGAGGTCAAGGACAGTGCCGACGATTTTGGCACGGTCGATCCTGACATCTTCGGCGCGGCGATCCCGATCCTCGGGGTCGCGGGCGACCAGCAGGCGGCGACAATCGGCAATGCCTGTTTCGAACCGGGCATGGTGAAGTCGACCTACGGCACCGGTTGTTTCGCGCTCCTGAATACCGGTGACGACCGCGTCCACTCGAAGAACCGGCTGCTCACCACCATCGCCTACCGTCTGAACGGCAAGACCACCTACGCGCTGGAAGGGTCGATCTTCATTGCCGGTGCGGCCGTGCAGTGGCTGCGTGATGGTCTCGGCATTATCGGGAACGCATCGGAAACCGGTGCTCTGGCTGACAGAGCCGATCCGCAGCAAAGGGTCTATGTCGTGCCCGCCTTCACCGGCCTCGGTGCTCCCTATTGGGATCCGGAGGCGCGGGGCGCGATCTTCGGCCTGACGCGCAACAGCGGCCCGGCGGAGCTGGCGCGCGCCGTCCTGGAATCGGTCGCCTACCAGACGCTCGACCTGCTGGTGGCGATGCGCAGCGATTGGGGCGACCATCCGATCGAAACCGTGCTGCGCGTCGATGGCGGCATGTCGGCCTCCGAATGGACCATGCAGCATCTCGCCAACATTCTCTCAAGTCCGGTCGATCGGGCGGCGACCTTGGAGACGACAGCGCTCGGTGCAGCCTGGCTTGCCGGATCGAAGGCCGGTGTCTGGCCGGACCGGACGGAGTTCGCGCGCGCCTGGGCGAGCGACCGTAGCTTTGAGCCCGATATGACTGACGTAGACAGGCAGGCGAGAATTGTCGGTTGGCGCAACGCGATTGCGCGAACACTCAGCACGGTGACCTGACCTAGCGCGGACCACCACCGTCGGGAAAGAGCCGGGCGGTGTCAGGCCGCCCGGCTCATCGATATGTCTTGCGTCAAGCGTCGAGCCGGTTCTGTGTCTGCCGGTCGAAGAAGTGCACTTTCGGGGTCGCAAAGGACAGTTTGATCCGTTGTTCGGGTGCAAGGCTCACGCGTTCGCGCACAACCCAGGTGAGTTCCTTGCCCTCGACCTCGACGGCGACATGGGTTTCCGAACCGGTCGGCTCGATGAGCTTCACGATCGCTTCGATGCCCTCATCGCCACCGAGCGAAATATCCTCCGGACGGATGCCGAGCGTCAGCGACTTGCCAGCGGAATTCTCCGGCGCTTGCGAGAGTTTGACGCGCGCGCCGCCGGGAAGAGCGAGGCTCGGGCTACCGGAGTTCTCAAGCGTGCCCTCGAGGAAATTCATCGCCGGTGAGCCGAGGAAACCGGCGACGAAGATGTTGCGCGGCCGGTCGTAGAGTTCGAGCGGACTGCCGATCTGTTCGACGTGGCCGCCCTGCAGCACGACGATCTTGTCGGCCATGGTCATGGCCTCGATCTGGTCATGCGTGACATAGACGATCGTCGTCTTCAGGCGCTGGTGCAGCGCCTTGATCTCGGCCCGCATCTTGACGCGCAGTTTGGCGTCGAGGTTCGACAGCGGCTCGTCGAAGAGGAAGACCTTCGGATCGCGAACGATGGCACGGCCCATGGCGACGCGCTGGCGCTGGCCGCCCGAAAGCTGCGCCGGCTTGCGTTCGAGCAGCGGCTGCAGGCCGAGGATCGCGGCAGCCTCCGCCACCTTTTTGTCGATCTCCGGCCGTTTGGCGCCGGCCAGTTCCAGCGCAAAGCCCATGTTCTGGGCGACCGTCATCTGCGGATAGAGCGCGTAGTTCTGAAAGACCATGGCGATATCCCGGTCCTTCGGCTGCAGGTTGTTGACGACGCGCCCGTCGATGCTGATCTTGCCGGCGCTGATCTCCTCAAGACCAGCGATCATGCGCAAGAGCGTGGACTTGCCGCAGCCGGACGGGCCGACGAGGATGACGAACTCGCCATCGGCAATCTCGACATCGATGCCGTGGATGATGTCGACCGAACCGAAGGACTTCTTGACTTTGTTGATGCTCAATCCGGACATGGGGGCTCCTTCTATCCTTAGCGCTTCCTGCGCACGCGCAGCGCCTGATGCGGCTTGCGGGGAAGCTTGACGCCGAAAGCAGCATCAGGCTTGCCGCCGCGCACGATCGCGCCATGACGGGTGGGATGCGGGATGGGTGCGGCGACCTTCTCGGCCGGTGTGATCGTCATCTCCCAGGTATCGATGATATCGACATCGTAATTGTCGTCGTCGAGCGGCAGACCCGATGACCAGATGACCGGCTGGTGCTCGCCGAGATAGATCAGCCGGAAATCATCGTCGCCGTCCCGCGCACCCGAGACACGCGACCAGGGCCATTCACCGATAATGCCGAGCGGCTCCAGCCCGTGCTTCACATCCGCCTCGAGCAGATCGCGCAGGAAACCGATGCGCTTCCAGGCCTCGCCACGCAACTCGCCGCCCTTGGCCCACCAGATCAGGTCCTCGGGATGCGAATAGGTCTCGCCGTGGCCGGCATAACCGCCGCGCGCCATGGTGATCCAGTAGCGATGCACCAGTTCCTGAGCGGAGAGATTGCCCCAGGACTGCAGGATATCGCCCTCGTATTCCGGCTCGTCGTTGACGACCGGCTTGCCATAGGCGTTGCGCCATTCCTGCGTGCGCTTGACGTCGGGGTTCTGGATGCAGGTATGGGTGACCCAGGGCTTGCGATGGTCGAAATTCGCCGTCACGTCGCCATTATGGATCGAGCGCAGGTGTTGGTAGGGATCGTTTTCTTCGAGGATATGGAAGTAGCGGTCCCACTGCTCCATTGGCTTGGTATCAATCAGGAAGTCATATTCATTGGCAAGCGACCACCAGACATTCCGGTAAGCAGAAAGCCGCGCCGCGAGATAGGCGACATAGCGGAAATCCTGCTCGGCCGACATGTCGGCATAACCCCAGCGGTCATAGGGGTGAAAGATGATGATATCGGCCTCGATGCCGAGCGCGCAAAGGGCTGCCACCTGCCGGTCGAAATGCTGGAAGAGGGCAGGGTTCGGCCGGTCGAAATCCTCCCTGCCATCAGCCCCTTTTTCGAAGCAGGCATGTAGCGGCTCATTGGTATTATAGGGATAGTCCTTCGGGAAGACGCCCATGCGGATCTTGTTGAAGCGGGTTTTCTTCAGCGTCTCCAGTGTCTGGTTCTGCATCTCCAGCGGCTGATGCGTCCAGGCATAGCAGGTCGTGCCGAAGGAGAAGAAGGGCGTTCCGTCGGCATAGCCGAAATGGAACTTGTTGCGCACCCGCACCGGTCCATGATTGCCTGCCGACGGCGCGGCTGCTGTAAACGAACCCGTCTTGCCGTCGAGTGCCGACGTCTTCGAGCGCGTCTTGAAGGACCATTCGCCCTCGACGTCGGGCATGAAGCGGATGCGGTAGGTGCCGTTTCCGTCATAAAAGCCCGGCACGCGGACCTCGCGGCTCTTGTGCGTGAACACGGCATCGAATGCCACGTCGAGATAGGGATTGCCTTCGGACGGGCCGGCAAAGGCCGCTTCGAACACGCCCCATTTTTCGACTGCTGCATCGGACATTCTGTCTCTCCTCGTAAACAAGATTTCGGTCAGCCCTTGACGGCTCCGGAGGTCAGTCCGGACACGAAGTAGCGCTGGAACATGAGATAGACGATCGTCGCCGGTAGCACGGTCATGACGATCGCGGCGTTGAGCTGGCCGTAATTGCTGGAAAACTGACCCTGGAACGACATGAGGCCGAGCGGCAGGGTCCACATGTGCTGGTCCTGCAAAAGGACGAGTGCCATGGCGAATTCGTTCCAGGTGGAGACGAAGTCGAGGATCAGCAATGCGGCGAGAACCGGCAGGCAGACGGGCAGGAAGATCCGCCGGAAAATGGTGAAATGCGTCGCGCCATCGATGAGGGCTGCCTCCGACAGCTCCTTCGGAATGCCCTTGAAGAAGCCGTGCAGGATGAAGACCTGATAGGGAACGCCGAAGGCGATATAGGGCAGGATGACGCCCGGATAGGTGTCGATGAGCCCGAAGGAATTCACCAGCGTGAAGAGCGGTGCGAGCATCACCTGGAAAGGGATCATCGTGCCGAAAACGACGAGCAGCAGGAGCGCCTTGCTGATCTTCAGCTTGATCTTGGCAAGCGCGTAGGCGGCCATTGCCGACAGCGCGAGGCCGAGCGGCACTTTGATGACCGTGATGATGACGCTGTTGAAGAAGGAGCTGGCAAAATTGCCGCGGCTCCAGGCGTCGGCGTAGTTTTGAAAGGCGAGTTCGGTCGGCGGCATGAAGGCGCCGGTGCTGGTGACTGCGGCCGGTGTCTTCAGTGAGGTGAAGACGATGAAGACGAAGGGTGCTACCCAGATCAGCGCGACAAGGATGAGGGCGATCCACAAGCCGATGAGGATGGGATCGCGCTTCAGGCGAAGGGGCTTGGTATCGATGTCGAGATCATCGGCTTGCGCTCCGAGAACTGTCACAATTCGACCTCCTCATGCTTTTGCGTCCAGCGCAGATAGGGGATGACGATCGCCATGGTGATCAAAAGCAGCACCACCGAGATCGCAGCACCGCGGCCGAAATCGAATATCTGCATGGCCTGGGTGAAGGCCCAAAGTGCCAGCATCTGGGTCGACTGGGCGGGACCACCGCCAGTCAGGCCATAGACGATATCGAAGGCCTTCAGCGACGAGATGATGGAGAGAACCAGAACGATGGTAATGGTGGGCCGCAATGCCGGCAGCGTAACATGCTTGAAGACGGCCCAGCGGCCGGCGCCATCGATGCGGGCGGCTTCCACCAGCGTCTGCGAGACGTTCTGAAGACCTGCGAGGAACAGCACCATCGAGAAGCCGACGGTTTGCCAGAGATAGGCGATGAAGACGGAATAAAGCGCGATATCCTTGTTGCCGAGCCAGTCCTTGATCCAGGTCTGCATGCCCCAGGAGGTCAGCATCTGGCTGAACAGGCCGAAGAAGGGATCGTACATCCACTTCCACATGGTGGCGACGGCGATCGGCGCAATGATGACGGGCAGGTAGAAGATGGCGCGCAGGCTGTTGCGGCCGAAAATCTTCTGATTGAGGCTGAGCGCCAAGAGCAGCCCGRCCAGCGGCGGGAAGATCAGGCTCATCAGCGTCCAGATCACGGTATTCCGGAAAGCAACCCAGAAGACCGGATCGCGCGTGAAGATCGCCGTATAATTCGCGAGGCCGACGAAAGGCCGTTGCGGATCGAGCCCGTTCCACTTCTGGAAGCTGATAATAACCACGTTCAGCATCGGGTAGAGCGCGAAGATCGCGTAGATGGCCAGAGCCGGGACGAGCAGGATGAAGGCCTGCATGCGTGGATCATGAGTTGTTTGGCGCAATGACATGCTCACCTCCGGGCAGGGCACGGCCCTGCCGGTCTTGCGAATGCGGCGCCAGCCGACCGACATTGTGTCGGCCAGCCGGCGTCTCGGGAGGAGTTAGGTTCTACCGGCGATGAAGGCCTGCATCTGCTTGGCTGCTGCGGCCGGCTCGATGCTGCCGGAGGCGACATCGTTGATGACGCGGAAATATTCCGTCGTCACGTCAAGCGGGAAGGCCTGGTCGCCGTTCATGTAGATCTTGCTATAGGTCTTGAAGATATCCAACCACTCGGCTTCCAGAGGCTTCTGGTTGGCGTACTGGACATTCTTGTTGACCGAGATCGAGCTGATCTGGCCGACGAGATCCTGCTGCACTTTCGTCGACAGGAAATAGTCGATGAATTTCGCAGCCATGTCCGGGTTCTTGGTCTTGGTGCTGATGTAGTTGTACTCGGCGAAACCGTAGAGACGGTTGGTGTTGGTCGGGAAGGGGAAGATCCCGTAATCGTCGAGATTGACGCCGCTGCCGGACAGCTGGCCGACCAGCCAGTCGCCTTCCAGCATCATCGCCGCGCGACCGGCGGTGAAGAGACTATAGGACTGCTTGTTGTCGATGCCCATGAAAGGCTGCAGCGTATAGTCCTTCGTCCACTTGGCGAATTCGGTGAACGCGTCGGTCGCGCAGGGCTCCTTCGACCAGTCGAGCTTCATCAGCTTCAGCTGGTCGTGCTTTTCAGCACCGCACTTGGTTTCCAGGATCACATCCATCAGGCGCATGACGTGCCAGTTGACGGTGCCGCCGAAGGTGAAGCCCGGAATGCCGGCTGCCTTCAGCTTGTCGGCTGCGGCCAGAAGCTCGTCATAGGTCTTCGGCTCTTCGGTGATGCCGGCCTGCTGGAAGAGCTTCTTGTTGTAATAGACGGCCTCACCCTTGAAGGTGAAAGGGGTGCCGTGCTTGCCGCCCGGATAAAGATCGGCAAAGGCAGCCGCAGAGGGAAGCAGCTCGTCGTTCCACTTGTATTCGGTGTAGTACTTGTCGAGCGGCAGCGACAGGCCGGCCTTCACATATTCGCCGCCGAGGCCAAGGCCTGCCCAGCTGAAATAGATGTCCGGGCCGCGGTTGGAACCGGCAGCGACGCGCAGCGCCGTCTTGTGCTCATCGACGGCGCGCTGGACGATCTCGATATGGGTTCCCGGGTTTGCCGCTTCGAAGTCGCTCGCAACCTTCTTCAACGCCACGTTGGCGGCATTATTGTCGAAGTTCAGCGTCCAGAGCGTGATGTCCTCGGCCTTGACGGGGGTGACCGCAACAGCCGCAATTGCGATGGCGGCCATGCATGAAGACTTCAATTTAGCAGAAAGCGTCAGCATTACGTCCTCCTCTTGTAAGCTGGAGCCTTTCTTGCCGGATGCTCATTGACATGTCAACTGGTATGATGAGCTAACCATAGGAATGGGCGTCTTATGATCGATGCCAGTTTCGTTGAGGCCCTGGGGGCGGCCGCGGCCGGGGAGGATGCGTTTGTTGGAATGGTTATTTCGGGTTGGAAAACCTGGCGCCTTCTAGCTTCGGCGTCCAGCCTCGTGCGTGCACGGTAGCTCGATGCTCGTTGCGCTGACCAATGAGGAGATTGCCCCATCGCCTCTGATGAAGCATTCTTTGCCGCACTGAACAAGATGGAAATGATATCGGCTCAAGTGACAAGCTATCGATAAACGCGTGCGGCGTTGAGCGACATGCTCGCTCCGATCGACGTTTTGAAGGTGCTCTGCCATGGGCAAGTCTGGAAAGACGATCGTGAAGTCGCGCTCATCATTGACCACGACGGCAACCCGCCGCCGCCAACCGTGGGCATCGATTTGGCCGTATGGCGCTCAAAAACCAGACGACAGCGGCGAAAACGGATTTTCTCAGGGCTTGTTCGTCGGGTATCGTCTCCATCGGCGGCCTGGACGAACGGACGAGCTTCGCAACGCTCCTGAGCCGTGTCGGCACGAGCGCTGTCGTAGCGCCGCGCTGGAAAATTGACGCAGAGCTGGCATTGCCCATCCTCGACGAAGCGATAGCGGGCTTCGTGGCCGGGCAACCGCTGAACAAGGCGATGAGCTCGGCCGTCGCCGCCGCGATCAACCGGGGAGTGCCGGCATGGCAAGCCCATTCTTTTGTCATCGAGGGAGCCTGGGAATGAGCATTGCAGATGATCTCAACAAGAAGGGTGCGACGCCCGAGACGATCCTTCAGGTCCTGGATACGACCGTCTTCGAAGCATCGGGCGACCTATCGCCTGATGAGATGATGTCGAATTTGAAAGCGGTGGTCGATGACGAGGCAGACGTGGATGAGGCCCTCGAAACGCTTCGCAAACATCCAGAACTCCTCAATGAAATTGCGTTGCTGTGGATTGCGCACGCTGCGTAGCAACCGGAGACCGAGCAACTGATTTCCGAGGCGATCGCGGACGCGGATCGCCAGATGCCGATGCTGGAGATTGGCGCGGTGACACTCATCGCCCTCTAAGCGATCTACACCTTCGGCCCGAACAAACCGACGAATGTGAAATGGACCATCAGGCAGCGCAAGGACGGGACATTCGAAGAAATCAAAAGTGACGCCGAGTTTGCCGACTTCAGCGAACCAGTGAAGGCTTTTGGATTGTTTACCGGCGCGACCAAGGGGAAGAAATAGACTGACTGGGATGGCATTTCCGGCCGCCGGTCCTTCAAATCAACCACTATCGATACTTGAACCTCGTGGTCACTGAAACGTCGAAGTACACAGGAATCTGACGTAGGCATAAATTCGTAATTACGCGATACCCAAAAAAACGGCGAGGGACCGGGTGACTGCTAGGAGAGCAGCATCTTCCAGGCGACCAATCATTGTACCAATTCTTTCGCGTTTCACGGACATGGCTTTGTCCACCATCACTTGCGAGGCTTTGCGCAATCCGCTTTGCGCGGTTGGCTGAATTGTTGGCCGAATGAGCGGCGCGTCGATGAGTGTACTGGAAATCAGCAGCACAGTGACCGTGCCTGTCGCGTCGAACTGATCGGCCTGGATGACAAGTGCCGGACGAGGCTTGCCGAAATCGCCGCTGATTACGACGGTGACGATATCACCACGCCTCACGCTTCACCTTCGGAGTCCAGGTCGCCGAGAGCGGCATCGAGGAAATCTTGCAAATCACGGTCGCCAGCATCGGCAAGGGCTGTCTGAACGGACTGACGATGGCATTCGGCGGCAAAACCGGGGCGGCGAGTATCGGGGACCCATATCTGCACCGGTCGCAGGCCGGCAGCCCGCAATGTTTCACGACGCTTTTGAACTCTTTCGTTGACAGAGGTGGCCATGAGGAAACTCCCTTGACGTTGTTACATGTAACATAAGAACCAGCTGCTGTCATGTCAACGTGGCCGGAGAAGAGAAGCGCCAGCTTTCCTCGGCTCATGGGGAAACGAACAAGCTTTTACCGAGGCAACGATTCGACTAGAGAATATACGACCGTCAGCAGGGTGTTCGCGACCAGCACCAGCGACCAGCGATAATGTCCCTGGGAGTGGTGTAGCTCGTTCGATCGTCGAGCTTCCCGAGCGGAGCCGGGAACGGGTCAACTTGAGCGGGCAAGTTGATAAGCGGATCATCGCTCATTGTAGCGATGGTTTCCAGTGTCATGTATCGCGAGCGCTGAACAGCCCACTCGTCATTTTGCTCCAGCAACAAAGCGCCGACGAGTCTGACGATGGCATCGTCGTTGGGAAAGATGCCGACGACCTCTTTCCTTCGCTTGATCTCGCCGTTCAGCCGTTCAATCGGATTTGTCGAATGAAGCTTGGTCTAATGCTGCCTGGGAAAGGTCAAGTAGGCGAGGACATCTTCCTCGGCGCCATCCATGAGGCCGGCAAGTTTCGGCACTTTCGGCCTGATCTGATCGGCGACGTTGCGCCACTGTTGGCTGGCAGCTTCCGGCGTGTCCTGGGCAAAAGCGGTTGCAATGAACGCTGAGACCACGCGTCGACCGCTCTTGCCGGCATGCGCCAGCGCATTGCGCATGAAGTGAACCCTGCATCTTTGCCAGGTAGCGGAAAGGGCCTTGGACACGGCGGCTTTGATGCCTTCGTGGGCATCGGACACGGCGAGTTTGACGCCACGCAAACCGCGCCGTGTGAGCTTACGCAGGAACTCCGTCCAGATCGGCTCAGCCTCAGAGGTACCGATTTCCATGCCGCGCACTTCGCGTCGACCATCGGTGTTGACGCCGATGGCGATGATCACCGCGACGGAGACGATGCGTCCGCCCGCCGGACCTTGAGGTAGGTGGCATCGATCCAAAGATATGGCCAGTCACCTTCGATGGGGCGGGAAAGAAAGGCCTTCACCTTGTCGTCGATCTCTTCGCAAAGCCTGGAAACCTGGCTTTTGGAGATGCCACTCATGCCCATCGCCTTGACGAGGTCGTCCACCGAGCGGGTCGAAACGCCCTGGATATAGGCTTCCTGGATCACCGCGGTCAGTGCCTTCTCAGCCATGCGACGCGGCTCCAGAAAGCTTGGGAAATAGCTGCCCGTGCGTAGCTTCGGAATACGAAGTTCGACAGTTCCAGCGCGGGTCTCCCAGTCGCGATCGCGATAGCCGTTACGCTGAGCAAGCCGAAAGTCGTTCTTCTCGCCGTAGGCCGCACCGGTCTTGGCACCGACCTCCAGCTCCATCAGCTTCTCGGCCGCAAAGCCAATCATCTCGCGCAGCAAATCCGCATCAGCACTCTTCTCAACAAGAGAGCGCAGGTCCATCATGTCATTGGTCATCGGTGGTCTTTCCAAAAGGTTGTGCTTGAACAACCCAACCCTACCGGAAAAAGCCGATGACCACCGCTATCGACCTACACCACCTCCCGGGACAGCATCGGTGGCGCTGAAGTGACTCCAAGGCGAGATTTGCAGTAGATGAACGCAAAAGTCCGCGGCTACAGTTTCGAAATCCAGAGGTCCACAGTCATCGCCGCGACCGGGCACAAACGGGTTCCTCAATTTAGAAAACCGAAAATATCGGACCGACCGCGATTGAGAGACGCCGAAAATCTGCTCCACGCCGGGGGTGTGACTACGGTTGGACTACGCCCTCCCTTCGTGGCGGGCGCTAGTCTAATCCTGACTGAGAGAGAATCGGACCTTGATCGCCGCTACGCATTAGCTGCCAAGCAATCGCGGAAACGCTTCGGTTTTGGTCGCGGTCACTTTTAGTGAGCGCTTCAGCAACGTGTGGCCGTAGCTCTAGCGCCTCTACATGCCTTCATAGGTTTGTGTAGGACCGGGCAAGTCGAGCAGACCTTCGTTCGGTCGAAGGCGGGTTGCCATGCGTCTCGACATGACGGACTTTGAGGCGTCCATCGCCGCGAGGCTGCACCAGCCAGTCATGGCCCGGACGATCTCGCCCGGCTCGGAGGTCGGGCTGCGTGATTGGACGACGCCCGGCATCCAGAATGGATAATTGCGTCGTTTCACATTTTGGAGATTTTTCCTACGATCTCTCACGAAATCTCGGGAGGATTTCGGCGTATCCACGGACATCGGCCTCTAACCGAGTGGCGTGATGGATCATCGACAGGGGAGGTTGCTGATGATGTCGGATACGCTGACAACCGCTCTCCAGGATTGGCGCAAGGGACGGCGCGCGGAGGTCCTCGATCTCAACGGTCACGTGGTCGAAACCTTGAAAAGGGCGGGCCAGAGCGCGCCTGTCAATCAACGGATCGTCGAGATCGCCCGCGCCATCGGAGCGCGGCAGCCTTTCGGCGCAACCGTCAAACGCCACCCTTATCGAGGCATGAATGGCCGTTACCGGCCGGAGCAACAGTATGAGAGGAGAAGTTCATGGGTTGGGATGAGACGCGCGGTCCGCGGATTGCATTTGTTGGAACGGGCGCGCAAGGCGCGTCCATCGGGGCGGATTTCGCCTTGGCAGGCCTTGACGTCACCTTCATCGAGCAATGGCCGGAGCATGTGATGGCGATCCGTGAAAAGGGCATCACGGTGAACCTGCCGAAACGCACCATCAATGCGAAGGTCCCGGCTTTACACCTGTGTCAGGTCGCCGAAATCAAGGAACCCTTCGATGTCGTGTTCCTCGTGGTAAAAGCCTACGACACCAAATGGGCATGCCAGCTGATCGAGCCATGTCTGGCGCCTGATGGGCTGGTCGTCGGTCTCCAGAACGGCATGACGCATGAGGATATTGCCGACGTGGTCGGCCGCGAGCGGACGATCGGCGCCGTCATCGAAATCGCCTCCAATATGTTCGTGCCCGGCGTCACCAACCGGCAGAACGATCATGACGCGTCCTGGTTTGCGCTCGGCGCGCTCGATCCGAAGACGCAGGATCGCGTGGAAGCAGTCGCCGATCTGCTGCGCAATTCCGGCACGGTCGAAGTGATGGACGACATTCGTTCCGCCAAGTGGATGAAGCTTGTCGTCAATGCCGCCGAACTTATTCCGTCGGCCATCATCAATCTGCCGCTCGCCGATGCAGCGCGCGCACCGGGCATGCTCGAGGTCATGCGGGCCGCCGGATATGAGGCAATGCGGGCAGCACTCGCCGACGGAGCCAAAATCGTTCCGATCATCGGCATGCCGCCGGTGACCACCAATCATCCGGAACGTTATGTCGATCAGATCTTCGACGAAGTGCTGAAGACCTTTTCACAGGCCGACACATTGACGACGTCGCTGCAGGATTGGCGCAAGGGACGCCGAGCGGAAGTTGGGGAGGTCAATGGCTGGGTTGTCGATATACTGCGCGTGCACGGACAGGAAGCCCCGGTCAATCAACGGGTCATGGACGTGGCTTTTGATATCGAAGCCGGTCAGATCGATGCGCGACCGGAGAATGCAGCACTACTGATCGAGGCATACCAGGCCGTGATGGCACACAGCTAGGACAAGAACAGGCGGCTTTTGGGGCCGTGGTAAATATCCACGGCCACCCGTCGTCGTTCATCGCCGGTGCATTTTGATTGGCTAGACCGTGCTTTGCCGTGTCCAGCTCCTCTGCGTGGATTTGAGGCTTTCTTCAATTTGAGCGGCGGCGTGCTCAAGGGCAAGCCGCGGCGTCTTATTGCCGAGCAATGCCTCATGGATCTCTTCGCCGAGGACCTTCTCGATCGTCGTATATTGTGGGATCTTTGGGCGCTGCCAGGTCTGCAGAAGGTTCTTCTTGGCGAGCTGGTCCACGAAACGCACGATCGGCGAACTTGCGGCAGCCTCCGGATCGGCACTGACGGAAAAGCGCGGCGCGACCGGAAATCCGTTTTTCACATGCGCTTTCATTGCTTCTCTCGATGCCATCCAGGCGATCGCATCGGCGGCCAGTTCCACTCGTTCCTCGGGCAGATTTGTCGGAATGCAGAAGAGAAAGCCCCCGATCGGCGAGGCGCGCGTGCCGCCCGGGCCAGAGGGCTGAGGCAGATATTCGACCCTGCGCTTGACGACCGACTGGACGTCATATTCGAAGCGAGCCGCGCGCATGGTCCAGAAATAGCCGAGACTTGCTTTTCCTTTGAGAAACACTGCGAGCGTCTGGTCCCAAGCCATTTCAAGGATCTTGGGCGGAGAGATTTCGAGCAGCCTGCGCATATAGTCAAGCGCCGCAAAACCAGCGTCGGACAGAATCGTGCAGCTCAATTCTTCGAGGTTGACGCCCTCAAGCGTGAAGCCCGCGCGGATCTTGCGCAGCGAAATCGCCGGTTGACCGCAGGCGCCCATGAAAAACAGGAAGCTCGAGGCGATCGGCATGCCGCGCGCACCATCCCAGACCGCGCCGAACATTCCCTCATCGGGAGCGTGAAATTTGCGACCGGCATTGATCACATCATCGAATGTCTTCGGGAACGACAGGCTCGCATCGGCAAACAGGTCCTTTCTCGCTGCAAGGACCTCGATGGTGCAATAGCCGGGAACGCCATAGTCACGCCCTTCCCAGGTCGCTGAAGACCAGATGGAGGGATGGAAATCGAGCGGGTTGATGCCCGTCTTCTGGATATATTGGTCGATCGGCCTGATAACGCCGCTCTCGGCGAATTCGCCGAGCCAGGGCATGTTGATGGCGATGACGTCGTAATCGGAAAGCCGCTTGGCGCCATTTTCGCGCGCGCGTCGATAAAGGTCGGGAAGCGGCAGAAGGTCGAAATTCTTGCGCGAAGCGAGGTTGCTGCGGAAGTCGGCCCACATGTTGCGCATTGCGGAGAAATAATTGTCGTCGTTCAGGAGAAAACGAAGCTCGATCTGCGATTCCGCGCGCTTCTGCACCAGCCGCATCGGCGGGATGATTTGCGAACCGAGCGGGGTTCCCCCGAAATAATACTCATCCTCCTCCTCGCCTGCCCGCAGCCCCAATGTCTGGGCGAGCAGGGATTTCGTCTTGCGGGCATAAAGCTCGAAGGAGCGAAGCAATTGCTCGCTCGGCTGCAGCGCGAAGCTCTTGCCTGTCTGTCCCTTGGCGACCTTGAGAATGTAACCGGCATCGATGAGGCGATTGATCAATCGCATCGAGGTTGCATAGGGAAGACCGGATTCCTGCCCGAGCGTCGAGATCGAGACAGGCTGGCTCAGAATATGCGACTTGATCAGGAACGTGACGATAAGCCAGATCGCATCATCATCGGCCGCTTCGACGACCTCTCTGAAGGGGCGGCGCGTTTTCTCGATGAAATCGATGACGCGCAGCATTTCATATTCGTTCACGTCGGCCTCCCAACCGTCGCGCTGCCTGCAATCAGACTAGCCGGCAACTCTTCCGCTCGCCAGCCCCGTCAATGCGCTAAATGGCCTTGAGGGTGTGCGAAGCAGCAGCCTTTTCCCGGCCCAGGCCAGCAAGGCGCTCATATTGTTCGAAGAGCACGAAGAAGTCCTTTTCGGCAAGACCATCGGCGAAGGCTGCCTCGTACTGCTGGCGGATCATCGAGGCGAGATACATCGGAACATGATCGGATTTTGCCGCCCCAAGGATCAGGTCGAAGTCTTTCATCATCTGTGAGACGGAAAACGCGGGATCGAAATTGCGGTTGACCAGCAGGTCGCGCTTGTAGGCGATCAGCGGTGACGAGACAGCGCTCTCGCAGATGACGTTGAGCATGGTCTCGACGGTCAGATTTCCCTTTAATCCAAGCGTCAATGCCTCCCCAAGAAGGGCTGC
The DNA here is from genome assembly GCF_056398305.1 of Rhizobium sp. 01T444. Taxonomy (NCBI): domain Bacteria; kingdom Pseudomonadati; phylum Pseudomonadota; class Alphaproteobacteria; order Hyphomicrobiales; family Rhizobiaceae; genus Rhizobium; species Rhizobium sp. 01T444. The sequence goes on from NZ_JBFTPD010000015.1 coordinate 60,447, forward strand.
CGTTGCGCCGACGAGCGCATTCAGCACGAGTTTCAGATAGCGTGCCTGCTCGCCTTCGCCGAGATAGAACCGTTTCGCTGAAAAGCTCGCCAGAACGGGCTCGACCTTTTTATATGCCTGTTCGGGACCAGAGACCATGACCGAGAGCAGACCCGAGGATGCGGTGATCGTACTGCCCGAAACGGGCGCACGCACATAGTCGACGCCCTTGCGGTGAAGGGCTTCTGCAACTTCGGCCGAAAGCTCTGGCGAAACGGTGCTCATCTCCACCAGGATCTGGCCGGGCTTGAGCAGTTCGACAAGCGTGGAGGGTGCAAGTGTGAGCTGACGCAGCACCTCGTCATTCGGAATGGTCAGGATCACTATGTCGGATGCCTCGACCAGATCCTCCAGGCTGTGGGCGACGTTCGCGCCCTGCGCAACGACGGAAGCACGGTTTTCCGGAAGTGGCTCATAGACGGACAAGGCATATCCGTTCTCGAGGACGCGCCGGCTCATCGGCGCGCCCATCTTGCCGATTCCGGCCCATCCCACTTTCAACGTCTCGCTCATGCAAAACCTTCCTTCCCCGGAGGCGTTCGCCAACCGGAATTCTCGATGCAGCTCTATGTCGAAGGAGCGCCAGCGAACCGGGCGAAAACATGCCTCAACTCGGCGCGAGCGCCGTCTCCTCCCGAAGAAATACTAGCGTCAGCCGAAGACCTATTGCTGCATTGAAAATATCCATTTCGGACAATTAAGGATTTGTCGAAGCGCAGGTTGATCCTCTAGCCTTCGCTTCGGATCGCACGGCGGTTCCTGTGGGAGGAATATTGCCGTCAACATGTTGGAGATGACGCGGAAGCCAGCGCTTCCGCGCCTGATCCCGCGTAGTCAGTGGTTCGGACAGTTCAGGGGAGGGGTGGATCAGATGAGGCGGCCTGCCGTCCCGGTCGGATCCCATCGCACCGCGACCTGTCGCATTCGCCCTGTCCGTCACGTCTGACGGTCTCAGCTGAAGCGACGGGAGTTCTATTGGGAGGGAATGCCATGAGTGGATCGGTCAACAATAAGGTCGTCATCGTAACCGGCGCGGCGCGCGGTATTGGCGCGGGCATTGCCGCCGATCTTGCCGAAAATGGAGCGCGCGTGGTGATTGCAGATCTCAATCTTGATAGCGCGCAGCAAACCGCATCAAAAATTTCCTCTGCGGGCGGCAGCGCGGTTGCAATTGCCGTCGATGTCTCGAGCCGTTCCAGCGTCAGGGCGCTGATCGACGAAACCGTATCTCGTTTCGGCCGCCTCGACGTCATGTTCAATAATGCCGGCATCAGTCAGACCTGCCCCTTCATGGAGGTGACGGATGAGGATTTCGACAGGATCATGGCGATCAATGGCCGCGGCGTTCTGATCGGAACCCAGGAGGCGGCACGGCAAATGATCGCTCAGGGCGATGGTGGCAAGATCGTCAACACGGCCTCGATCGCCGGAAAGCAGGGCTACCCGTTGTTTGCCCATTATTGCGCTTCCAAATTCGCGGTTGTTGCGATCACGCAGGCGGCTGCCCGCGCGCTTGCAGAACACAAGATCACGGTCAACTGCTTCGGCCCGGGTGTCGTCAAAACCGAGCTGTGGGAACAGCTCGACCGCGAGTTCATCGAGCGCGGCCTGACGGAAAAGCCGGAACAGGCGATCAATGATTTTTCCCAATCGATCCTTCTGGGGCGGGTATCGCTTCCCAAGGATATCGCCGGCGTCACGACGTTTCTCGCCTCCCAGGCATCCGACTATGTCACCGGCCAGACCATCATGGTCGATGGCGGCATGGTGCTGATCTAAAAGGGCGAGCGCTGTGACAGGACCGACCGGAAACGTCTTGCTTTGGGCATCGGACCGGTCTGCGACGGCGGCTCAATAACAAGTTCATCATGAAAGGCGTGAAGATGAAGGCTGTACGGTACTATTCCAAGAAAGATATTCGCGTCGAAGACGTGCCGGCGCCAAGCGGCCGCCTGGGCGACGACATGGTGCTGATCGACCCCCTGGTTTGCGGCATCTGCGGTACCGATATCCACGAGTATATTGCAGGGCCGATCGTCACACCGGCCACCCCCCATGTCTATTCCGGCGCCACGCTGCCGCAGATTCTCGGTCATGAATTTTCCGCACGTGTGCTGGAGGTCGGCAGGAACGTCACGCATGTTGCTCCAGGCTCGCGCGTCTCGATCCAGCCGCTGATCTCGCCGCGCGACGATTATTATGGCCGGCGTGGGCTCTTCCACCTCAGCGAAAAGATGGCCTGCGTCGGCCTGTCATGGGACTGGGGCGGAATGGGCGAGCGCGCCGTCGTCAATGGCTATAACGTCTTTCCGGTCCCAGACAGCGTCTCCGATGTTCAGGCAGCGATGATCGAGCCTGCTGCCGTCGCGCTTTACGGCGTCGATCGCGGTCGCGTCACCTCCGGAAGCTCGGTGCTGGTGTCTGGTGTCGGTCCGATCGGCGCCCTCGTGCTCCTGGCGACAAAGGCGGCAGGCGCCACGACGATTTTCGTCTCGGAACTCAATCCCAACCGCAGGGCGCTGGCCAAGACGCTCGTTCCTGAAGCGATTGTCTTCGATCCGCGCGAGACCGATACCGAAGCGCTGTTCCGCAGCCACACTGAGGAAGGCGTCGGTGTCGACGTCGCCTTGGAATGCGTCGGCGCCGAGGCGTCGCTCAATCTTTGCGCCAAGGCCGTCCGGCGTCAGGGCACGGTCGTGCAGGTCGGGCTTCACGTCCGGCCGGCGGCAATCGATGCAATGCTCTGGGCGCTCAAGGACATCACCGTCGAAGCCACCTGGTGCTATCCGGTGCAGATCTGGCCGCGCATCGCGCAGATGATCGGAGCGGGAATCTTCCCGGTCGAAAAGATCGTCACGGCGCAGATCGCCCCGGAGTACGTAGTCGAAGAAGGCTTCGAGGCCCTGATCGATCCGGCTGCCTCCCACATGAAGATCCTCGTCAACATGAAGGCCTGATCAAGGAATTTCCAAACGCCAAACCTTCGACGACCACGCCATTGCCTGAATTCGAAAGGAATTAGACATGCATTATGTTGTTCATTGCCTTGATCACGAGGGCGCTGTCGACAAGCGCCACGCCAATTACGACGCCCACAAGGCCTATCTGTCGACCGGCAAGACCAAGACTGTCATCTCCGGTCCGCTTCTGGCCGACGACAACGAGACCATGATCGGTTCGCTTTTCGTTTTCGAGGCCGATACCAAGGAAGAGATCGTTGCGTTCAACAAGGCCGATCCCTTCACCAAGGCCGGCGTTTGGAAAACCGTCAACATCCACCCGTTCAACAAGCGAGTGGACAATCGATGACCATGCGCGAAGATAAACCCGTCATCGCAGCGCTGGTCGGTCTCGGCTGGTGGGGTCGCAAGATGGCGAGCCTCGTCAATGCCGGGGGCGCGAAAATGCATTTCGTCCGCGGCATCGATCCCAATCCCGACGCAGCCGCCTTTGCTGGCGAGATGGGCTTGCAATATTCCCATGACATGGCGGAAGCGCTCGCGGATCCGACGATCGAAGCCGTTGTGCTCGCGACACCGCATTCGCTGCACCGGGAACAGATCGCGCGTGTCGTTGCAGCCGGAAAACACGTCTTCTGCGAAAAGCCGCTGGACCTGACAAAGGCTGGCGCGCAGGCATCGGTGGATCTCTGTCACGATGCGGGACTTGTCCTCGGCATGGGCCACGAGCGTCGTTTCGAGCCGCCGATCGCTACAATCTTGGAGACTGCAAAATCGGGCAAGCTTGGCAGGCTTCTGCAGATCGAGGCGAATTTCAGCCATGACAAGTTTCTGGCACTCGATCCCTCCAATTGGCGGCTGAAGGCCGATCAGGCGCCAGCAGGCGGCATGACGGCGACCGGCATCCATCTGACCGACCTCTCGGTGAAGCTGATGGGCCCTGCCGCGGACGTGCGCGTCGTTTGCGAAAATCTCGCGTCTAGCATCCCGCAGGGCGATACGATGAGTGCTCACATCCGTTTTTCAGGCGGCGGCACGGCCTATGTCTCGGCAACGCTCGCCACCCCCTTCATCTCCCGCTTCGCCGTCTTCGGGACGGAGGGATGGATCGAAGTGCGCGACAGGGCCCATGTCGAGGCACCCGATGGCTGGGTGGTGACCGAAGGCTGGAAGAACGAGAAGATCACCGTTCGTGAGCTGCCACCCGCCGAACCGGTCCGTGACAATCTGAGGGCATTCGCCCGGGCGATCCGTGGCGAGGCGCATTATCCGATCACCGGTGAGGACATGATCAACAACATCGCTCTGCTGGAAGCGATTGTACGCTCCGCAAAGAGCGGCACGCTCGAGAAGGTCTGAGGAGAAGGACATGAAAGCTCTGGTTTTCGAGGCTCCCGAAAAGCCCGTCGTCGCCGAGGTTGGAATACCGGACCTGTCGCCGAACGAGGTTCTCGTCCACACCAAGGCGGTTGGGATCTGCCACTCCGATTATGAACTGCTTGCCGGCCGCTACATCATCCCGATCTCCTATCCGGTGACACCAGGGCACGAATGGAGCGGCGAAATTGTCGAAGTCGGACGCAACGTCCAGGGCTTCAGCAAGGGCGACCGCGTTGTCGGCGAATGCGTGGTGCGCACGCCTGAGCGCCTGCATCATTTCGGCTTTTCGATCAGCGGCGCTGACCGCGAGTATTTCACGGTCAATCCGGAATGGCTTCATAAGCTGCCGGACGCCGTGGACGACAAGAAAGCCGCGCTGATCGAGCCGTTTACCTGCGGTTTTTATGCCGTCCTTCGTTCCGGCGGGACAAATGCCAGCGAAACCGTCGTGATCTCGGGTGGCGGTACGATCGGCCTTGTGTCGGCTGCAGCCGCCATCGGCATGGGCGCGCGCGTGATCGTCGTCGATCCGCTTGCCTCGCGCCGGGACGTCGCAAAGCGGCTCGGCGCAGACGTCGCGCTCGATCCATCTGACGGCGGTGCGGCAGAGACGATCCGCGAGCTGACCGGCGGAAAGGGGGCCGATCTCGTCATTGAGGCCTCCGGTCACGATGCCTCGCTTGCGGCAGCATTCGACTACGCGCGCGAGGAAGGCCGTGTGTCGATGGTCGGCATCAATATCGGCCGCAAGGTGCCGGTCGTGATCGGCCAGATTCAGATGAAGAACCTGACGGTGCGCGGTTGCATCGGCTCACCGGGTGTATGGCCGGCTGCTATTCGCTTTCTGGAACGGACAGGCATCGATCTGTCGCCGATCCAGACGCATGACTTTGCCCTGACGGAGGCGGTCCAGGCCTTTGCCTTCGGACAGGATCCGACCAAGAGTATCAAGATCACACTGTTGAACGGTTGAACCCATGACAAAGCATGCCCTGATTGTCGGCGCGACCGGCATTACCGGAAGCAACCTAGCCGAACTCCTGCTTGCCGCGGGTGACTGGGGCGTATCGGGCCTGTCCCGATCCGTCAGCCCGATCGCCGGGGTGCAAACGCTTCAGTGCGATCTCGTCGATCCGGATTCCGTCCGTGGTGCGCTGCTCGGTCTGCGGCCAAGCCACGTCTTCATCACTGCCTGGTCGCGCCAGGAGACGGAAGCGGAAAACTGCAAGGTGAACGGGGCGATCGTCCGCAATGTGCTCGATGGCTTGCAGGGCGCAAGTGTGGGCCATGTCGCGTTGACGACTGGCACCAAGCATTATCTCGGGCCGTTCGAATCCTACGCCAAGACACAGCCCGAGACCCCTTTCCGCGAAGAGCAGGAGCGCCTGCCGGGGGAAAATTTCTACTATGTCCAGGAGGATGAGGTGTTTGCTGCCGCAGCCCGCGACGGCTTTACCTGGTCGATCCACCGGCCGCACACGCTGATCGGCTATGCCGTCGGCAATGCAATGAATATGGCTGCAACACTCGCAATCTACGCATCGATCTGCAAGGAGACGGGAAGGCCGTTCGTCTTCCCTGGATCGCCGCAGCAATGGCAGGCGACGACCGATGTCACCGATGCGCGCCTGCTTGCCCGGCATCTTCGATGGGCCGCAACCACGAAGGAAGCGGCCAATCTCGCGTTCAACGTCGTCAACGGCGAGGTCTTCCGGTGGAAATGGTTGTGGCCGCGGATCGCCGCCTATTTCGGCATTGAGGCAGCACCCTATTCCGGTTCGCCCGACCCCCTCGAAAACCAGATGGCGGGCGCAGACGAGATCTGGAACGGAATGGTCAGAAAATATGACCTGCAGCCCAATGCGCTCTCGCGGGTCGCCTCCTTCTGGCATTCGGACGCAGATCTTGGTCGGCAGGTCGAGACCTTCAACGATATGGGCCGCAGCCGCAAGCTCGGCTTCATGGATTATCAGGACACGACCCAGTCCTTCACCGACGCTTTCGACCGCCTGCGCGCGGATCGCATCATACCCTGATTGGAGGAGGACCGCATGAGTGCCGACCTCACAGCACCGGTTTCGCCGGCGGGATATTTTACCGAGGAAAACTCGATCGAGACCGTCAATGCGCGCATGGCCAAGGACGTCAATCCGCGGCTCGCCAAGATCATGGCATCCCTCGTGAAGCATCTCCACAATTTCGCGCGCGAGATCGAGCTCACGCAGGAGGAATGGGAATTCGGCATCGATTTCCTGACCCGCACGGGCCACATCTGCACGCAGGAACGCCAGGAGTTCATCCTGCTCTCGGATACGCTCGGTCTTTCCATGCTGGTCGACGCCATTAACAACCGGCGGCCACAAGGGGCGACCGAAAACACCGTCTTCGGCCCGTTCCATGTCGAGGGCGCTCCCGTACGCCGTATGGGCGATCTGATCTGCCTCGACGGCAAGGGCGAAAGCTGTCTGTTCACCGGCCGGGTGATCGATCTTGACGGCAATCCGGTTGCGGGCGCCCGCATCGACGTCTGGTCGGACAATGCGGAAGGCTATTACGACGTGCAGCAGCCCGATATCCAGCCGAAGTGGAACAATCGCGGTGTCTTTATCACCGGCTCCGACGGAGCCTACAGCTTCGTCGGCATCAAGCCGGTTTCCTATCCCATTCCCGATGACGGACCGGTCGGCAAGATGCTGGCGTCGCTCGGACGCCATCCCTATCGTCCGGCCCACATGCACTACATGGTCCGCGCCGACGGCTTTGAGAAGCTCGTGACGCACACTTTCGTCGGGAAAGACCCCTACCTTCAATCAGACACCGTTTTCGGGGTGAAGAAGACGCTGGTCACGCCTTTCGAACCTGTCGAGAACGGCGATACGCTGTGGCGCTCCGATTTCGATTTCGTTCTCACCCGCACCGGGCAGGGGCGCTAGGAGGCCGGCATGGAACACTTCGTCTATACCGGAAATCCCGGCCGCGTCATTTTCGGCAGCGGCACGATCTCAAGGCTCGCGGAGGAGGCCGACAGGCTCGGTGCAAGACGCCTGCTCGTGCTCTCCACACCGGAACAGGAAAGCCAGGCGCAGGATATCGCCGCTCATCTCGGTACGCGCGTGGCCGGAATGTTCTCCAAGGCGACCATGCATACGCCGACCAATGTGACGGCCGACGCCATGCGACAGGTCGAGGCACTCCGAGCTGATGGCCTCGTCGYGATCGGCGGCGGGTCGACGACGGGTCTCGGCAAGGCGATCGCCTATCGTACCGATCTTGCACAGATTGTTGTTCCGACCACCTATGCCGGATCGGAGGCAACGCCAATCCTTGGAGAAACCGAGGGTGGACGAAAAGTGACGCGATCCGATCCTCGCATTCTTCCGGAAATCATCGTCTACGATGTCGACTTGACGCTCAGCCTGCCGGTTTCAATGTCCGTCACGAGCGGCATGAATGCCGTCGCCCATGCGGTCGAGGCGCTCTATGCCCGGGAAGCAAACCCGATCATTTCGATGATGGCGCTGGAGGGGATCAATGCGATCGTTCGCGCCTTGCCCGGGATCACCCAGAACCCTGGAGACAAGACGGCCCGTTCGGATGCTCTCTACGGCGCCTGGCTCTGCGGCATTTGTCTCGGGTCGGTCGGAATGGCGTTGCACCACAAGCTCTGCCACACGCTCGGCGGCATGTTCAACCTGCCGCACGCAGCAATGCATACCGTCGTATTGCCGCATGCCATCGCCTACAATGCCAGTGCCGCACCAGCAGCGATGGACATGCTCGGCGGCAAGCTTGGTGCCGCCGATCCCGCCCAGGCACTCTTTGATCTTTCGAGGCGGCTCGGCGCGAAGATGTCTCTGCAGGAGCTCGGCATGCCGCAAGGCAGTGTCGGAGCTGCCGTCGAACAAGCCATGTCGAATGCTTACTGGAACCCGCGTGCTCTGGAAAAGGAAGGTCTGACCGACCTGCTCGAGCGCGCTTTCCGGGGCGACGAACCCCGGGCAAAATAGGTTTGCGGCCATACGGGAGCGTTGGACGCGACGAGGAGTTTTGCGTAGTGGGGGCAGGGAAATCCGGAAATCCAAAATGGATAATTCCACTGTTTCCTTTGCTCAGAGTGCGGTTACCATCACTATTGCGATGTCTCCGATATCCGAAATTGGACGGGAGACGGAGGGCCGATTTGGCTACCAGGGAGGGAGAGGTCATGCTTGCAGTTCGTGTCGCAATATCCAATCCCGGCAAGGCGGCCGAACGCGAAACCTATCTCGAGGACCACAAGCGCCATCTGCGGTCCGGTCGGGTCGGCATCGTCCAGTCCGGACCGATCGTGGATGAATTCGGCGAAGGCAGCGGAGGAGTTGTCGTGGCCGATGTCAGTTCGCTGGAGGAAATGCATCGCTTCAGCGCGGAGGATCCCTTTGTCCTCCACGACGTCTATGCAAGCGTCGCCATCTACGAGTGGCGGCCAACGATCGGCGGCCATCGCTAAGATGACCGCATCGGGATGCCCGCGTGTCCCGGCAGCAGCTGATTTTCTGAGGAGGAGGGAAAATGAAAGCGGCAGGTACAATCAACTGGGACGAGATCCGCGACTGGCTCGCAGAAGCCGGGAGCATTTGCAGCGGATTTCACGTCGAGTACCAGGAATCGCGAAATCCGCCCCACTCACTGTCAGCGCGTCGACGGCCTAGTCGACTGCGACCTCCGCCAAAGGCCGGCCCATCGGTGGGTTGGGTTTTTCCGAAACGGGATACCTGACGTCGGTCTTCTCTCTTGAATATTTGCCGAACGGGCCCTCCGGTTTTTGCTGGGAGCTCGGCGGCGGAGCCATGACATTCAGCGCGAAAGACAGACTTTGATGACGAACGCCTTTCCCATTGCTTCCAACAAGCATCCAAGGGGGACAATCTTGCCGATACCGCTGGCACGAAGCTTCGTGACCGTCGTCTTCTCGACGCTCGTTCTCCTTCTCATATGCGCGGTCTTTGCGCCGTCGAGCCTGTCCTGGGGCGCGCTTTCGGGAAGCCTGCCCTTCGCGGCAATCATCGCCATTGTCGGTCTCGGTCAGTTGCTCGTGGTGCAGCAGGGTGGCTTCGACCTTTCCCTTCCTGGCGCGGTGTCGCTTGCCGTCGTCATCGCAACCCACTTTCCGCAGCAGAACGATGCGTTGCTCCATCAGGCAGTCCTTCTGTCGATTGGCATTTCGCTCGTCGCCGGCTCCCTGAACGGGCTTCTCGTCAGCATCTTCAGGGTGAACGCAATCATCACCACGATCGGCACCAATGCGCTGCTTTACGCAGTCGTCTTTGCTGTGTCGGGCGGCGTCCCCTCGATCACCACCAACCTTCTGGCCGAGATCGCGGGCGGCGAAAGTCTCGGCCTGCCAAACTCGGTCATCTTCGCGCTGGCGGGAATGGCGCTCGTGAGCTTCGCGCTCAAGAAAACGGTGGCGGGTCGACGGTTCGAGGCGATCGGTGCCAATCCTCTTGCCGCACGAGCTGCCGGCCTGAACGTGCGCATTCACCAGATGATGGCCTATGTCTATGCGCAGCTTCTCTATTGCATGGCCGGCACACTGATTGCCGGAATCACCCGCGAACCCACCGCCTTTCAGGGGGACAGCCTGCTGCTGCCCTCCGTCGCTGTCGTGGTTCTCGGCGGTACATCACTTCTCGGTGGGCGAGGTTATCCCGTCTCGACGGTCATCGCTGCATTTTTCCTCAACCAATTGAGCCAATTCGCACTGACGGTCGGGGTGCCGTTTTCAGCTCAAACCATCATCCAGGCCTTGGCTCTGGGTTTTGGCATCGGTGTTTACTCGATCCGCTGGACGGTAAACCGCAAGACAACGACTGGGACAAGAAAAGTGGAGGACAAAACATGAAACATGCATCTCTCTCGAAATACCTGGCGCTTTCCGTTGTGGCCGCGACCACTGCATTCGCCACTACCGGTATCGCCAAGGCCGAGGCCCCATCCTGGTGCGGCCCGAAGAAGGCAACGCTCGGACTACTGGACGGTTATGGCGGCAACAGCTGGCGCCAGGTCACGACGGCCTCCGGCAAGCAGACCGTGGATCTTTGCCCCAGCATCACCAAGTACGAATATGCTGACGGTCAGGGCGACACGTTGAAATCGATCTCCGACATCAAGAGCATGGCGGCCAAGGGTCTTGATGCGCTTGTCGTCTTTGGCGATGCAGGCCCGGCCGTGCTTCCAGCCATTACCAGCGTCTTCAAATCAGGCAAGGTCGTCGTGCCCTATCGCGTCGCCGTTGGTGGCAAGGATGGCCAGAATTATTCGAAATTCGTCGGCGCATCCTTTGAAAACGATGGCGAAAGCTGGGGCAACTGGATCAAGAGCGTCCTGCCGAAAGGCGGAAACCTCCTCTTCCTCTCCGGGCCTGCCGGCAACAGCCAGGGCCTCGATGAACTCAAGGGCCTCAAGAAGGTTCTTGGCCCCGAATATGTGTTCGTCAATCAGGAGCCCTTCGCCGTCACCAACTGGGATCCGGCGCTGACACAGAAGGTACTGACGGCGGAAATCGCCAAGAACCAGAAGATCGATGTGATCATCTCCGACTTCGGTCCCTCTCTCGTCGGTGCGCTGCCGCTCTTTGCCAAACAGGGGAAGTCGATCCCGGCGCTTGCTACCTCTGATGGCAATTCGCTCGGCTGCTTCTGGCAGGACAACAAGGACAGCAATCCGGACTTCAAGCTCTTCACGGTCGCAACCGGCAACGACAATGTCAGGCTCGCGGTCCAATGGGCCGTCGCGCTTGCCACCGGCGGCACGCCGCCGAGCGAACAGGTCTTCAAGGCACCGGCCTTCGAGGATTCGGTATCCGGCAAGCCAAGCGCGGTGCAGTGCCGCAAGGATCTTCCGGGCGCGATCTACCTGTCCTCCGAACTTTCAGCCGAGGATCAGGCAAAGGCGGTCGGAAAGTAATCGTAAACATCCAGGACCTGCCCGAGCTCCGGGCAGGTTTTCTCTTCCAGCGGATGACAAGCTATGGCTGCAGCAGAAATCAATGCAATCGCGACACCGTTGTCGACCCGTTCCGACCAGACGATCTGCCTGACCGGAATCCACAAATATTTTGGGGGTGTTGCCGCGCTTCGCGACGTGAGCGTCGAATTCCGGCCGGGCGAAGTCCATGCCATTCTCGGTGAGAACGGTGCAGGCAAGTCGACATTGATGAACATCATCGCCGGCACGCTCCAACCGAGCGAGGGCGAGATCAGCTTCGAGGGCGAGCGCATCAGGCAGATGACGCCTGAGTTCGCAAGCACCATCGGCATTGCCATCTGTTTCCAGCATCCCGCCATCCTCAACGACCTGTCGATCCTCGAAAATCTGAGCGTTGCCCTGCCGCCATCGATGTTTTCCGGCAGGCCCATGAGCGAAGTCGCAAGGGAGATGCTCGACACGGTCGGACTGGCACTACCGTTACACATGCGCGCCGGCCAGATGACGGTGGCGCAGAAGCATTTGCTCGAAATCGGCAAGGCGCTCGCAATGAAACCGAAGCTCCTCATCCTTGACGAGCCGACGGCTTCCCTCGACCAGGAGGCAACTGACATGCTCTTCGGTCTCATCCGCAAGGCGGTGAAGGCGGGCACCTCGGTGATCTACATCACCCACCGTCTGGCAGAGCTGCGCCAGATCGCCCAGCGCGTCACTGTCATGCGAGACGGGCGCGTGCGCGGTTCAGCACTTGTCGATGACACGAGCGATGCCGAGCTCGTCAATCTCATCGTCGGCCGCACGCTGGAGGCTGCCTTTCCGCCAAAGTCGAAGCGGGTCGGCGGTGAGGCCAGTTTGTCCGTTGCGGGTTTGAGCGGCCACGGATTTACCAATGTAAGTTTTGATGTAGCGCGCGGCGAGATCATTGGCGTCGCCGGCGTCTCCGGCAACGGCCAGACAGAGCTGATGCGCACGCTTGCCGGTCTGCACACAGCAGAGGGGGCGGTCACGCTTCACGGGCAAGCCGTCAATCAACCGACGCTGTTGCGTCAATCTGCCTTCATGCCGTCTGACAGACATCTCGAAGGCGTGGCGAGCGGCCTGACGGTGCGCGAAAACGCCACCTTCTCTGCGCTGGAGAAATTCGCCGCAAGTGGCGTCATGAACAGTAGGAGAGAGCACGAAAAAGTCACCGCGATCTTCGGCGAGCTGGCAGTCAAAGCTCCCGGTCTCGAAGCACCGATCATGTCCTTGTCCGGTGGCAATCAGCAAAAGGTGGTAATGTCGCGCGCCCTCCTGTCAGAGCCTGGCATTGTAATTGCCGACGAGCCGACGCAGGGTGTGGACGTTGGCGCGCGCTTCGAGATCTATCGTATCCTGCGTGACGTATCGGAGGCAGGAACGCCTGTTGTCGTCAACTCATCCGATGCGGTCGAGCTCGAGGGGCTGTGCGATAAGGTCATCGTCATGTCGCGCGGTCACGTCGTCGAAACGTTGACCGGTGATGATGTCACCGAAGAGCGCATCGTCGCGGCGGCCGTCAAGGCCGCAACTCACGATGTCGAAAGCGGTTCGATATCAGGGGGGACCGCACCGAACGGGCTGCGCCATTTCCTGCAGTCGGATATTGCGCCCGCCGTGCCGTTGGCGCTTGTGACTATTCTTCTCGGGCTTTTCGTCAATGGTCAGAACGACAACTTTCTGTCGATCTACAACATCTACAACATCCTCCTGCTGTCGACCGCGCTGGGCTTCATCGCCCTCGGACAGACGATCGCGCTGCTCATGGGCGGCATCGACCTATCCGTCGGCCCGCTTGCCGGTTTTCTCGTCGTCGTCGCCTCGTTCTTCGTCACCGAGGATATGTCGAGCGGTATGATGTTGATTGGATTTCTGCTCATGCTGACGGGTGCGTTCGTCACGGGCGCCGTGAATGGCGTTTTGATCCGATACGCGAACTTTACGCCGATTGCGGCAACACTTGCCATGTATATCGCGATACAGGGTTTCAGCTTTCTGCTGCGCGAAAACCCGGACGGCTATATCAGCTCGACCGTCACAGATTGGATCAACTGGCAATGGGGGCCGCTTCCCGTCGCCTTCCTCATCCTCGTCGTCGTGACGCTGATTGGTGAATACGCGCTGCGCGGATCGAGACTTGGCTGGCGCTTGCGGGCGGTCGGTTCAAACGAGGAATCCGCACGCAGAATGGGCATTCGTGTCGATCTGACCTATATCAGCGGCTATATCGCTTGCTCCCTGATGACCGCCGTCGGCGCACTCATGCTGATGACACAGATCGGCGTCGGTGATCCACGCCAGGGCGTCAACTACACCTTGTCCAGCATCACGGCAGTCGTACTCGGTGGTACGAGCCTGACGGGTGGTCGCGGAACATTCATCGGCACGGTCCTCGGTGCCGTCCTGCTGACGGAAGTGCTGAGCGCGGTGACATTCCTCAGTCTCACACAGACCTATCAATATCTTTTCCAGGGCATCCTGATTGTCGTCGCGGCGCTGATCTATTCGGCTGCCCGCAGGCGGACAGCACACTAGCTGTGGCGACCTCCTCCGCGACTGATGGCAAGCCGCAGTTTCTATCAGCACACGCACGTCCGGCATTYTCGAGCGTCTCAACAAATTGGATAAGGTTATCATATGACGGGCAGGGTCTACGGCATGCACCACATCGGCATTACGGTGCCGGATATTGAAGAGGGCATTGCATTCTTTCGGGCGGTCTTCGGTGCGATCGAGGTCTTTCGTACTGGACCCTTCGATGTCGACCAGGATTTCATGGCAAAAAAGCTGGGCGCATCCGCACAATCGACCATACGCGATCTGGTGTTCCTGCGTTGCGGCGAAGGGACGAGTGTCGAGCTGTTTGAATATAGTGGCGAGGAAGACAGCCGACCGAAGCGATCCTCGGAGGTCGGCGGCATGCATCTTTGTTTTGAAGTCGACGACGTTCATGCGTGCGCGAATCGATTGCGAGCGCAGGGCATCGACATGCTGGATGGACCCAACTTGGTTGAAAGCGGACCATTGGCGGGATTCAATTGGATCTATTTCCGAGCCCCGTGGGGGTTGATTTTGGAAGTCGCGAGCTTCGCCGAACTCGGCTATGAGCGCAATTCGCCTCATCGGTTATGGAGAGTGGAGCGGAAGTGAACTTCGGCGCCAGCTGTTGAGTTGTTGGTGGGTCAAGAGCGCCGGTGCTAGTGCGAATGTTGTCCTCGCGTGACTGTCAAAGAACCGGACGCCTGCCAGGTTGGCGGCAGCGTCGATGAAACGGTCACATATTCGGATAGACCGGCCCTTCGCCACCCTGCGGCGGAACCCAGTTGATATTCTGGTTGGGATCCTTGATGTCGCAGGTCTTGCATTGGACGCAGTTCTGGGGCGTTGATGACGTAGGTTTCCTGGCCATCCTTCTCGACCCATTCGCAAACGCCGGCCGGACAGTAGCGGGTCGAGGGACCGGCATAGATGTCGTGCTCGGACGACTTCTGCAGCGCATGTCCTTGACCTTGAGATGCACCGGCTGGTCTTCCTCGTGATCGGTGTTCGACAGGAACACCGAGGACAGCCGGTCGAAAGTCAGGACACCATCGGGCTTCGGCCAAAAGGCCGACTTTCTGCCTAAACTGCTCATAATAGCGTTCAGCGGCTTGAGGTTGGTGAAGACCTATCTCGACATAAGTATTGATGACGTCGTCCTCGGCTTGAGGCGACCAAACGAGCTTAACCGCCATGATTGCGAGCGGCGTTCAGTTTCTGACGGGCTTTTCGTGGGTTGCCTCGAAATTAATAGCTTGCGGCGCGCCACTGGCTTTGCCCTGCGCTCACAATTCGCGAAGATGCACAATATCGTCCTTCCGGCTAGCCCATTTCGCAGACCAGTCACGCATGGCTTCGCGTACAACTTCGCTGCTGCTGCTGGCATAAGCACCGCTTTCGACCGCATCGCGCAAAAGCTCAGCTTGCTGCGGTGTTACTGCAATGCTGACCTTTGAGACGTTAGACATGATTGCTGCGCGGCGGCAAGTATGTCTTAGAGCGTCAGGGCCAGCAGCAGGCAGTGATACAGTGCTTCCGTAGCCTGATGAAGCAAGAAAGCGCGTTGCTTAGGGTACTACTGTCCCAATGCGTCTTCTGCCTTCACCACATCAAAGCCTTCGGTGGGAATCGTATCCATCGTAACGGCTCGCCCGATATTTCGCATATAAACGTTTTACGAGAATAGAAACATAAAACCAACCACAGAATGTGCCTGGCCTGGATTTTTAAACGGTATATCCTCCTCGGCACAGACACTGATGCCCACCGGTCTGCGCGATGTGCCCGAAAGCCCTAAACGGCGAGTTTGATCGACGCCGTACCAAAAGGCGCAAGTGCCATGCTCTTGCCTTGCGAGTCCGAGCCGAAGGCACTGATATCGATGCTTTGCTCTTGGGCCGTCAGATTGACGATATGCAGCGTCGACCCCGACAGGAAGGCCAGAACCTTCGACGGATGCGAAGACGTGCAGCCAATCCAGGCTGACCCGGCAAGGCTGGACAGCAGCTTCACGATGGTAAAAAGCGGCCTGTTGCCGCCTTCTTCCGTTGGTTCTGCCTTACCGGCAACCAGGCCGAAGGGGCCGGTCAGCGCTGCGAGCGTCAGGCATTCGAGATCGGCATCCAGCACGCGGATGGCGTAGCCGAGCGCAAAGGCTTCCGCGAAGCGGCCATTGTGGCGTGGATCGCGGTTTGCCATCGGAATGCGGCCGCCGGCGGGATTGTCCATGGTGCGGTTGCCATAGGGGTTCTGCCGCATGGGAATGGTCGATGGACCGATCCGGTAGGGCTTGTCGCCATAGATGGCGCGTACCGAGCCCGTGATGAAGGGCAGCGCTTCCAGTGTCTGCATGACGCTCAGATCATCGGCGGCATGGACGATCGGGTTGGTGCAGTGGCTGATAAAACCGAGGCGATCGGCCGGCACGCGCTTGCGGTTGAGCTCGGTGAAGTAGCTCAGCATGCCGCCGCCGATGCGAATGCCGGCAAAGGCCTCGTGCGCTGCGGCATAGACCTCTTCAAGCGGCGGGCATGCGGGCCATGTGCTGCCCGGAGGCGTCGACTGCCGGTCGACGGAAGGGGAGATCATGATGGCATCGGGGCGGAAACCCGCAGCCTGCATTTGCTTGGCAATTTCGGCAGTTTCGGATGCTGGCGACTGCTTGCAGGGCAGGGCGATCTCCAGCGTCGACCGTCCGCGGTGAAGCGCGGCAATCGCGGCAAAATCCTGCAATGCATCAGCGCCATGCCCGGCATTGGGATCGAAGTGGAAAAGCAATTCCTGCGGGGCAATCCCCGAAAGCAGATCACGGGCCGCAAGCACGGCCTTGGCTTCATCAGGCGCGACGATCAGGCCAATGGCCGGCATGGTGCCGCTGTGCTCACCCGGTTCGAGCCGGATCGCGCCAGCAGCGGAGCCGGCGGCGGTCGTTTGTCCGCTCCTGGTGTCGCGGATGGAAAGGACGATCCTGTGCCGTACCGGTTCGTTGGCGGCGATCTGGTAGGGCCAGGGAAGCGCCAGCGGGCGCACATAGGTCTTGTAGGAGGCATCCGACCAGTTGCGCTGGTCTTCCATCTCGAATGTATCGCCTTCCATACGGCACTCGGCTGAAACGCCCGGCAGCACATGATGGGTGATCGCCCGCATATCCTTAAAGGGCTGCCAGGGGTCGATCCGGTCGGGAAAGCGCGTCTCGTTTACGCGACCATCCACATGCTCGACCTTGGCCGGGCTTCCGGCAAGGCCGACGATCGGGTGCAGGATGCAGAAACCGCAGCGATTGGTCTCGAAACCGGTCGGCGAAAGCGCGCTGGCTTCGAAGATCAGTTCACGCTCCGTTGCCGCAATATGCACCGAAATGGCAAGCCTGCTATCCTCGGGTCCCTTGCAATGGGCGACATAGCGGACGGAATAGGCACCGTTGCCCTGCTCGACCCAGAGATCTTCGATCCGGGGGCTATAGGTTCCCCAGTCGCGGTCGCGCACCAGATAGGAGACGGCGCGCAGCACCTCGATACCGTCATAGCGGATCGTGCGCAGATTGCCCTTTGCGAGATCGGCTGAGAGGCGCCCGGCGGTCAGGCGGACTGGATGCTCTTCGGCCTCATGCGTGCCGTAGAGGGCGAAGGCGTCCGTCGTCATCTCAGCATCGCCTCCACGTCGATCGTCTTGCCGGACGCGGCACTGTCATAGGCGGCTTCGACAAGGGCAAAGGTCTTGAGATTGTCGGCGCCCGACGTTGCCGGCTCGCCGCCATTTTTCAACTTGTCGACCCAGTGCTTCTGGATCGCATAGACGCTTTCCTGAATATTGTGCCAAGGCCGGGAGGCCCAGGAGAGCAGCTGCGGCGAAGCGTCGGAAACGACGGTACCTGCCGCATTGGTCACTTCGAGCCGATAGCCGGCCGAAAGGCGGATCGTGCCATCGGTGCCGTCGAGCTCGATCAGCGTTTCCGGGAAGGGCTCGGTGCCAAGCTTCGTCGCATAGCTGACGTCGACGATGGAAGTTGCGCCGCTTTCGTGGTCGAGCAGGATCGTCGCGACATCCTCGCCCGTGATCTTTGGGTTGACGCGTTTCGTGCGCGCCGTCAGCGCTTTCACGTCGCCGAGGATGAAGCGGGCAATATCCAGTGTGTGGATGCCGAGATCCTCGATGATGAAGCGTTCGCCTTCGGCGAGATAGGGCTGGCCGGAAAATACGTCATAGGCGGAGCGGAAGGAGAAGCGGCCCCAGAAGGGTATGCCGATCGCTTTATTGTCCAAGAGCCGGCGCACGGCCTGGATGGGTGTCTGCCAGCGGAAATTCTCGTGCACCATCAGCGGAATGCCGGCCTTCCGGCAGGCTTCGACCATCGCCTTGGCATCGGCAAGCGTCTTGGCGAAGGGTTTTTGGCAGATGGCCGGGATGGTGTGGCTGGCCGCCATTTCCACCAGCGCCCGGTGGCTCTGGACCGTGGTGGCGATATCGACGAAATCGAAGCCGCCGTCGGCAAACATGCCTGCCGCATCCGTGTAGCGCCTGTTAATGCCGAACTGCTCGCCGACGATTTTCAGGCGCTCCGGATCGCGGTCGCAGATCGCCACGATCCCGGCACCATCAACATCCTTCCATGCGTGCATCTGATTGATCGCAAAGAAGCCGCAACCGGTCAAAGCACCTTTCAAGTCAACCATTTCAACCTGCCTTTGCCATCTGCATGAGGGTCACGCGCTGCTGCAGCCGACGCTGCGCCTGGTCGACGACGACGGCGATGATGATGACGAGACCCTTGATGACCATCTGCCAGAAAGAGGAAACTCCCATCATCACGAGACCGTCCGAGAGAATGCCGATGACGAAGGCGCCGATGATCGTGCCGCCGATCGTGCCGCGCCCGCCAGACATCGAAGTGCCGCCGAGTACGGCCGCGGCAATCGCGTTGAGTTCGAAGCTTTCGCCCGTTGCCGGATGCGCGGCCATCAGCTCCGAGGAGATGACGATGCCGACGATCGCGGCGCAAAGCCCGGAGAACATGTAGACGAAGATCTTGACCAGATCTACGCGGATGCCCGACATGCGGGCGGCGCGCTCATTGCCGCCGACGGCAAAGATGTGGCGCCCGATCGGTGTCGAGCGCGCGACGTAAGCGGCCACCAACGCCAGCACGATCAGGATCCAGATCGATACCGGCAGGCCAAGAACGCGGCCCGCACCGAAGAAATCGAAACCGGTCGTCGCATATTCCGGCCGCCCGACGAGGTTCGGAAAGGTCTGGCCGTCGGATGAAAGAAGCGCCAGGCCGCGGGCGACATAGAGCGTGCCGAGCGTGGCGATGAAGGGCGCGACATTGAGCTTGGTGATCAACAGGCCGTTGATCAGGCCGATGAAGAGACCGATTGCCAGCGTGATCAGCACGATCTCGACGAGATTGAAATAGACCGTATAGCCGATCGGCAGTTCGATGCCGTAGAGGATCAACCCGCCGGCGACCATGCCGCACAGGCCGACGATCGAGCCGACCGAGAGATCGATACCGCCAGTGATGATGACGAAGGTCATGCCCATCGCCAGGAAGGCATTCAGCGCCACATGTTTCGACATCAGGATCATGTTCGCCGTCGAGGTGAAGTTCGGCGCGAAGATCGAGAAGAAGATGATGACGGCAAAGAGCGCGATGAAGGTTCGAAGCTTCATCAGCGTCAGGAGGAAGGAGCCGTTCGCGCCCTTCGGCGCGGAAGTGGATGCGGTAGCCGCCGTCATGACGCAAGTTTCCCTTGATGTTCGTGCCCCTTGGCGGAGGCCGCGATAATGGCCTCTTCCGTTGCTTGCGCGCGGTCGAAGACGGCGATGAGATGGCCGTTGCTGAGCACCGCGATGCGATCGGAAAGCGCCATGACCTCTTCGAGGTCGGATGTTGAAAACAGGATGGCGAGGCCATTGGCGGCAAGCCGGCGCATGGTGCGGAAAACATCCGCCTTGGCGCCGACATCGATGCCGCGGCTCGGCTCGTCCATCAGCAGAACCTTCGGATTGGTCATCAGCGCCTTACCGATGACAACCTTCTGCTGGTTGCCGCCGGACATCGAGGTCACCTCGAAGGCCGGGTTCGGCGCTTTGATCGAGAGATCGCGGATCGCCTCGACGATGGCGTTCTTCTCTGCCTTGGCATTGATATGGAAGAGGCGCGTGAAGCGGCCGAGGCTTGCAAGCGTCAGGTTCGATGCGATGGAGAGCACCTGCACCAGCCCTTCGCGCTGCCGGTCCTCGGGAATGAGCGCGAGGCCCCGGCGGATGCGCCGCGTTGTATCGCGCGCTCGTACCTCCTTGCCGTCGATGAAGATCTTGCCGGTCGAGTGCGCATGGCGGCCGATGACGCATTCGAAGAATTCGCTGCGCCCGGCGCCCATCAGCCCGTAAATGCCGAGGATCTCGCCTGCCCTGACCGACAGTGAGACATTATCGACTGCAAGCCCGCCGGTCGGCCGCGGCAGGCTGATATTTTCGGCGCGGAACATTTCCTTGCCGAGCGCATGATCGTCGGATTTCGCAAAATCCTTGGCATCTGAGCCGATCATCGAACGCACGATCCAGCGGGTGTCGATATCCCTGACCATGGCATGGCCGGTAATCTGCCCGTCGCGCAGCACGGTGATGTAATCGCCGATCCGCATGAGCTCTTCGAGGCGATGCGAGATATAGACGATCGCGACCCCTTGCGCCTTCAACTCGCCGATCACCTTGAAGAGGATCTCGACTTCGGCTGCCGACAGCGCCGACGTCGGCTCGTCCATGATGAGGATGCGGGCATTCAGCGACATTGCCTTGGCGATCTCGACAAGCTGCTGCTGGCCGATCGGAAGATCCTCGACCATGGTCTCGGCATCGATGCCGGCATCGAGACGCCCAAGGAATTCGTTGGCCTTGCGGACCTGTTCCTTGTGGTCGATGCCGAGCACGCCGCGGGTCACTTCGCGCGTCGCAAAGATGTTTTCGGCAACCGACATATTGGCGAAAAGATTGAGCTCCTGGAAGATCATGCCGATGCCATGCGCCTGCGCATCGGCGGGGCTGGCGAAGGAAACGGTTTCACCGTCCAGAATGATGTTCCCGAGCGTCGGCCGTTCGACGCCGGCGATGATCTTCATCAGCGTCGACTTGCCGGCACCGTTTTCGCCGACCAGCACGTTGACGGCGCCGCGGCGCAATTCGAGATTGGCACGCTTGACGGCGACGATGCCGGAATAGACCTTCGACACGTCGTCGAGGCGCAGGATGATCTCGTCCTTTGGAGCCTCGGCGATCGTCATGGTGCCACCGTCAGCGCCGAAGGGGTCACGAGCGGCAGATCGCTGCCCGAAGGCAGCGGAAAAGCGCCGGTCACGGTCACCGTCTTGCCGACCAGGCCGTCGCGCGGGATCGCCGACAGGAAGGCGCTATTGGCCTGCTCATTGAAGGACTTGCCGAACTGTGCCCATTCGATCTGGTTCTTGAACTCGTTGAAATTGACGAAATCCAGCGTGTCGCGCAGCGCCGTGCCGCGGATGGCAGGCCCGATCTGGACTTTTGCGTCGGGTTTGCCGTCCCCATCGGCATCGACATCGAGCGTTGCTGCCCGCGAGGCGGTATCGGCGGCGACGACCTTGCCGCTGAACTTGACGGCATAGGTCCAGGGCGAGCTCGTCTGCTTGTGCGGATTGCCGTATTTCTCGCCGGCCTGGTCGGGGCTCGAAACGGCAAGTGCTGCGACATCCTTCAGCGCGCCGGCGCGCTTTTCATAATAGGGCACGACTTGCGGCTGCCAAATGGCATCGACCTTGGCATTCGGATCGAAAGCGCTCTTGGCCGCCGCTGCGGCTTTTTCTTCCGCAGTCGGTGTCTTGATGATCTYGCAGCCGGGCAAAGCCGCCGCGACGAGCGCGGCGATCAGGGCGCCCCTGATCCTCAACATGCGATAAACCTCGAAATGAAAGAGAATAGGCTGCAGTCGTCCGCTTTACTTTGCGATGGCAAAGGTCTCGAGCTTGCCCGCATTGTCGGCGTTGATGAGGACGCAGTCCATGAGCTGCTTTTCTTCCTTCGGTGCCGTCTTGTTCTTGATATAGGCATCAGCCTGTTCGACAGCCATCTGGGCCTGTGCATAGGCCGGCTGCAGCACGGTTGCCTTGATGCCGCCTGATTTGATGGAGTCGCGCACATCGTTGGAGCCGTCGAAACCGACGACGATCACGTCCTTGCGGCCGGCAGCCTGAAGAGCGGCGATTGCGCCCATGGCCATCGTATCATTGCCGGAGATGACGCCCTTGATATCGGGGTTCGCCTGCAGGATGGTTTCCATCTTGGCGTAGGCTTCCGTCTGACTCCAGTTGGCCGACTGCTTGGCGACAGATTTCAGATCAGGATAGTCGTCGATGACGTCATGATAGCCCTGCGAGCGGATGCCGGCATTGGTGTCCGACTCCTTGCCGACGAGCTCGACATAATTGCCCTTCTCACCCATCAGCTTGACGAATTCCTGCGCGCCGAGCTGGGCGCCCTGATAGTTGTTGGAAACGATTTGGGCGACGGCAACGCCGGTCGCATTGATTTCGCGGTCGATGAGGAAGGAGGGGATGCCGGCATCCTTAGCCTTCTTGACGGCGGCAACCGATGCATCGGCGCCGGCATTGTCGAGGATGATCGCCTTGGCGCCGCGGCCGATGGCGGTATCGATCATTTCCGACTGCTTGTTGGCGTCGTCGTCATGCGTCATGACGAGCGCCTCATAGCCGAGTTCCTTGGCCTTGGCTTCGGCGCCGACCGCTTCCGCCTTGAAGAAGGGGTTGTCGTGGGCCGGCGTGATGATGGCGATCAGGTCCGCCGAAAAGGCCGGCATCGCAACACCAAGCGACAGGGCGCCGGCGAAGGCTGCAAGGGTCAGTCTACGTGTAAGTTTCATGGTTTCTCCTCCCAGGTTTGACGCATGGCCGAACCAATCCCGGTTCGGTTCAATCCATGCGAGATCGAAAACCGGCCGGTCTTCAAAGTCCCCCCGGGCCGGCAAAGGCGGCAAGGCTCGAGCCCTGCCGCGGCAGTATCAGGTGATGCGCCGGATGCTGTCGGCGATCTCCTGAGGTTCGAAGACCTTCTTCCAGTCGTCGCGCATGAGGGCCGGAATGCCGAACTCGATCGCCTTGTTGCAGGCATCCGAGAACACACCGTCGACTTCCTTGAAGATGACGGCGCCGAGCACGTTCATATGCCCGAGCAGGAAGTCGCGGGCGGCTTCCGCTGGAACACCGCGGGCGACGCATTCGTCCATCGCCTGGCGCATGATCACGAGCAGCGAGGCGCAGACGGTTTCCGAAAGGCCGGGCTCCAGCATCGCCATCTGGTCGACCGTGACGCGGTGCGAGCGCATGACCGGCGCCCAGATAACCTTTGCGATCTCTTCGCCGAGGCCATAAGCGCTTTCCGGACCCTGCATCAGGGCGGAGACGATGTGCTGCTTGGCAAAGAGGCCACCAAAATGGTCCTTCTTCGCCTGCATCTCCGTCTCGTCGTTGAAGATCGGCGGATGGCAGGGGTGGGTCACGAAATAAGTTAGGTCCGCGCGCTCAGGCAGGTGGCCGGCAAAGGGGGCGGCGGCGTCGAGGGCGACGACCATCGTGCCGGGCTTCAGCTTGTCGACGATACCAGCTGCAACCTTGCCGATCGCGGTATCCGGTACGGCGAGGATCACGACGTCAGCGCCATCGAGCGCGGCATCGGCCGGCGTACAATCGATGCCGAGATCGTTCTTCAGGCGCGCCTTGCCGGCGTCGCTGACCTCGACATGACGAACATCAAAACGGGAACCTTTGAGATTTTTGGCCAGCCGGTATCCCATTTTTCCGCCGGCGCCAAAGAGGGCAATTGCAGTCATGTTTCCTCACCTTCATATGCGGGATTGGTATCGTAGCTGGTATGATGAGTCAATCACCATTCCATTATCGTTCGCGGACGAAGTCACCCGCTTGCATCATGCTGTCCTTCCGTCCCGGATCTGCGCGAAATAGCCGTCGGCGCCGACTTGCCCGCCCTTCAGCGCAATCTGCAGCCCGTCCGTCGACGCGTAGCCGCCATGGGCGGTGCAGAGCGGCGAACCGGGGGTCTGCGGCAGCGGCAAGAGGGTCGTCAGTGCATCGACGCGCAATTCCTGCAGCGCATGGCTCGACGTGTCGCCGCCGGCAATAACGGTGCGCGAAAGCCCTTCGGTTTGGACAAGGCGGCGCAGGATGGTTCCGAGCGCGCGACCCAGCCGATGACGGGCGCCGGGTAGCTGGTCGATATCGGCGCCGCGATCGGCCGAGGGTCCAAGGGCGGTGTGCAGGATGACGCTGCGGCCGGCTTTCAGCGCGGCAAGGCCTGCTGCGACCGCGACGTCGAGTGCCGCCTCGGCATTGGTGCCGACCAGTGCCAGAGGATCGAGTGGAATATCATGAAAGCCGTCGGCAATTGCCGTGCGAATCTGCCGTTCCGTCGTCGGCGAGACGCTGCCGGAGACGACGGCGAGCCGATCCACCTTACCCGGCGACTGAAACTCGACGCCCTGGCCGATCAGGCCCTTTTCGCGCCACGCATCGATGAGCGCATATTCGACGCCGGAGGAGCCGGCGACGAAACTGCCCTTGGCAGCCGCGATGCGCTGCAGCTGCCGGCCGGCGGTGGTCTGGCTCTCGGCGGAATCGACATCGAGAAGCAGGATGCCTGACGCCTCGGCGATCAGCTGGTCGGTCCTCGCGTCCGCATCAGGTGATGCAAGCAGCGTCAGATCGGCGAGCGAAACGGCAAGGTCGGTCTGTTTGCCGAGATGAACGGCAAGATCCGCCTCCTGCATGGGCGTGACGGGATGACGGCTCATGACCGGGTGGCGGTCGATTCGGAAAACGCGCCCCTGATAGGCGGCAAAGAGATTGCCGAAGGCCGTATAGCGCTTGAGTTGTGGCGCACCGACGATGATGGGCACCAGCTCCTGCTCGAAGATCTCTTTGCCGATCTCGATCGCCTTGCCGATATTGCCGACTTCGGGCGCGGAATCGAATGTCGAACAGACCTTGTAGTGGCAGATATTCGCCTGCAAGCCTTTCAGCCATTGGAAGGCCGGGGCAAGATGTTCCTGCATCCAGGCCGGGCTCTCGCTGCGGCTCGTTCCGGCAATGCCGACAGCCCGGCAATCTCGGAAGCGGTCAACCAGTGCCTGCTCGGGAATGCCTAGGAAGAGCACGGTTGGAATGCCGTTGCTGGCGAGCGCTTCCATCACATCGGTGGAGCCGGTGAAATCGTCGCCGTAATAACTGACGAGCAGGTCGCGCATCCTCACGCCGCCTTGCCGTCGCTGAACTTGGCAATCGATGCAGCGAGCTCGGGATGATCTTTGGCGTAGTCGTCGAGCGGAATGTCGGCGACTGCCGCCTGCCAGGCCTGCTGTACGGCGCGTACGCCGGCTGCCGGTCCCTGCGGATGGCTGACGATGCCGCCGCCGCAGAGATAGAGAAGATCGGTGGTGCGGCCGGTGCGCTGATAGGTTTCAGGTGCCTGGCCGCCCCACTGGCCGGAGCCGGCAACGGGAAGCGGGCAGTCGGAGGGGGTAAAGAGTGGCGTGCTGATCGCCTTGAAGGAAGCAACGAAGCTTTCGTCCGGCTCCCAGTATTTCACACGGATGCCGTTGATCTGGAACTGGTCGACGCCGAGCATCCGCCAGAGCTGTTGATAGACCTTGAAGTCGAGGCCGATGCCGGGGTGGCGCGTCAGCACGTCCCAGCCGTTGCGATGCGCATGCAGCACAAGGCCGGAGCGTTTGCGCAGGAAGCTCATGCCGCCAAAGCCGATCGAATTGATGTTGACGACGGCGCAGTTGCCGCCAGCCGCAAGCACGAGATCGTGGTTGCGCATCATCTCGTCGGGATCGGCATGCGAGATGCCGAAGGCATACATGACCTTCTTGCCGGTCTTATGCTCGTGATCGAGAATGCGGGGCATGATCGCCGCCACGCGCTCTTTCAGCGGCGAATAGGCGGGGCTCATCAGCTTCTCGTCGTCCTTGATGAAGTCGACGCCGGATTCGATCAGTTCGCCGACAAGCTCCGCCGTCTCGTGCGGGCGCAGACCGAGTGCCGGCTTGACGATCGTGCCGATGATCGGCCGGCCCTCGACGCCGGTCAGGCGCCGGCTGCCGGGAATGCCGAATTGCGGGCCGGGATGGGCTTGTCTGAAGGCCTCCGGAAGCTTCATGTCGACGACGCGCAGGCCGGTCATGCCCTTGATGGAAAAAGTCCCGCCGATCGCGATCGTCATCAGGGCGGAAAGATCCGTGCCGATCGCATCGAGCGGGAATGCGATATCGACATCGGCGCGCTGCAGCCGTACGCCTTCGGGCGCCTCCGGCCAGGAGGGATGGCCCGCATCTTCCAGCGAACGGATGGCAAGCACCCGGGCGGCGACCCGCGACTTCAATTCCTCTGTCTCGCCCGGAACCGGAACGAAGGTGCCGGTCGATTGATCAGAGGCGATCTTGCTCGCCATCGCTTCGACGCTGCCGGGTGTCTCGATGCGGTAAGTGAGGGTTATCATCATGAAATTGCCGGTTGCTCCTCTCGCCACGTCAAGAAGCCATGGCGTCAACTTGTAATCTGGTATAATGAGTATTCCATCTTCTGCAACGGAAATTTTCAACAGGTGTGAATTTCGCTTGGCGCGCTTTGTCGTCGGTCGGTGAAAATGCTAAGGGGAGAGAAGATTTGAGCCAGCGAGACGCCATGACCTCAGCCATCGAGCCAATTGTCCGTCGAAAACTGTCTGATGAAGTTTTTGACCGGCTGGAACGGCTGATCACATCAGGAGAGTTGCAACCGGGCGACGAAATGCCCTCCGAGCGCGTTCTGATGGAACGCTTCGGCGTCGGCCGCCCCGCCATCCGCGAGGCGATGCAATCTCTCGCCAACAAGGGCCTCGTCAGCATCTCGCACGGCGAGCGGGCGAAGGTCTTGAAACTGACTGCCCAGTCGATCTTTCGCCAGGTCGACCTGACGGCGAAGATCATGCTGTCGCAATCGGCGGATTCGCTGGAGCACCTGAAGAGTGCCCGTATCTTCTTCGAGCGCGGCATGGCGCGGGAGGCCGCCCAGCGCGCCAAGCAGGCCGATGTCGAAGCGCTCCGCGAGATCATCGACCATCAGCGCGCCTCGCTCGGCCACGCCGAAGAATTCATTTCCGCCGACATGCGGTTCCATACTCGCATCGCCCAGATCTCCGGCAATCCGATCTATGTGGCCGTCAGCGAAGCCATGCTGGCATGGCTGAAGGAATATCATACGGAAATGCTGATCTGGACCGGCAAGGAAAAATATACGCTCGCCGAACATGAAGAGATCCTGGAGCAGCTTGCCGCCAACGACGTCGATGGCGCCGAAGCGGCGGTGCTCAAGCATCTGGAGCGTTCGCGTTCGCTTTATATGAAGTAGAGCCAGCCGCTTGCGGCGAACGGCGCGGCAACGCCATTCACGCGCAAACAGAATGTCAGTGGTGACAGCAATCCTGAGCCACTTCAGGCGCTGGCGGAACGTAAGCGGCAAATTCCTGCTCAAGTGCCTTTATGACGCCGGTGCGCCAGCCATCGGCAACGCGTTCGGAATAGGGGTCGGGGAAGATATCCTCCTCGCCTCTTTCGGGGCGCCATATCGATATTCTTGAAATCCGGAAACTGCGCGAGACAGGTCTTCGTGAAGACCTCGGCGACCCTGCCCTCGGCCATTGCCGGCGATGCCAGGAGAGTGAGACCAAGACATGCCGCAAGATGAGCCTTCACCGGAGCCTCCATCGTTTCTATCCGGATATTGCTCGAACTATCCCCGGAGGCTGGGGCAAAGTCCAGTTGCTGCTCAGGCTACAGGCGGGGGGATGTTCGATGCCGGTCAATGTCGCACATTCGCAATACGGTTCTGCGAGGATGCGAAACTGCGGGGACGCGAAGTGGCCCCCAAGCCATCTGTTCACCTTGCCGACGCGAACACGCCGCATATATTCGCCGCGGCTGCGCCTTGGGGTTCATTGATGAGATATGCTCGGATTGTCGTCGTTGGGTTCGTTCTCTGCCTGCCGGTCAGCGCAGGCGCCCAGGCAGATTTTGCCGGGCCGCTGAGCCCCGGTGCCTTCGAGGCCACCTTGAATATGGGGCCGATCGCCGAGACGCTGCGTCGGCAGATGCAGCGCCCGGTGCCGCGATCGAACTCGGGAAAGCAAGCGCCTGCCGCCACCAAACCGGTCAGCGTCGCAGACTTTCGCTATACACCGTCGAAGTCGCGCCGTTCCGCCAATCTCGAGAATTTCGTATCGAAGACCAAAGCCGTCGATCCGAAAGGTGCTGACACGCTCGCCAAACTCTTTGCCTCGCAGGATATCATCGAGGCGATGCGCCCACCACTTGCCCGCTACGGCCTGAGGATCGACAATGTCGTCGATGCCTATACCGTCTGGCTGATCAGCAGCTGGCAGGCGACGCGCGGCACGACCGATGACCCGAGCCCGGCTTCGACGGCCGCCGTGCGCCGGCAGGTCATGAATGCCATGGCATCGGCCGCTATGGTCACCACCGCAGACGACGCGTCGAAGCAGGAGATGGCTGAAGCCCTGCTGCTGCAGGCGGCGCTGGTCGAAAGCGCCGTCGAGCAGTCTCAAAGCGATCCCGACCAGCTCCAGGCCGTCGGCCGGGCAGCAGCCCAGGGCGCTCGTGGTATGGGCATTGATCTCGCCGGTATGACGCTCACTGATCGGGGCATGGTTTCGGCTCATTAGCCAGGCGCTACTCTGCACCTCCAGCTCGCGCGATCTGCGCCCTTAAGGCGTCATTCTCGGCCTCCAGCTCTGCGAGACGCTGACGAAGCGGCTGGACGGCGACGCCGATCTCCGCCTCGGTATAGCGCGGTGTGATATGCTGCGGGCAGTTCCAGTCGAAAGCTTCGAGGCGCAGGCGGAAGAGGCGTTCCGGCTTTGCCCGATAGGACGGCGTGGCGACAAGCTCCGTCAGTGCAGGCTCCGCATCGAGCGCCAGCTTTTCGGCATGCGCATAGATCTTTAGCCGCGCGCGGCGGGGATAATCCATGAGAAAGAGGCAGACCCGCTCATTGGCCGCGAGATTGCCGACGCTTATATACTGCCGGTTGCCGCGGTAATCTGCAAAGGCAAGCGTGCGATCATCGACCACCTTGAGAAAGCCCTGCGGACCACCCCGATGCTGGACGTAGGGCCAGCCCGTTTCGGAAACGGAGGCCATGTAGAAACTGTCGCGCGACGCAATGAAGGCGCTCTCGTTTTCCGTGAAGCGGTCGAAGCTGCGGTCGGTCGGCAGGTTGGTCCAGAAATCCTGAACACCCATTTCGGCCTGGGCGGCGCGCACGCTGGGCGTCGAGGCTATGTCGAGAAATCCATAGGACATGATCCATCTCCTCAAGGTTGGGTGGGAGCGGGGCTTTAACCCGCTCGTCATCCGTTAGGCGGCATTGGCTGCGGACACGACCGGGAAGTCGATATCGGTCTTGGCGACTTCGTTCAGATAATTGGTGAAAGTGTTTTCGGCGACCAGAGCGACGATCTCGACGATCTGCGCATCAGAAAAGCCGGCAGCGCGGACGCTCGCGATATCGGCATCGGAGACATGACCGCGCGCTTCGGCAATCTTTGCCGCAAAGCCGACGGCGGCATTCGCCTTGGCATCGGCTGATGCGCCCTTGCGGTTCAGCGCAATTTCTTCCGGGCTGATCTTTGCGAGGTTGAGGCCGAGATAGGTATGGGCCGACAGGCAGTAGTCGCAGCCGTTCACCTCTGCGACGGCCAGAGCGATCCGCTCACGTGTCTTGACATCGAGTGTCCTGGAAAGGGCGTTCTGGAAGCTGGTGAAGGCGGTCAGCGCGGCCGGGCTGTTGGCGACGAGGCGGAAGATATTCGGAACGGAGCCCAGCGCCTTCTGGATGGCGTCGAGCGTTGGCTTTGTTGCTTCTGGCACATCGTCCTTGGCGGGAATGAAAATGCGGGACATGGAGATCTCCTTCGCTGCTGGCAAACCGTGATTGGCTTGTGGATGCAAATGTGTCGATTTCCATTCACCAAGAGAATATGCTTAAAATGAAAGTAATTTTACCGGAAAATGGAAGAATGATTTGGACCGGTTCGAAGCCATGTCGATGTTGCTGGAGGTGGTGGACAGGGGAAACCTGTCGGCGGCCAGCCGTTCGCTGAAAATTCCCCTGCCGACTCTGAGCCGCAAGATCACCGATCTGGAGACGCTGCTCGGAACCAAGCTCTTGACCCGCACCACGCGCAAGATCGCCTTGACCGATGCAGGCACGACCTATGTCGATGCCGCCAGACGAATCCTCGAGCAGGTGGAGGAGGCCGAACGTCAGGCATCCGGCGAATTCGCCATGCCGAAGGGCGAGTTGGTGATCACAGCTCCGGTGCAGTTCGGCCGCCTTCACGTGCTGCCTGTCGTGACGGACTTTTTGGCCACCTTTCCGGCGATCAACGTGCGGCTGATGCTGGCGGACCGCAATATCGATCTCGTCGACGAGCATGTCGATATGGCCGTGCGCATCGGCAATTTGCCCGACAGCGCCATGGTCGCCACGCGCGTCGGTACGGTTCGCAGGGTCGTCTGCGGCAGTCCGGCCTTCTTTGCCGGCCGCGGTGTGCCGAAGGAGCCAGCCGATCTTCTGGGCCTGCCCTGCATCAGCGTCGAGATCCTGACGCCATCTGTCGGCTGGCAGTTCCAGAAGGTCGGAGCAGCAAAGGCCATTGAGGTGCCGATCAGCCCACGGCTTTCCGTCACCACGACCGAGGCGGCGGCCGAGGCCGCCATTCGCGGCGCCGGCATCACCAGGCTGCTTTATTATCAGGTCGCAGGGGCGGTCGCGGCCGGCGCGCTGAAACTCGTGCTCGAGGATTTCGAACCGGAGCCGGCTCCCATCCACCTGGTCCATCTCGCCCGTGGCCAGATGCCGCTCAAAATGCGCCACTTTCTGGATTTCGCCGCACCCCGGCTGAGGGTGAGTGTCGCTGCCCTGCAATCTTCCTCCAGGTAAGGCAATTCCTGCCCATCTCCATCCTGACGCCAGCTGTCTTCGGACATCCGTCGGGAGCAATTTCCGTTCGTCTCAGAATATTGTTTGAATCCTAACTATTTTAATGCTACTAGAATGGCATGCAATCATTTACGTCCCTTCAGCGCGTTTTCACTGCGAACCTTTTGTCGACCGGCCGCAACTGGCGCCGGGCGGTGGATCTTGCGCTGACCTCCCACGGCATCTCGGAAGCTTGCGCAGCACCATTGCTCTGGATTGGCCGTTTGGGTGGTGGCGTGCGCCAGGTCGTGCTGGCCAATCACGTCGGCATCGAAGGCCCGTCGCTGGTCAGGTTGCTCGATCAGCTGGAAGCACTCGATCTCGTCATGCGCAAGGATGATCCGATTGACAGGCGGGCAAAGGGTCTCTGGCTGACGGAGGAGGGCCAGAGCCTCGCAACCCGGATGGAGGCCGTTCTCGATGACCTGCGCGGCAGGATCCTCGTAAACGTCAGTGAAGCCGATCTCGAAGCGGCGGTCCGCGTTCTGCAGGCCTTCGAAGAGATCAGCCCGTCGCAGGTTGCGGCGATCGCACAGCAATTTGAGGAAACATCGTGACCCTTCCCTCCTGGCGGGACTGGCTCTTCTCGGCCAAGGCCTTCCTCGCATCCATGCTTGCCCTTTTCATTGCCTTGTCCCTGGACCTGCCGCGGCCTTACTGGGCAATGGCGGCCGTCTATGTCGTCGCCAATCCGCTCGCGGGTGCGACAAGTTCGAAGGGCCTCTATCGCGCGCTCGGCACCCTTCTCGGTGCAAGTGCGGCCGTTTTCTTCGTGCCGCTCTTCGTCAATGCGCCGGAGCTTTTGAGCATCGTCATTGCGCTCTGGACTGGCACGCTCCTGTTTATCTCGATGCTGGACCGTTCTTCACGCAGCTACGTCTTCATGCTGGCCGGCTATTCCCTGCCGCTTATCGCGCTGCCGTCCGTCGGTTCGCCTGACACCATCTTCGACACGGCCCTTGCCCGCTCGGAAGAGATCATTATTGGCATCGTCTGCGCCAGTCTCGTCAGTGCCGTCGTCTTCCCGACCAGTGTGCGCAGCGTGCTCGGCCAGCGCATTTCCACTTGGCTCGACGATGCCGGCAGCTGGGCAAATGATATTCTGCGCGGCGAGGGTGCGACGCCGGCAACGCCCTTGAAACGGCAGAAGCTTGCCGCCGACGTCACCGGCCTCGACCTCATCATCAGCCAGCTTGGTTACGACGCGGGCAGCCGTGATATTGTGCGCCATTCGCGCGAATTGCGCGGCCGTCTCCTGATGCTGTTGCCGCTCTTCTCCTCGCTCGCCGATCGTCTTCATGCACTGAAGACCGAGCGCGAGGTGCTGCCAAAAGATTTGATCTGCCTGCTGAACGAGGTCGCCGACTGGCTGAGCCTCGGCGCAAAATCTCAAGCTGACGACACGGCTGAAAAGCTGGCGCAGCGGATCGATAGTCTCCGCGAGGCCGACCCGGATCGGCGCTGGGGCGACCTGCTGCTTTCCAGTGCGCTGGCGCGGCTGAAGGAGATCGTCGATCTCTGGCAGGATTGCCTGACGCTGCGCGACGAAATCGTCAGCGGCAGACATTCCGGCCCCTGGCGGCCGGCCTTTCGCCATCGCCAGATCGTCGGCCGTATCAGGCATTTCGATTATGCGCTGCTTGCCTTCCAGGCCGGCGCGGTCGTTGCGGGCATTCTCGTCGCCTGCCTGTTCTGGATCTATAGCGGCTGGCAGAATGGCGCCGGTTTCGTCACCATGGCAGCCGTTGCCTGCTCCTTCTTCGCGGCGCTTGATCGGCCTGCACCCTTCATCACCTCGATGTTCATCTGGTGCGGCATCAGCCTCATCATCTCCTTCGTCTATATTTTCGGCATCCTGCCGATGGTCAACAGCTACGAGCTCCTGGTTCTTGTCTTCGCTCCGCCCTTCCTGCTTTTGGGGCTGATGATCCCCAAGCCGCAGTTCAACATGTTGGCCATGCTGCTGACAGTAAACAGCGCCTCCTTCATCGCGCTGCAGGATCGTTACACGTCCGATTTCACCACCTTCACCAATGAAGCGATCGCCGCGCTCGCCGGCATCGGCTTTGCGTTGGTATGGACGCTGATCGCCCGCCCTTTCGGCGCCGAACTCGCCGCCTGGCGGCTGGTGCGCGCCGGCTGGACCGATCTTGCCGAGACGGCGGCAGGCGAACGCCGTGCCGATCACGAGCGGCTTTCCGGCCGCATTCTCGATCGCCTCGGCCAGCTCGTACCGCGCCTTGCCGTCGTCGAGGACCGGGAATTGAAGAAGGTGGATGGCTTTGCCGAAGTGCGCATCGGCTTCAACGTGCTGATGCTGCAGGGTGAACGCAAGAGACTGCGTGGGGCGAGCGCCGCATCGCTTGGCGCGGTTCTCTCCGGCATCGCCGATTTCTATCATGACCGTATTGCGGCCGGTCGGGCGCTCGCTCCGCAAGAGGGCCTGCGTCAGTCGATCGACGACAGC
This sequence comes from Rhizobium sp. 01T444, assembly GCF_056398305.1. Lineage (NCBI taxonomy): Bacteria > Pseudomonadati > Pseudomonadota > Alphaproteobacteria > Hyphomicrobiales > Rhizobiaceae > Rhizobium > Rhizobium sp. 01T444. Next base: position 93,926 of record NZ_JBFTPD010000015.1, read on the forward strand.
CTCAAAATCATCGCGCTCGAAGACAACAGGCGCGGCGCCGACAGCATCGACGCCCTTGTCGGCCTCAGGCGCGCCCTTTTCCCTGACGCAGCCCCGCCAGCAAGCTGGCACGCGGCCGAGGCTGCGCCGCAACTCCTCCCGCTTGCCGCTGAGTAATTGTCATGCCTGCAGAATTTGATGTTTACGGCGTCTATGTCCCACGCCTCCTCGTTCTCATGGTGCTGAGCCTGATGCTAATGATCGTCATCAGACGGATGCTGGCCTGGCTCGGTGCCTATTCCCTCGTCTGGCACCGTGGTCTCTTCGACCTCGCCCTCTACGTGCTCGTCCTTGGAGCCGTTTCCTCCTTCACACGCTGGTATTTCGCATGAACTCCCTGAAATTCATTGGTCGCCTCATCGTCACTCTTGCCGTGGTCGTCGCCGCCGTCTTTGTCGGCCGCGGGCTTTGGGGCCACTATATGGACGAGCCCTGGACGCGCGATGCTCGACTGCGCGCCGATGTCGTCGGGATCGCGCCCGATGTCTCTGGCCTCGTCAGCGAGGTGCTCGTCATCGATAATCAGGCGGTGAAGAAGGGCGATATCCTCTTCCGCGTCGATCGCGCACGTTTCTCGATAGCGCTCGCTCAATCCGAAGCGGCACTCGAAGGCAGCAAGGCCGCGCTCGACCAGGCACACCGTGAGCGCGAGCGCCAGGAGCGCCTCGGCGAAGCCGCCTCGCTGCAGCAGAAGGAACAGGCGCAGACGGCTGAAGAGCAGGCCGAAGCCGCCTTCCGCCAGGCAACCGCCAACCGCGATCTGGCTGCGCTCAATCTCGACCGTTCGGAGATCAAGGCGACGGTCAACGGGACGGTCTCCAATCTCAGCCTGCGCCCGGGCGATTATGTTAGCGCCGGAACCGCCAAGATCGCGCTGATCGATACGGATTCGCTGCGCGTCGAAGGCTATTTCGAAGAAACCAAGCTGCAGCGCATCCACCCCGGCGACAAGGTATCCATCCACCTGATGGGCCAGACGAAAAGCCTTGACGGCCATGTCGAAAGCATTGCAACCGGCATCGAGGACCGCGAACGCACCGCCGGCAGCGGCCTGCTCGCAAACATCAACCCCACCTTCAGCTGGGTGCGCCTTGCCCAGCGCGTGCCGGTGCGCATCAGCATCGACGCCGTGCCTGATGATGTCAGGCTGATCGCCGGCCTGACGGCGACGGTAGAGGTGGACAGGAGCTGATGGCAAGCTTTCGTCTGGCCTCCGAATCTGGATAATAATGCAGGCTGAACAAGATCGAAGGTCGGATCCTGGGGCTTCGCAGAATGATAAAATCCGCTTGCAGGCACGCGGTCCTTGTGGCTGCTGTGCTGCTGTCATCGGTGGTCGCGACAATGGCTCAGAGCCAGCCAGCCTCCGTCTGGAGCGACTTCATCCGGGACAGGCGCGATCTCGCCGCTCTCAATGAGCACAAACGGAAAAAAATCCTCAATGACCTCGGTGCGGCGATCATGGCCGATCCCGACGGCGTGAGTACCGAGATCGAAAGAAGCAGGGGCGCGCCGGCGCTTTGCCAATATATGCGCGTCATGTTCGCAAGCGACAGAACGCCTGAGGTGGTTGATCAGCTTGACGCCGTGCTCCATTGGGGCAAACCGGATAAATCCATCCGCGAGATGCTGAGTGCACCAGCCTATGACGACGGCAGCACCTGGTTTCCAAGGGCGAAGAGAGCTGGCTATTTCACCGGTTGCGTGGCCGGAGTGCTCGATGGAAAGAGGAGAAGCAGCACGAGCCTCGCGGGCCGATTGCCTTTGCTCCTGAGTTCGAGGGATCAAACGATCATTGCCCTGCAGATTGCCGAGCGCTTGAAGATTGGACGGCCATCCAAAGGCGATAGCTATGGCAAGTGGATGCTGAATGGCCTATCGAAAGAAGACCTTGTCTCGCCGGATGTGATGGATTGGTTCGAGCTTGGTTTCGACAGAGCGTATTGAATGGGTTCAATAAGCACAGCTGTCGCACTCGCGATGGGGCCCGGCAATTATCTTGCCTGCCGGACGTCGAGCAGCACCGCCACACTGACGAGAATGATCAGCAAGGAGGGGGCGGGCCCAGGCGTGGATAGTCGGAAAATTTGCAACGGACCGACCCCGGCCCTGATGAGATCGCCTATTTAGATCAGCTTGCCTTCCATGGGTTCACGATCGCCAGGCCGATATTCTCGAAATCGGCTTCGTTGCGCGTCGCAAGCGACGCGCCGCGAGATAAGGCTATGGCTGCGATTTGTGCATCAAATTGGCTGATTGGGCGACCGGCAGCGCGCCGCCTGGTCGCTATAGTGGCATAGACGTCCGCTGCTTCGCGGTCGAAGGGTAGGACACGCCCTGCAAGATCCTCATTGAAGATCGGTAATATTGCGGCCTCTAGCTCCCGACGGCGGCGACCTTCTGGTAGTAACCGCAAGCCGTATAGGATTTCTGCCTCGGTGATAGACGTCGTGAATACCGAAGCTGGGCCCTGCTCGGCCAACCAGTCGATGACGGCTGGGCTCGGGGATGACACCAACAGCTCGGAAAGAACATTCGTATCGAGGATGATCACTGTTCGAAGTCCGGCATGTCACGAATAGGCTCACGTGCGGGAATATCAAGGTCAACGCCACCGGTCGGTGCAACGCGTGCCCTGATGGATTGAACAAGGTTGCGTGGTGTCTCGCCGGTGGCCAGTGCCGATCGAAGAATATCGCGCGCTTCGTCTTCCATGGACCGGCCGTGGCTCGCAGCCCGGATTCGCAGGCGCCGTTTCAGCGCATCATCGATATTGCGGATAGTCATGCTGGCCATAAAAGCCTCCTGATATCATTGATTGCATATAAGGCAATGATATCAGAATTGCAATTCCATGGATCCCGGAAGCGTTCTGCTTCGAGCGCCTGAGCAACGCCAGTTCAATCAAAGTGAAACACTTCCGGCATCATCGCCCACCACTCACCGTCCTTGCGTGTTGCAAGCGGCTTCTGGCAGGGCATGCAGACGGCCCACCATTGCCGATTTGCCGGATCGGCGGCCATCTTGGCCATATCGGCTTCGAAATCGTCACCGACATATTCCCAATAGCCAAACAGCAGGTTTTCCGGCTCCTTCAGAAAGATCGAATAGTTGGTGATGTTGCAGGCCGAGATCAGTGACAGGATCTCCGGCCAGACGGCGGCATGCAGTGCCTTGTAATCTGCGACCTTGTCCGGCTCCAGGCCGATCACCATGCCCATTCGCTGCATATTGCTACCGCCCTCGGGTAATTTCTGTCGTGAATTCGGCGATGCTGCGCTTCTTGACGGCATCCCAGTCCCATCCGATGCCGATGCCGGGTTCGGAGGGGGCGATGGCGTGGCCGTCGCGGATTTCCATGCCCCTGGTGGTCAGATCGTCGAGCTGCGGGATATATTCGACATATTTGCCGTTCTGGATGGCGCAGACCAGGCTGACATGCAGCTCCATCAGGAAATGCGGGCAGACGGGGATATCGAAGGCTTCGGCCGCGTGCGCAACCTTCAGCCAGGGTGTGATGCCGCCGATGCGGGCAACATCCACCTGCACGATCGAGCAGGCGCCCTTCTGCATATATTCGCGGAAATGCCGGATCGAATAGAGGGATTCGCCGACGGCAATCGGCGTCGGGGTCGAGCGCGACAGCCGGATATGGCCGTCGAGATCGTCGGCCGGCAGTGGTTCTTCGATCCAGGCGAGATCGAGTTCCCTCAGCCGTTCTGCCCGGCGGATCACTTCATCGACGGTAAAGCCTTGATTGCAGTCGGTCATGATCTCGAAGCCATCGCCGAGGGCGGCGCGTACCGCAGACAGACGGGCATAATCCTCAGCGCCGTGCGGCTTGCCGATCTTCACCTTCGAGCCGCTAAAACCCTTCGCCTTCGCCTGCAGGGCGTCTTCGACAAGCGCCTCTTTCTCGATATGCAGCCAGCCGCCTTCGGTCGTATAGAGCGGGCAGCTTTCCTTGGCACCCCCGGCAAGTTTCCAGAGCGGCAGCTTCTGCTTCTTGGCTCTCAGATCCCAGAGTGCGGTATCGACGGCCGCGAGCGCCAGCGCCGTGATCGCGCCGATGGTCGTTGCATGCGTGGCAAATTCCATTTTGTGCCAGATCGCCTCAATGCAATCGGCATCCTCGCCGATCAAGAGCGGCGCCAGATGGTCCGACAGAAGCCGGATGACGGAGGAGCCGCCGGTACCGATCGTGTAGGAATAGCCGGTACCCGAGGCACCGTCGGAATCGGTGATGGTGACGATTGGCGTTTCCTGGCTGACGAAGCTCTGGATCGCATCGGTACGCTTCACCTTCGGCGGCAGGTCCACCATGCGCAGTTCGATCTTTTCAATGCGGGCCATGGTTCCTCCTAACGTGCCGTGCGGGTTTGGGCGGGTTCGGCCGCGTGGATTGCCGACATGATGGCGCGGCTTGCCGTCTCATATTTGCGGTCGTTTTCATGTTCGTGGACGATCCTGAAATCGTGCATGACGAGGATGCGGTCGGCGAGCGCCACCATTTCCGGCATGTCGCTGGAGATCAGCAGGATCGCCATGCCCTTGTCGGCAAGCCCGTTGATCAGCTCGTGAATATAGGCCTTGGCCTTGATGTCGATGCCGACGGTCGGCTCGTCGATGAAGAGGATATCGACATCGGCGGCGAGCCACTTGGCAAGCGACACCTTCTGCTGGTTGCCGCCCGAGAGATTGCCGACGAGCTGTTCGAGATTGGGCGTGCGGATTTCCAGCTGCCGGGCAAGTGGTGCGGCGGTCCGGCGCTCCTGGCCGGCGCCGATCAGGCCGAAGGTCGAGGCGATCTTGCCCCAGACGGTCATGGCGATATTCGAACGGATCGGATGAGCGAGGATGACGCCCTCATGTTTCCTGTCTTCGCTGACATAGCCCATGCGAAAGCGCTTGATCGCCTCCTCCACCGAGCCGATCCGCACTGGTTTGCCGTCGATCAGAAACGTGCCCGACGTAAGCTTGTCCTTTCCGATGATAGCGCGGACGAGCTCAGTGCGGCCGGCACCGACGAGGCCGTAGAGGCCGAGGATTTCACCGCGACGGAGGCAAAAAGAGATATTGCCGTGGCCGGTCGCTGTCGCGACATCGCGAAGCTCAATCTTTGGTGAGCCTTCCTGCGGCTTGCCTGAGCGGGCAATCACCGGCCGCTCCGCGCGGCCAATCATCGCCTCGATCAGCGTCTGCCGTGTCATGCCGGCCATCGGCGCGCCACGCAGTGTCGTCTCTCCGTCGCGCAGAACCGTGACCCTGTCGCAAAGGCTCAAAACTTCTTCGAGCTTGTGGCTGACGAAGAGGATCGCCGTTCCCTGATCACGCAACTGCCGCACGAGCCTGAAGAGGATTTCGGTCTCGGCATCGGTGATCGATGCCGTCGGCTCGTCGAGCAGCAGAACCTTGGCCTGGTGGCTGAGCGCCTTGGCAATCTCCACCATCTGCATCTGGGCGACGCTGAGGCGGCGCACTTCCGTTGCCGGATCGACATCGAGGCCGACTTTGCGAAGGTGTTCGCGCGCCTGTTCGTTGGCGCGGAGAAAATCGACGAGTCCGTTTCGAACCGGCAGCCCCTCCAGGAGAATGTTTTCGGCCACCGAGAAGCGAGGGATCAGGTTACGCTCCTGATGCACCGCCGAAATGCCGAGCGCGATTGCATCGCGGGGCGATGAGAGGGATAGAGGCGTGCCGTCCAGCGTCACTGTCCCGCTGTCTGGCCGATGGACACCGGTGATGATCTTGATCAGCGTCGATTTGCCGGCGCCGTTTTCGCCCATCAGCGCATGGATCTCGCCGCCATTGAGGGTCAGAGATGCATTGTTGAGCGCCCGCACGCCCGGGAACGACTTGCCGATCCGGTCCAGAATGAGTGCCATCTCAATCCTCCCCGACCCGGACTGCGCGGTAGCGGTTGATCCAGACGGCGGCGAGGATCAGCGCGCCGAGCAGGAAGGTCACCCAGTAGGGATCGACCGCCAGCAGCACCATGGCATTCTGGATCAGCCCGACCAGCAACACGGCGATGAGGGTGCCGAGGATGGAGATCGAGCCGCCGGCAAGGCTTGCTCCGCCGATGATCGGCGCMGCAAAGGAAATGACCACCCAGTCCGCGCCGATCGTCGGTTGCGCTGAGCCGAGCTGGGCGACGGCGAGCACGCCGGCAGTTGCGGCCAGCAGGCCGGAAAGCACATGCGCCATGATCGTCGCGCGGGCGACCGAAATGCCCGACAGCTCCGCCGCATGGGCATTGCCGCCGACCGCCAGCATGTAGCGTCCCTCGACCGTGCGGACAAAGAAGATGATGAGCAGCACGGTCACCACCAGCGGCACGATCAGCAGCAGCGGGAAGGGACCGAGGCGTCCATTGCCGAAGGCGACGAAGGCCGGCGACAGATTGTAGAAGGGAATGGCCTTGGTGATGCCGAGATTGACGCCGGCAAAGGCTGATCCGGTCGCGAGTGTGACGATGAAGCCGTTGATGCCGGTGCGCACCGTCAGCCAGCCATTGATAAAACCGGCAAGGCCGCCGAAGGCGAGGCCGACAATGATCGCGGCGATGGCCGGCAGTCCCCAGACATCCATAAGTCCACCGGTCACGACAGCGATGAGCCCGCCGAGCGCCCCGACGGAAAGGTTCATCTGGCCGACGCCCAGCATGACCATCTGGCTGAAGGCGACGAGCAGTGATACGCAGATGCTGCGCAGCATGACGAACCAATTGAATTCCGTCATGAAGGCGGGGGAGGCGAAGGCGAGCGCGATGGCGCCGGCGATGACGCCGACCAGGATGCCGGACCATTGTGTCCTTGCGGCAAGGGAAATCAGCGTCTTCATGCGCGCCTCGTCTGTTCGCGGATTGCGAGCTTCGTCCGGTAGCGTTCGAACAGGATAGCCGAGAGCAGGAAGATGCCGAGGAAGAGCTGCAGCCAGAAATTCCCGACCTGCAGCACCAGCAGGCCGCTGCGGATGGTTGCGACCAGCATCGCACCGAGGATCGTACCAACCACCGACACCATTCCGCCGGCAAGCGCCGTGCCGCCGATGACGGGGGCAAGGAAAGAGGGCAGCAGCCAGTCGTCGCCGGCAACGCCGGGCATGGCCGCTGACAATCGTGACGTCAGCATCAAGGCTGCTGCTGCGGCCAGCATTCCCGAGAGCACATGCACGAAGATGGTAATCCGTCCGACGGGGACGCCCGACATTTCCGCCGTACGCGCATTGGCACCGACGGCCAGGATCTGCCGGCCGAGCACCGTATGCTTGAAAAGGATGTAGAGCAGGGCGCCGATCAAAAGTGCTGCGACCGCCAGCGACGGCACCGGGCCGATGCCGCTGCGGCCGAAGGCGCCGAAACTCGCCGGCAACCCGTTCAGCGGCACGCCCTTGGTGAAGATCAGCATGCCGCCGGAAAACAGGCTGGCGCTGGCGAGCGTGACGATGAAGCCGTTGACGCCGGTCTTGACGATCGCGAGCCCATTCAGCGCGCCGAGAAGGCCGCCGAAAGCGAGCGTCAGGATGATCGCAAGCGGAATGGGCAGGCCTGCCGTCTGCATCAGATAGCCCGCAGCCATGACGGAGCAGACGCCGATCGCGCCGACCGAGAGGTTCATGCCGCCGGTCGCCAGCACCACCATCTGGGCGAAGCCGACCACGACATCGATTGCGACCGAGCGGCCCATGGAATTCAGGTTGAAGCGCGACAGGAAGCCCGGCGCCAGACTGGTGAAGACGGCCCACAGGATCAGAAGGATGATCAGCAGGCCGAGCTGCGCCGGCCCCCTGGTCAGCAATCCCAGCAGGCTGTGTCTGGCTGCATCGGGGACGGGGCTATCATTGTCGATGGGTGCCATGCGCTGGGATGACCGGTCTCGTGGAACAGGAATGATTGGGCGGCGGGCGCTTTCGACCCCACGCCGCTCTCGTTATTTGCAGGAGAGGTAGGTGTCCTTGAAACTCCCCTGCAGTTTCTTCGTCAGCGCCTTCAGATCGTCCTTGTAGCTGTCGACGTTCTTTTCCGAGATCAGCAGCGTGCCGGAATCGACGAAATGCGCCGTCTGAGGTGTGGCGATCCACGGGGCGTCCGCCTTCACGCTGCAGCCTGCAGCCATCTGATCAAGCACATAGGCGCCGATATAGGCCTGGCCATAGGGGTTCTGCGCCATGGTGCCGGCAACGAAACCGTCACGGATGCCGTCAAGGATGATCTTGTCATCGTCGATGCCGACAAGCTTGATCTTCTTATCGCCAAGGTTCTTGAGCGCGGTTGCAGCCACCACCGAGGAAATATAGCCGGTGGCGATCAGGCCGTTGATCTTGTCCTTCTGCGCGGCAAGCAGGGCATTGATCTTCTGGTCGCCCTGTTCCTGGCTGTCGGTATCACCGACCGTCTGCAACAGGGTGACGGCGCCATTCGTCTCGCCGACGGCCTTTTCGACCGCCTTGACGCGCAGCGTCGTATTCGGATCGACGAGCAGGCCTGCCAGATGAACGATCGTGCCCTTGCCACCCATCGCCTCAATCAGCGCCTTGGTGCCGAGATAGGCCGACTGCGAAACATCGGTCGCCAGGCAAAGCCCGACATCGGTCGGATCCTGCGCGCAGCCGCCAAGTGCCACCGAGGGAATGCCGTTGCTCTTCATTTCCGACACTATGGCGTTGACGCCGACTGCGTCACCCGGAAACACGCCGAAGCCATTGGTACCCTGTGCCGCGAGGCTTTCCAGAAGCTCAGTCTGCGCCTCCAATTTCCATTCGCTCGGCACTTTGTACTCGACAGCGGCGATGCCGAAATCCTTGGCGGCATCGGCGGCAGCCTGTTCCCAGGGCGCGAAATAGGGGTGCGGACCGCCCGGAACCAGGGCGATCTTGTTGTCCGAGGCGAAAGCGCTGAGCGGCGCGACTGCCACGGAGCATGCAAGGCCTGCAGCAATGAGACTGCGAATAGTCATGACATCCTCCCGATTTGGGCAAGTCCGGTCCTCTTCCAGCATTGCCATACCCAATCGCTAGCACAATCGAATATCGCATGCAATATTCGCTTATTGACTTTTTTGGCATCTTCCCTTTCCATCGCACCAGGCAATCGGCGAGGAGGAGTTGATGGAGCCGCAAGAGAACGGGGCGCGTGTCGACCGGTCGAGGCTTTTGCCGGAATATCGGACCATGTTGGAGGAGCAGGAGGCGCTTGGCGGAGCTGCGATTGAGACGCTCCCACCGCAACAGGCGCGCGCCGATTCCGAAATCCGGCTCGCCCTTCATTGGGGTGCGAAGGACGCGGTCTCCAGCATTGAGAATGTGGAGATTCCAAGCGGCGACGTCAGGCTCAAGGCGCGGCTCTACCGCGTGGCCGGCACCACGCGGACCATCCTGTTCTTCCATGGCGGCGGCTGGATGGTCGGCAGCATCGAGACCCATGACGGGCCGGTTCGTACGCTCGCCAATGCCGCCCACGCCAATGTGCTGTCTGTCGAATACCGCAAGGCGCCGGAAGCACCTTTTCCGGCGGCCTTCGAGGACGCCGAGACGGCACTTCTCTGGCTTCAGGAAAATGGCGAAGCGCTTGCACTTGATGCCGGCAAGGTGATCGTTGCGGGCGACAGCGCCGGCGCCAGTCTTGCCGCATCGCTGGCGATCCGGGCGCGCGATCTCGCCATCCCGCTTGCCGGGCAGGTTTTGATTTATCCGGCTACCGATCTCTCCGGCACGACAGAAAGCCGCCGGGAATTCGCGAACGGCTTTTCCCTGCAACAGTCGACGATGATCTGGTTTGCGGAACATTATCTTTCGGGCGGCACGCTACCCTCCGACCCTCGCGTCTCGCCGCTGCTCGCCGCCGACCTCTCGAGCTTAGCACCGACGCTGTTGATCACCGCGGACCACGATCCGCTGCGCGACGAGGGCCGCGCTTATGCACAGCGCTTGATTGCCGCCGGAAATGACGTCTGTTACGAGGAATGGCAGGGAACCATCCATGGCTTCTTCATCATGGATCGCGCAGGAAAAACCGCCCGCAAGCTGATCGGGCGCATCGGGAAATGGGCAGACGGCCTTTGGAACAGACATGACGATGGCAAGCGGGGCGGGGGCTGAAACCGCGGCCACGGCTGTGCGGTCCGAGCCGATCTATCTGACGATCTATCAGGTTCTTCGTGACCATCTGGAGCGGGGTGCGCTGGAGCCCGGCCTCATTCTCGGGCAGGCAAGCATCGCTCGCGCTTTCAATGTCAGCCGTATTCCGGCCGGTATCGCGCTGGCGCGGCTCCTGTCGGAAGGCCTGATCCAGACCTTCGAAGGGCGCGGTTATATCGTGCCGGGCGGCGAGCCGCAGCGCGGCGACCTTTTTGCTGCGGGCCTCGACCTGCCACGTTCGCTCACCGTTCCGGTCATCAATCGCCGGGAGCAGATCTACCCGGAAGTCGAACATGCCGTTGCCGTCTGTCTTGCCTATGGCCGTTTCCTGTTGAACGAGTCAGCACTTGCCCAGCATTACGATGTCAGCCGCACCATAGCCCATGAAGTGCTGACCCAGCTGGAGCGCAGCGGCATCATCGAGCAGGACAGCAATAACCGCTGGTATGCCGGTCCGCTCAGCGCCAAGGTCTTTCGTCATCACTACGACATGCGTCGCCTGCTGGAGCCGGAAGCCCTGCGCCAGGCCTATCCTTTCCTTGAGAAGGAGGGTCTTGAGGAGCGCCGGCAGAGATTGAAATCCCTCGGCCCCTATCCACAGGCGCCGGAAAAGCTGGAGCGGGCGGAAGCAGACCTGCATCTCGATTCACTCGCGCCCTGCCCCAATACGGTGCTTCTTGCGGCTGTGCGCCGCAGTCAACGCGTCCTCATCGCCACCCACTCGACCTTCGCCAAGCTGCGCACCGAAGCGGAAATTTCAATGATGATATCGGAGCATACCCGTGTCTACGACGCGCTGCTCGCCGGCGATATTGACAGGGCCTGTGCAGCCCTTGCCGACCACCTGCGCCGGGCGCTCGACCCCAACCTGAAAATCCTCCAGCACCTGCCCGCCATGCCTTCAGGCCTGACGCCGCCCTACCTCATCCAGGTCAAAGGTGAGCGCTGATCGCTCCACTCAATCTTGCGGTTGGGATGATCGGCGCACGGGCTGCCCCTCGACCGTTGTCGGACGCCCGCCAAGCCGCTGAGGCTATCTGGCAGGTTGGCATTCTGCACAATGAGATCAAAATCCATTCAGACGTTCCTGCTTGTCAAAGGACATACCTAATTCAAGAGGATGCCTGCCGATGGAAGATTCGCTCGATTTGGCCAACGATCGCAAAGAAGATGATGCCGGACAGCGAGGCAAGCAGTACCGCCGCAAAGAGCCTTTCGGCTTGGTAGTTGAACGTCGACTGGATGATTACGGCGCCAAGTCCGCGATCTGATCCGATCCATTCCCCCACGATCGCGCCTATTACAGAGGTCGTTGCCGAAATCCGCAGCGAGGCGAACAGAAGCGGCACCGATCGTGGAGCCCGCAGACGCCAGAAGGTTTCCCATGGGCTCGCCGAGAGAACATGCATGAGCTCCAGCTCGTTGCTTGTCGCCGATGTCAAACCACGGACCATGTTGATGAGAGTCGGGAAGAAACAAAGGAGGGCGGCGATCACGACCTTGGGTAAAATGCCGAGACCGAAGACGAGGATGATGATCGGCGCCAGGGCCAAAACCGGAATGGTATTGAAGAGCAGCACGACGGGAAAATATGCCGCCCGGACACGCGGGCTGTAGACGAAGACAATGGCAAGGATCACTGCAGTCAGATTGCCGAGAAAAAAGCCAAGAAGAGCCTCGTACCAGGTGGGTAGCGCGTTCTGGACAAGCCCCCGCCATTCACTGCCAAATGTGTGCAGGACCGAGAGTGGCGTGGGGACGATATAAGCCGGAACGCCGAGCGCCGGTAACACCCATTGCCAGACGATCAGTAATGAGAGCGCGCCGGCAACTGGAAGAATAGTCGCTTCCAACAGGGAAAGTTGGTCTCTCTTCAAGGGATTACGCTCCACCATCGCGCAGCAGCCGACGCAGTTGCGCTGCTATCTCCTGTGCCTGCGGGCTTTCCCTGCGACAGACGCCGTTTTCGTCCTTCAATGATGCCAGATCGATGAGGGCCTGGCACCGGCCAGGGTTTGCTGCAAGCACCAGTACGCGCCCTCCGAGATAAATCGCCTCGGCAATGCTGTGTGTCACGAAGAGGATCGTCGCGTGTGTCCGACGCCAGATGGAGAGAAGCTCATCATTGAGCCGGTCGCGGGTGATTTCGTCGAGCGCGCCGAAGGGCTCATCCATCAGGAGGATGTCCGGCTCGCACTGCAAGGCGCGTGCAATCGAAACGCGCTGGCGCTGTCCGCCCGAAAGCTGGTTTGGATAGCGATCCGATAGATGGGCAAGGCCGACCAACTCCAGCCAATGGTCGGCCCTTGGCTGGACCGATTTGGCTATGCGGCCTTTTCCAACCTGCAATGGCAGGCAAACATTGTCTCGCACCGTGCGCCAGGGAAGCAGGGTGGCCTCCTGGAATACAAATCCGACCTCCCGCTGCCTTCTCGCCTCCGCCGCCGACTTCCCAAGTACGGAAAGCCGGCCGTTGATCGGCGGCAGCAGATCGGCAATTGCGCGAAGGAGCGTCGACTTACCGCATCCGGACGGGCCAAGAATGGTCAGAAACTCGCCTTTGGCGACGCTGAGATCGACGCCCTCCAGAACCGCCTCACTCGATCCCGGATAGCCGAGCCCAAGGCTCCTCGCCTCGATTGCAATTTCGTTTGTCACAGGGCTCATCCGATCTTCGGACGGTCTCCTGCCGTCATCTCCAATATGGCGGTCGAAAAGCATTCATCGAGCTTTGGTGGGCCGGACTTGAACTGGCCAACCTTGTCATAGACCGAGATCTGTTCGGCGATGCCCTTGGGATCGAAGGTACCCCATCCATCCTTTGCCGTCGTCTCATCGAAGCTCAGCGACATGATCCGTGGTATCGTTTTCAACTCCACTGCCAGATCGAGCTGCGGATAGGCTTCGACCGTCAGCTTCACTGCGTCTTCTGGATGCTCGTGCGTCCATGACCAGCCCTTGGCTATGGCTCGCATTGCCTTCGCAAGCGTGTCGGAGTGCTTGTCGATCGCATCGTCGGTTGCGAAATAGACGTTGGCATAAGACGGCAGCCCCGTATCCTTCATCATCAAATCGATCCGGTCAGGTCCGATAACGGATAGAGCCTGGGTGTTGGTGATCCAGCCCGTCACCGCATCGACCTGGCCCGTCGTCAACGGCGTCATGTCGAAGCCAATGTTTGTGATCGTGAGGCTCGACGGGTCGATGTCATTCTTGAGAAGGATTGCATCAAGGACGTAGCGGGCGGTTGGCTGAATCCCGATGCGTTTGCCGACCATATCCTTGACAGCGCGGATTGGCGCCTTCGGCAGCGAGTAGAACGCGAAAGGCGCCATGCGAAATCCGCAAGCGATGATCTTGATTGGTACCCCTGAGGCGCGTGCGAGCAGCAACTGCGCCGAGTCCGAGAACTGGCCGAGCCCGGCCTGGCCGGTAACGACCGGAGGCACGGTCGCGGAGTTGGGACCCCCGGGGGAAAACTCCACCTCCAGTCCCTCAGCTTGGAAAAACCCCTTCTTCGCCGCGACGATGTCCCCGATCTGACCGTTGCTCATCAACCAGTCGTACTTGATGACAACCTTTGCGCTTTGGGCGTTCGCCCTGGTGGGTGTAAAGATACTTAGGCCGCCGGATAGAGCAGCAAGCGTAAGCGCACCGTTGGCCAAAAACCTGCGTCGGTTCATCGTCATCGCCATTCCCCTTCTGTTAACGCCCTTGCCAGCAATCGGCGGCAGAGACTTGTTTAGTCGAGATCGCCCACCGGACCGCCCTCGGCCCAGGCATAGAGTTCCCAGAGATTGTCATCAGGATCTGCAAAATAGCAGCAGCGCGCGTTCCAGCTGTAATCCTGTGGAGGCCCCTGGAAGGTGACGCCCGCAGCTGCCAATTCGGCGTAGGCTGCGTCCACGGCCGCGGGAGAAGAAAGCTCGATCGCAGCGCAGGCTTTGTGAACACCGGGCGGTGCCTTCAGGCCGGATACGCCGGTATTTTGAGCAATATGGTCGATCTCCCAAAGGGCGAGGGTAACGCCCGCACCCTTGAAATCGGCAAAGCCTGGAGCGCGCCGGCGTGGCTTGAAGCCGAGGCTATCGACGTAGAAGGCCACTGCCCGGTCAATGTCTTCGACCAGAAAGCAAATATCGGTGATTGGATTAACTTGCGCAAAGGCAGACATTCGATACTCCCTTGTTGTCGAGAGTGTGTCTTGCAAACGCGGGGTGCGATTTCAAAATCGTGCGCTATTTTTTCGCAAAGCTGCTTTTCTGCGCATCAGCGCCGATCATTGGAATGACTTGCGATAGTTAGCGGGAGTTACGCCGACCATCCGGCGAAATACGCTTGAGAAATGTGCCTGACTGGAAAAGCCGATGGCATAGGCGATCTCAGAGAGAGTTTCCTTGCCATCAGCCAGGTAAATTCGAGCCTTCTCAATCCTTCGATCGAGTATGAACTGATGCGGCGGCTTCCCGACGGCCTTCTTGAATGCGCGGCTGAAATGAAAGTGGCTCATGTGGGCGACGCCGGCCAACTCATCGACGTTGAGGTCGGCACGATAAAGGTAATCCTCGACATACTCGGTCACCCGCTTCAGCTTTTCCGACGTGATCGACCGCATCCCGACAGGCGCTTTTGCCCCCAGGAGCCTGACGACCGAACAGGCGAGCGCCATGCCAAGGTGCTCCATCAAGAGAGGGTCCACGCAATCGGTTTGCTCGACGGCTGCAGCAAGTGAAAGGGCCACCTGCAAGGTGGTCGGGTCCGATGCTGCACTGAATGCATCGTCGTTGAGGCGGTCAGGGTCGAAATCTCTCAAGCCCAGGTTCTCGTAGAGCTTCGGAGCCTGGAAGATCGATATGTAGTCTGCGGCGTCGCCTTCGACTTCGAAATTTATCAAAGCCGGCTGGAAGCCCAATGTGAAGGACGGTCTATCGACAGATCTGAAATTTGCCGAACCATATCGGTGTGCATACTTCCGGTGAGCAGTGCGGTTGATCGAGATCCTGTGAAGTGAGCCCTGCGAGACCATCTCGCCGGACGAGCTGTGGTAAGTCTCTATGATGAGGTCGCGCTGAACGAACGCTTTGTATTGCTGAAGCGACGGCCGGTTTATCGAGAATATTCGCGGGTCAATGTCGAGCATATGGTGTTCTCCATCGCTCATGAAAAGCAATTTTTGCGCCAAGTGAGGAAGTCCGCATCTGTCCCTGAGTCGAATGCGACGCCCCGACAACCGCAAAGGCGCGCCGCCTCGACCGGGCGAGAGCAGGCGCTCGGGGATCAGGATATGGTCGGACCGGCAACGGCGCTTCGTTCCTAGAAAAACCCGTCGTCAGCCCGGTAGGCTAGGATAGAAATCCGATGCGTCTAGCCGTGCCGGTCTGCCCTCGATCTCAAGTTCGCTCAAGCGAGGCATGCTTCGCGCGATGACCTTGCCGCGGCGGATGACGATCAGCCGGTTCGCTTTCAACCGCAGCGCTTCCAGCGGATCGCGCGCCTGAAGGATGACGAGATCGGCATTCTTACCCTTTTCCAGGCCGTAGCCTTCGAGGCCCATGGTTTTGGCGGAGTTGACGGTCAGCGCGTCGAAGATCTTCTTCTTGTCCTCGATGCCGGCCATCTGCGCCACGTGGATCGCCATATGGCCGACTTCCAGCATGTCGCCGGAACCCATCGAGTACCAGGGGTCCATTACGCAGTCATGGCCGAAGGAAACGTTGAGGCCGGCTTCCATCAGTTCGCGCACCCGCGTCATGCCGCGCCGCTTCGGATAGGTGTCGTGGCGGCCTTGCAGCATGATGTTGATCAGCGGATTGGGAATGACGTTGATCTCCGCCTCCGCCATCAGCGGAATGAGCTTGGAGACGTAATAATTGTCCATCGAATGCATGGAGGTCAGGTGCGAGCCGGCAACGCGACCCTGCAGGCCGAACCGCACCGTCTCTGCTGCCAGCGTCTCGATATGGCGTGACAGCGGATCGTCGGTTTCATCGCAATGCATATCGACCGGCAGATCACGATCGGCAGCGATGCGGCAAAGAGCTGCGACGGAGGCCGCACCATCAGCCATGGTGCGCTCGAAATGTGGAATGCCGCCGACGATATCGAGGCCCATGTCCAGCGCACGGTTCAACGCTTCGACGCCCTCAGGCGCACGATAATAACCATCCTGCGGAAAGGCGACGAGCTGCAGGTCGATATAGGAGGCGACCTTCTCGCGCACCTCGATTAGCGCCTCGGCAGTTACCAGCCGCGGATCGCTGGTATCGACATGGCTGCGGATGGCGAGAAGCCCCTGCGAGACGGCGAGATCGCAATAGCGCAGCGCCCGCTCCACCAAGGCTTCGCGCGTCAGGATTGGCCGTAGTTCACCCCAGAGCGCGATACCTTCAAGCAGCGTGCCGGAGCGGTTCATGCGCGGTAGGCCAAGCGAGAGCGTTGCATCCATATGAAAATGCGGATCGACGAAAGGCGGGCTGACGAGGCGGCCGCTCGCATCGATCTCCTCGGCCGCCTCGGCGTCGATCCTGGAAGCGACCTCGGCGATACTGTCCTTCTGAATGGCGATATCGATGCCGCTGCGGCCATCGGGAAGATTTGCGTTTTTGATGATCAGGTCAAACATGGCGGCACCGGTCTGTTGAGGTTTCTGGGCATGGCAATCAGCGCTCGCCGCGGCGATAGGGCTGCATGAGCGCCTGCGGCACGCGGGCGCGCCGCGCCATCACGGCAAGGGCTACGATCGACAGGAGATAGGGCGTCATCAGGAAAAGCTGATAGGGCACGTACCCTCCCAGCACCGTCTGCAGCCTCAGCTGAAAGGCATCGAAGAAGGCAAAGAGCAGGGCGCCGAAGAGGGCCCGGCCCGGCCGCCAGGAGGCGAAGACAACGAGCGCGATGGAAATCCAGCCGCGTCCCTGGACCATGGTCGGGAAGAAGCTGTTGAAGGCTGCGAGCGTCAGGAAGGCGCCGCCGACGGCCATCAGCGCACTTCCGGCAATGATCGCGCCATAGCGGATCCTGATCGGATCGATGCCTTGGGCTTCCGCCGCATGCGGATTTTCGCCGGTCATGCGGATCGTCAGGCCTAGTGGGGTTCGAAAGATCAGATAGCCCATCGCAAGCGCCAGGAAGATCGCCAGATAAGTCGGCGCTGTCTGTGCAAAGAGGGCAGGGCCGAGGAAGGGCAGGCTGGAGAGAAGCGGGATGTCGAGCGGCTGGAAGGGCACGATCGTCGGTGGCGTGCCGGCAAGCGGCACGACCAGGCGGAAGACGAAATAACTGAGGCTGGAGGCAAAGAGTGTGATGCCAAGGCCCGTGACATGCTGCGACAGGCCGAGCGTCACGGTCAAAAGCGCATGCAGCAGGCCGAAGACCGCGCCGGCGAAGGCTGCGACCAGAAGGCCGGTCCAGAGATCGGCGCCGTGGAAGACCGCAAGCCAGCCGATCATCGCCCCGAAGGTCATTATGCCTTCGATGCCGAGATTGAGCACGCCGGCCCTTTCGCAGAGAAGCGCGCCGAGCGTGCCGAAGATCAGCGGTGTCGCGATGCGCAGCACAGCGGCCCAGAGGCCTGCGGATGAGACGATGTCGATGAGAGCCATCATCTGCGGATCCTGTATTGGGTGAAGAACAGGGCAATAAGCATGGTGAGCAGCGAAACGGCAACCGTCACGTCGGCGATATAGGTCGGTATGCCGAGTGCCCGGCTCATACCGTCGGCGCCGACGAACATCGTGGCGGTGAAGAGGGCGGCGAAGATCACGCCGATCGGGTGCAGGTTGGCGAGCATGGCGACGATGATGCCGGAATAGCCGAACCCGGGCGACAGATCCGTCGTCACATAGCCCTTCACGCCCATCACCTCGATTGCGCCGGCAAGACCCGCCAGCCCTCCGGAAAGGCAGGCGACCTTCACCAGCGTCATGCCGAGCGGCACGCCGGCAAAGGCGGCGCCGGCGGGATTGAGGCCGGCTGCGCGTGAGCGCAGACCAAAGACGGTGCGCGACTGGAGGAGGTGAACGGCGAGCGCAATGAAGATGGCGATGATGAAGCCGACATGCAGCCGCGAACGCGCCACCAGCTTCGGTAGCAGCGCATGATCGCTAACCGGCATGGATTGCGGCCAGCCGAAGGCGAGCGGATCCTTCAGCACACCATCGATCAGCATGGAAACGAAGAGCAGGGCGACGAAATTCAATAGCAGGCTGGTCACCACTTCATCGACTGAAAAGCGCAGCCGCAGCCAGAGCGGCACGAGGATCAGCACCATGCCGGCGACGGCGCCCGCAATCAGCAAGGCGGGGATAAGCAACGCTGCGGGCAGTCCGGCCAAGAGCTTGGAGCCGAGTGCGGCAACTGTAATGGCGCCAAGATAGAACTGGCCTTCGGCGCCGATATTCCAGAGCCGGGCGCGGAAGGCGACGGCTGCGGCAAGGCCGGTCAGCATCAGCGGTGTGGCCCGCGTCAGCGTCTCGGTCGCCGAAAGCCGCGTGCCGAAGGCGCCGGTGAGGATACGCCAATAGGCTTCGAACACGGGCGCGCCGGCAAGCGCAATCAGGATGCCGGCAATGGCGAGTGCGGCGATGACGGCGGCAATGGGTCCCGCTATGACCAGATAGAGCGGGCGGTGATCGCGGCGTTCAAGACGCATGCTGGGCCTCGGACGTCCATTCGCCTGACATCATCAGGCCGAGTTTTCTGGGATCGGCACTTTCCGCATCGATGGGCGGCGACAGGCGCCCCTTGACGATCGCCTGGATGCGATCGGCAAGGCCGATCACCTCGTCCAGATCCTCTGATATCAGAAGCACGGCCGTGCCCTCCTTGCGTGCCTGCAATATCCTTGCATGGACAGCCGCGACGGCGCCCTCGTCGAGCCCGCGTGTCGGCTGCGCCGCAATCAGGATCTTCGGCCTGTCATGCAGGTTGCGGCCGAGGATCAGTTTCTGCATGTTGCCGCCCGATAGAAGCCGCGTGCGTGTCGCCGGGCCGCCACCGCGTATATCGAATTCTGCGATGATCTCCTGGGCGAAGGCCATGCCGGCCTTACGGTCGACCAGCCCGTGACGCGAAAAGCGCGGCGAGGTGATGCGCTCCAGCACGGCATTTTCCCAGACAGCGAGTTCGCCGATCGCGCCTTCCTTGTTGCGATCCTCAGGTATGCGGCCGATGCCGGCAGTAATCAGGCTTTCGACGCCGATTTCGGTGACCGGCTGTCCGAACAGCAGGATCTCCCCGCTGCTCCAGCCGGTAAGTCCGCTGACGAGATGGCTGAGCGTCGCCTGGCCATTGCCGGAGACGCCGATAATGCCGAGCGTTTCGCCGGCATGAAGCTGCAAGCTGATTTCCTTCAGCCGCTCCTGGCCGCTGTAATAAACGGTGACGCCGACGGCTTCGAAGACGACAGCACCGGGCGTTGACGCCTCACGCACGGGGCGTGTCACCCGCCTGCCGACCATGAGTTCTGCGAGCTCGGACTTGCTGGTCTGACCGGTCAGCCGTTCGGCGACGACCTTTCCGCCGCGCAGCACGACGACGCGGTCAGCTGCGCTGATCACCTCGTCCAGCTTGTGTGAGATGAAGATCAGCGACAGCCCCTGCCGCGCCATTTCCCGAAGCGTCCGGAAGAGACGTTCCGCCTCGATGTTGGTCAGCACCGCCGTCGGCTCGTCGAGGATCAGGATGCGGGCGTCGTTATAGAGCGCCTTGAGGATTTCGACGCGCTGCTGTTCGCCGACTGAGAGATCGCCGAGCCGGGCATCGGGATTGACGTCGAGGCCGAAGCGCGAAGAGATCGACAGCAGTTTAGCACGGCCGGCCGCCTTCTCCGACTTCCAGGACCAGAGCTTTTCCGTTCCCGTCATGACGTTTTCGAGCACCGTCAGGTTCGGCGCCAGGGAAAAATGCTGGTGCACCATGCCGATGCCGGCGCGGATCGCCGCCCGCGGCCGGCCGGCCGGCAATTCGGTGCCCTCGATATGGATCGTTCCCGCATCCGGTACATAGTGGCCGAAGAGGATGCTCATCAATGTCGTCTTGCCGGCGCCGTTTTCGCCGAGCAGCGCCAGCACTTCGCCCTTGGCGAGGCTCAGCGAAATATCCTCATTGGCCTGGATGGCGCCAAAGCGCTTGCTGATGCCGGCAAGCTGAAGCACGGGAGCTGATGTCATGGGGCAAGTCCCGCAATGGCATGGGGATGGATCCAACGTTGCTCGGCTTCCAGCCGCGAGGCAAGGGCAAGCAATATGGGTTCCCCGCCCATTGGTGCCATTAGCTGAAGGGGAAGCGGCATTGCGTCCGCATCGTGTCCATAAGGCAGGGTCAGCGCCGGAAAGCCGGATATATTGGCAAGGCAGGCGAGCGGCGCAAAGCGCGCCATGCGGTTCAGATGCAGCTCCGTGTCGTGATGATCGGTCGGAAAAGAGCCGATCGGCAGCGGCGCTGTGGCAAGCATGGGTGTGAGCAGGCAATCGATGCCGTCGAACAGCCGCCAGAGATCATGGCTGACTTGCGGCATGGCGCTGAGGGCCTGCCAGAGCGCGGTCGGCTCAAGGCCTGCGCCACGCGCCGCAAAGGCGGCGGTCAGCGGCTCGGCTTTCGAAACGTCGAGATGCAGGCTTTCGACGAGCCATGCCAGATTGATCGAAATGATATCTGCGAAAATGGCGGCACTTGCAGCGACGCTTGCTGCAAGCCGCTCCCATTCAACGGTGACGATCTCATGCCCGTCCTGTTCGAGGCTGCGGGCCGCGGCTTCGACGGCTTCCTGGCGTGCCGGCTCGGTGGGGAAATCGCTGCTGGTCTGCGTCAGCAGGCCGATGCGCAGGTGGAGTTTTTCGTTCTTCTCGAGGGCCGGTTCCGCATAGGGACCGGCGGGTTTTCCGCGCAAGGCTTCGAAGATCGCACCTGCGTCGCGAACGGAACGGCAGACGGCGAGCTCGCTGGCGATGCCGCCGAGATGATTGCCGAAACTCGGACCGCCGGGAATAGCGCCGCGGCTGGCTTTCAGGCCGACGAGCCCGCAGCATGCCGCGGGCACGCGGATCGAGCCGCCGGCATCCGTTGCGTGGGCGATTGCGACGATACCGGCTGCGACGGCCGCAGCCGCACCGCCGGAAGAGCCACCCGCCGTGCGGGAGGGATCGAGCGGATTGCGACAGACGGGCCCGCGCACCGGCTCGCTTGCAAGGGAAAGGCCAACTTCCGGGCTGGTGGTAAGGCCAAACAGGCTGAAACCGGCCTGCCGGAAGCGCGCCGCGAGGTCGGAATCGGCCGACGGATCGAGCATCCCGTCGAAGAGCCGCGAGCCGGCACGAACGGCCAGCCCCTTGAATGGGCCACCGAGATCCTTGGCAAGCGTCGGCACGCCGGCAAAGCGCCGGGCGGAGAAAGTGGCGGGATTGTTTCTGAATTCGTGGTCGAGCGCAGCGGCATCCGCCGTGCCTAGCGCTTCGTCGATATGACAGATCGCGCCAAGCGCCTCGTTGGCCCTGGCGGCTGAAATCGCCTGCTTCATCGCCTCGGCACAACCAAGTGCACCGCTCCTGATCCGGGCGGCGAGCGCTATCGCGTCGCCGCCCGGTATCGAGCCCTTGCTTGCATCAGACCCGTTCATGCGGCTGCCGGCTTATTTCGGCTCCTCGGGCATGATGGGCACTTCGAAGGCGCCGGACTTGATGGCGGCGCGCTTGGCCTCCATCGCCGCTTCGGCGTCCGCCGGTGCGACGCCCTTGACGTAGACGATATCGCTGCCGCCTTCCTTCATCAGGCCGAAGCGCGTGTAATTGTTGCCGGTCGGCTTGCCGGCCTTCACATCGGCGATCGCGGCATTGAGGATCGGRCGGAAGCCCCAGATGGCGTTGGCAAAGACGGTGTCCGGATAACGCGGCGTATAGTCGATCAGCGAGCCGACGGACTTGATGCCGCGCTCCTTGGCGGCGTCCGCCGTGCCGATACGTTCGCCGAACAGGATGTCGGCGCCGGCATCGATCTGGGCGAGGCCCGCTTCGCGCGCCTTCGGCGGATCGAAGAAGGTACCGATGAACGCGACCAGATGCTTTGCGTTCGGGCGGACTTCCTTCACGCCGGCGGCAAAGGCATTCATCAGCATGTTGACCTCGGGGATCGGCAGCGCGCCGACCGAGCCGACGATGCCGGACTTCGTCATTTTACCGGCGAGCATGCCGGCGAGATAGGCGCCGTCATGGTTCCAGGTGCCGAAGACGCCGAAATTGTCGCCCGATGCTTCGCCGCTCGAACCCAGCATGAAGGCGGTTTTCGGATAATCGGCAGCAACCTGGCGGGCTTCCCGCTCTACGGCATAGGCCTCGCCGACGATCAGCGCGTTGCCCTGTTCGGCATATTCGCGCATAGCGCGGGGATAGTCGGTGCCCGAAACGCCTTCCGAGAAGACATAGTCGATCACGCCTTCGGAAGCGGCATCCTGCAGCGCCTTGTGCAGACAGGAATTCCAGGCATTTTCCACCGGCGAGGCATGGATGCCGGCAACTTTGAGTTTTTCCTGCGCCCAGAGCCTGGGTGCAAAGGCGGTCGCGCCGAGTGCCATGCCGGAGGCGAGCACCGTGCGGCGGGAGATAGTGATCTGATTTTTCATGAGTTCCCCTCTTTTTTACCAGATGGATAAAACTCTATGGATCGCCCAAAATTGTGTCAAGTAATGCTGCTGCGCAAAAACTAGACAATGGGTGTGAGCGCCCGCGCTCTGAGGCCAGAGAGAGGAGAAAAGGCCCGCTATTATTGGTGCTGCATGACACTCAAGCCGCCGTCGATCGTCAGGCAAGTGGCATTCATGAAGCTGCATTCGTCCGAGATCATGAAGACTGCGGCCATGGCGATTTCCTGCGGCGTGGCGATACGCCCACCAGGATGCAGCTTCATCGTATCGGCCTTGGCCTTTTCCGGATCAGGGAAACTGTTCCAGTAATCGATGACCTTCTGGGTCGAGACGTAGCCGGGAGCAATCGCATTTACCCGCACGTTTTGGGGGGCATATTCGATGCCGAGAGACTTGGTCATGCCGAGCAGCGCATGTTTGGCGAGCGGGTAGGGGAAGGTGTGGGGAATGATGGTGAAGGCGTGCGTCGATGCGATGTTGAGGAT
Source organism: Rhizobium sp. 01T444 (assembly GCF_056398305.1). Classification (NCBI taxonomy): domain Bacteria; kingdom Pseudomonadati; phylum Pseudomonadota; class Alphaproteobacteria; order Hyphomicrobiales; family Rhizobiaceae; genus Rhizobium; species Rhizobium sp. 01T444. Next base: position 117,221 of record NZ_JBFTPD010000015.1, read on the forward strand.
CACCCCGCCGCCTTCCGAAATCAGGTACGGCAGAACCGAACGGCAGCAGTGCCAGGCGCCCTTGAGATTGATGTCGAAGCAGCGCTGCCACTCTTCGTCCGTCGTCTGCAAGGGTTCGGCAAAGACGTTGACGCCGGCATTGTTGACGAGGGCATTGATGCTGCCGATCTGCTCTTCCGCCTTGCCAACGGCCGCCTCTATAGCCGAAGCATCGCTGATGTCGGCCGCCTGAAAGCCAAGTACAGTGCCCTTTGATGCGAGTGCTGCGGCTGTCTCTTCGAGCAGCGTTTCATCGCGGTCGACGAGGAAGAGGCGGGCATCCTCGGCGGCATATGCTTCAGCGATCGCCTTTCCGATCCCTTGCGCGGCACCCGTGATGAAGACCCGTTTTCCGGAAAGGCGGTTTGTCATCGTCTGTCTCCTCTTTACGCTCGTTCTCTTGTGATCAGGATATGGCCTGCGGCTGCAGGCGGATCGAGCCTTCCAAGCTTTCGCCCGGCTGCAAGACCTTGAGATCGCCCAATCCGGGAAGATTATGCCCGTTGGCGAGATGGGACATCGGTTCGAAGCAGAAATAATCCTGGCGGAATCCGGGGTCGAAGCGCTCGTCCGACAGGAAGACGACCGCGTGGCGGAAGATCGGGTCTGCCGCCAGGTCAAGCGCGGCACGGCTCTCGGGCCAGGTAATGCGCGCATTACCGCTCCAGCCCTCGAAGCCGTTATTGATCCAGCGCCGCGGCAGGGGCGCGGGCTGCGAGAAATCGAGATCGGCAGGGATCTCGGCCGGTTCGCCTGGCAGCCAGCCCTCCGTCTCGGTCCAGAAGCGCTGTGCCTTGGCAAGAAGCGTCGTCTGTTCCGTTAGCGGAAAGAACGGGTGCCAGCCGAGCCCGAAGGGCAGGGCGGCCTCACCGGTATTCTCCACGCTCATATGCAGCTTTAGCCCCTTGCCCGACAATCTGAAGCTCTGCTTCGCCTTATAACTGTAGGGCGAACCGTCCGCCCGGTGGCGGAAACCGAGCTCAGCCTCTGTGGCACTCTCGGAAAGAAGCGCCCAGTCGGCAAGCCAGCCATCTCCGTGGAGGTAGTGTGGGTCCCAGAACGTGTTCGGCTGAAGGCTGTAGTCGCGTCCTTCGAAACTGAAGCGATTGTTCCTCATCCGATTGCCGAAGGGCACGAGCGGATAGCAGGCCGACGACAGTGCATCGACGTCATCGGCTGCCGACCTCAGAAGCGGAATTTTCCGGCCATCCCGCATCCAGGAGAAATCAAGGAGCACACCGCCGGCCGTCGAGAGACGGGCCGAAAGTGCACCGTCCTGCAAATCGATGATCGCCATGAAACAATGCCTTCCCCACGGATCGAGGCTGATCCGGACTGAGGCGGCACCCTATAATCGGTCGATTGATTGTCAATATAGATAGGATTTATTTTGCATACCCGGCGGCGTTCGAGCCTAAGTTTCTGGTGATTTCGACGAGTTGAGCCGCGCCAATACGAATTTAGTCGGCTTTTCACCCGCTGAATCGCATAAATAATCATACACAAATCTTGACTGGTATGATGTTTCTTTTTATTCAATGGCTGCTGCCGAGTGAGCGGCAGATCGAGATTTTAGGGAGAGAGATTATGCGCTTCTTCAAAGCAGCCATCCTCGCTGGCGCCTTTGCCGTTCTGGCCGCCGGCTCCGTCCTGGCGGAGGATGTCAAGATCGGTTTCATCGTGAAGCAGCCGGAAGAGCCCTGGTTCCAGGACGAATGGAAATTCGCCGACCAGGCCGCCAAGGAAAAGGGTTTCACCGTCGTCAAGATCGGTGCCGAAGATGGTGAGAAGGTCCAGTCGGCGATCGACAATCTCGGTGCGCAGGGCGCTCAGGGCTTCATCATCTGCACGCCTGACGTCAAGCTCGGCCCCGGCATCGTCGCCAAGGCCGCCGCCAACCAGCTTAAGCTGATGACGGTCGACGACCGTCTGGTCGGTGCCGATGGCAAGCCGCTGGAAGACGTGCCGCATATGGGAATTTCCGCTACCAAGATCGGCGAAGGCGTTGGCCAGGCAATCGTCGACGAAATGAAGAAGCGCGGCTGGGACATGAAGAATGTCGGCGCAATCCGCGTCTCCTATGACCAGCTCCCGACCGCCGTCGATCGCGTCGAAGGCGCGATCTCGGTGCTGAAGGCCGCCGGCTTCCCGGCTGAAAATATCTATGACGCGCCGCAGGCAAAGACCGATACGGAAGCAGCGCTCAACGCCGCGACGACCGTTCTCAACAAGCATGCCGACGTGAAATACTGGGTCGCCTTCGGCCTTAACGACGAGGCCGTGCTCGGCGCCGTGCGTGCCTCGGAATCGGTCGGTATCCCCACCGACAACATGATTGGCGTTGGTATCGGCGGTGCGGAATCGGCGATCAACGAGTTCAAGAAGCCCTCGGCCACCGGCTTCTTCGGCACGGTCATTATCTCGCCGAAGCGCCACGGCTATGAGACCGCGCTCGACATGTATGACTGGATCGCCAACGGCAAGGAGCCGGCAAAGGTGACGTTGACCTCGGGTTCCCTGGCGTTGCGCGGCGATTATGAAAAGGTTCGCAAGGACCTCGGCATCGAATAGTCATCCTCCCCTGGCGATTTCATCCCGGCGGCATTTTCGGCCGCCGGGCATATTCTCGACGGAGCGATGATGGCTTTCTTCGAATTCAAGACCATTTCCAAGGGCTATCCGGGCGTCCAGGCGCTCTCCAACGTCTCCTTCGGCGTCGACAAGGGTGCCGTGCACGGGTTGATGGGCGAAAACGGCGCCGGCAAGTCCACCCTGATCCGCGTTCTCTCGGGCGACCAGTCAGCCGACGAAGGCAGCATTCTCATCGATGGCCTCGAGCAGAAATACAGCTCCGTCCGCGATGCCTTCCACGCCGGCGTCATCGTCATCCATCAGGAACTTCAGCTCGTTCCGGAACTGACGGTTGCCGAAAACCTCTGGCTTGGCCGCTTTCCAGGCAAGGCCGGCGTCATCAACGGCAAGACGCTGATCGAGACGGTGAGCGCCAGGCTCGACGAGATCGGCATCGACGTCGATCCCACGGCAAAGGTGTCTTCTCTTTCGATCGGCGCCCGCCAGATGGTGGAGATCGCCAAGGCCGTCATGCTCGATGCGCGCGTCATCGCGCTCGACGAGCCGACCTCGTCGCTATCCTCGCGCGAAAGCGAAATCCTGTTTTCCCTGATCGGCAAGCTGAAAGCCAAGGGCATCGTTATCCTCTATGTCTCTCATCGCCTCGACGAGATCTTCAGGCTCTGCGACAGCCTGACCGTCCTGCGTGACGGCAAGCTTGCCGCCCACCATCCAAAAGTCGCCGAGACGACGCGCGAGCAGATCATCGCCGAAATGGTGGGGCGTGAGATCAACAATATCTGGGGCTGGCGCGAGCGCCCGCTTGGCGAGACGCGTCTTGAGGTCAAGAACCTCGCCGGCTCGAAGCTCCGTAACCCCATCAGCTTTTCCGTCCGCAAGGGCGAAATCCTCGGCTTCTTCGGCCTGATCGGTGCCGGGCGAAGCGAAATGGCGCGCCTGCTCTACGGCGCCGACCGCCGTCATCAGGGCAGTGTTGCGATCGATGGCGTTGCTGTTTCTCCCAACAATCCGAAGGCGGCGATCAATGCCGGCATGGTTCTCTGCCCGGAGGACCGCAAGTTCGACGGCATCATTCAGGGCCGCTCGATCGAGGAAAATATCGCGATCTCCTCGCGCCGGCATTTCTCGCCCTTCGGTGTTCTGAACCCGAAGAAGGAGGCCGCCGTCGCCGACCAGTTCATCGCCAAGCTTCGAGTGCGTACGCCCTCGCGCAAGCAGGACATCATCAATCTCTCCGGCGGCAACCAACAGAAGGTCATTCTCGGCCGCTGGCTCTCGGAACAGGGCGTCAAGGTGCTGGTCATCGACGAGCCGACGCGCGGCATCGATGTCGGCGCCAAGTCGGAAATCTATGAAATCCTCTACGAACTCGCAGCCGGCGGCATGGCGATCGTCGTCATCTCAAGTGAACTGCCCGAAGTCATGGGCATTTCCGATCGCATCATCGTCATGTGCCAGGGCCGCGTTGCCGCCGACGTGGCGCGCGCCGATTTCAACGAACGCAGCATTCTGACCGCGGCCCTCCCCGACAAGAATGCCGCCGGTACCATCTAATTCAGGAACAGCAGTGATGAACGCGTTGAAAAAAGTCCTTCTCGGCGAACAGGGTCTGGTAGTGATCTTCGCGATCGCTTTCGTGATCGTCTCACTGACCGTGCCGAGCTTCCTGACCGAACGCAACATGCTGGGCCTGCTGCAGTCGGTGGTAACGATCGGCATCGTCGCCTGCACCATGATGTTCTGCCTTGCCTCGCGCGACTTCGACCTTTCGGTCGGCTCGACCGTCGCCTTTTCCGGCATGATCGCCGTCATGGTATCGAACGCGACCGGCTCCATTCCGCTTGGCCTGCTGGCAGCGCTTGTTTGCGGCAGCATCGTCGGCGTCGTCAACGGCGTCGTCATCGCCCGTTTCCGCATCAATGCGCTGATCACGACGCTCGCGACCATGCAGATCGTCCGCGGTCTGGCGCTGATCGCCTCTGACGGGCGCGCCGTCGGCATCAACGATCCGGCCTTCTACCAGCTGGCGCTGTCGCGCTTTTTGACGGTGCCGACGCCGATCTGGATCATGGCTCTGCTCTTCATCATCTTCGGCTTCGTCTTGAACCGCACCGTCTTCGGCAAAAACACGCTGGCGATCGGCGGCAATCCGGAGGCTTCGCGCCTCGCCGGCGTCAATGTCGTCACCATGCGCATCTGGATCTTCGCACTGCAGGGCTTCGTCTGCGCCATCGCCGGCATTCTGCTCGCCTCGCGCATCACGTCCGGCCAGCCCAATGCGGCGACCGGCCTGGAACTCTCCGTCATCTCGGCCTGCGTGCTCGGCGGCGTGTCGCTTGCCGGTGGCCGCGCGGCGATGACCGGCGTCATCGTCGGCGTGCTGATCATGGGCATTGCCGAAAACGTCATGAACCTGCTCAACATCCAGGCCTTCTATCAATATGTGGTGCGCGGTCTTATTCTTCTGATCGCCGTCCTGCTCGACAATATGCGCTCGTCGGCTGCCGGGCGCGGCAGTCGCGCGTGATGACCAGATTTCTTGGGAGAAGCCCACTGAGCCTATTGTTGCACATTGATGAGAAAGCATGGCGCTGCTCATGGTGACAACGAGACCAGCGGTACGGGGGACGTTATGAGCACGCGATCAGGACTTCTGCGAACGGGGACTACGTCAGCCAACCTGGAACAGGGGCGGCGCACGGTGCGCGAGGAGCTGTTGAAGAAGCTCATCGGGCAGATCGTATCCGGTGACATTGCCGAAGGCTCGCTGTTGCCGAACGAAGCGGAGCTTTCCGAGGTCTATGGCGTCAGCCGCACCAGCCTTCGGGAGGCGATGCAATATCTGTCGGCTCTCGGCATGATCCGCTCCCGCACGCGTGCCGGCACCAGCGTGCTGCCGCGCGAGAACTGGAACTATCTTGATCCGATGGTCCTCGATGCGACGCTCGAATTCAGCGACGACCGCAGCTTTTACGATTCGCTCCTCGATGCCCGTCAGCTTCTGGAGCCCGCAGCAGCCGCACAGGCGGCTGCGAACGCCACAGCCAAGCAGCTCGCCCAGATCGCCGAAGCCTTCGAGGACATGGTGGCCGCCAACGCCCGTGACAACGAGGCCTGGAGCCAGGCCGACCTCGAATTCCACACTGCCATCATCAATGCCAGCGGCAACTGGGTGTTCCGCCAGTTCGCCACCGCCATCCGCGCTGCCCTGCTCGCAAGCTTTCGCCTGACCAACCGGGCAAGCCAGAGCCATGACTATGCCATCGCCCGGCATCAGGATGTGCTCGACGCCATCCGTATGCGGCGGCCCGATGCGGCGCGTTTTGCCATGCAGCAGCTGATCGGCACGGCGCGGATGGAATTGAGCGACGCCTTGCGCGTCGGCAAGCCGGGCAAACAGGAATAGGCGCCCGTCTCCCGCCGAGGTAAAGGGAACATTCAAAATTCCATCTGCCGACAGAAAGTATATTAAGTTTGAAGTCCTTTTGCGGATTCGCTAGTAACTGGGTGTAAACTCGGCTGCTTGAAAGGACGATGGGCGCGTGGACGAGACCGAAAAACTGCAAACGCACAGGCGCGGCTCCGGCGTATCGACGGTCTATGAGACGCTTCGAAACGAGATCATCGAGCTGAAATTGCCGCCGGGCAGCCCGATCGATGAACAGCAGCTGTCGGATCGTTTTGCGCTGTCGCGCACGCCGATCCGCGAAGCCTTGGTGCGGCTTGCAGCCGAAGGTCTGATCACCACGCTCACCAACCGCGCGACGATCGTCTCGAACATCGATTTCCTCGGCCTGCCGGAATTTTTCGACGCGCTGACTTTGATGTACCGCGTCACGACGCGGCTTGCGGCTGCCAATCACGCCGAAGGCGATATCGCCGCCATCCTTGTGCAGCAGAAGGCTTTCGAGGCTGCGGTCACCAGCCGCGATGTGCTCGGCATGATTTCGACCAATCGCGACTTCCATATCGCGATCGCCCAGGCCGGCCGGAACAGATATTACGTCGAGCTTTTCACCCGGCTGCTGGATGAAGGTCGCCGCATTCTGAGGCTCTACTATTCCTCCTTCAACGATGTGCTGCCGCGCCAATATGTCGGCGAGCACGAGGAGATGATCCAGGCGATCATCAATCGCGACGTGACGCTGGCCGACAGGTTGGCATCTGCCCACGCTGATCAGATCGTCGGCCAAATCCGCTCCTACATCACCGCCGATTCCCGACACAACGCTAAGCTGGCGCTCTAAGCCGCCGGCAAAATTCTCGCACCACAAGAGCAGTGCCTCGTTCAGCAGTGAAGGAAAATTGCATCCTGTATTTTTCTTGTCGACAAGAAGTCGGCAAGATGCTACATGCCTCGTCAACCCCGCTGTCCGGGGAGTTTTCCAGAGAACGAGAGATTGGCGATGACTGGTTCCGTATTCCAAGGCTGCATCCCGGCGCTCATGACGCCATGCAATGACGACCGCACCCCAAATTTTGACGCGCTTGCCCGCAAGGGCAAGGAACTGATCGACCTCGGCATGTCCGGCGTCGTCTATTGCGGTTCGATGGGCGACTGGCCGCTCTTGACCGATGAGCAGCGTCAGGAAGGTGTCCAGCGCCTCGTCGAGGCAGGTGTTCCGGTTATCGTCGGTACCGGTGCCGTCAACACCAAGTCGGCCGTCGCCCATGCTGCGCATGCTGCGGCTGTGGGCGCCAAGGGATTGATGGTCATCCCCCGCGTGCTGTCGCGCGGTTCGTCCGTTTCGGCCCAGCGGGACCATTTCTCGGCGATCCTCGAAGCGGCCAAGGGCCTGCCGGCAGTCATCTACAACAGCCCCTATTACGGCTTTGCGACGCGCGCCGATCTGTTCTTCGATCTGCGTTCGCGCTTTTCGAACCTCGTCGGCTTCAAGGAGTTCGGCGGCAAGAGCGACATGACCTATGCCGCCGAAAACATCACGTCCGGCGATGATGCGCTGACGCTAATGGTTGGTGTCGATACCGGCGTCTACCACGGCTTTGTCAATTGCGGCGCGGGCGGGGCCATCACCGGCATCGGCAACGCGCTGCCGAAGGAAGTGCTGCATCTCGTTTCGCTCTGCGAACAGGCAGCCAAGGGTGATGCGGCCGCCCGCAGCGCCGCCCGCGAGCTCGAAGAGGCGCTGATGGTTCTGTCGACCTATGACGAAGGTCCAGATCTCGTGCTGCACTACAAGTATCTGATGGTGCTGAACGGCGAGACTGAATACACGCTGCATTTCAACGAGACCGACAAGCTGAGCAACTCGCAGCGCAGTCACCTCGAAAACCAGTATCGCCTGTTCAAGACCTGGTACGCTGCGCGTTATCCGAACGCCGCCTGAAGCTGTCAGGAACGCTTCGGCCTCGCAGCTTGCCTGCGAGGCCGCTCAAAGAAGGCGCGCCCCACCAGGTGAGCGCCGCGCGCAGGCAAATGGATTGCTGTCGGTTTTGCCGCTGGAGACGGGGTCAGTTCGCCACATCGGTGGCGGCCAGGGAGTGGATCAGCATCGTCAGATCGCGTCGGATCTTCAGATCCGTGATACGCTCGATTTCCCTGGCAAGATAGGCTGCCTCGTCCTCGACGCCAGCGCTCGCCTCGGTTTCGATGCCGTTGATGAACCAGCCGGCATCCACCTTCATGAAGTCGCATAACCGCAGCATGACCGCGACGGACAGGCGGTTTGTACCATTCTCGTATTTCTGGATTTGCTGAAACGCGACGCCGATATGCGCAGCGAGTTCGCTCTGGGTGACACCGCGAGCGGCGCGCACGGAGCGTAATCTCTGGCCGATTGCCAAATTCAGTTCCTGATCTTTCATGCCTCTCCTTGAGAATACTTCCGTCGACTGCAGATCTTGCAGGTTCTCTTTACATGATCGGCTTTTGAGATCCACCTCCATCTGTCAAAAGCGTCAGTTGTTCTTTGAGTTGGCGCTGTTCTCTCTCGGACAGATGCGCGATCTCATTTTCGACGAAGCTCGCAATGGCGCGTGGGTCGTCGCCATACCGGCGTGCCCCTTCCGCGCAGAGAGCGATGATGGTTGCCATCGGATTGGCAGGGTCCGTCATTTTTGAAATCCCCCCTGAAATCTTCGTCCTTCGCGCCGTAGTCGTTCTGCGGTTGAAGTGGGTTGTGCAGCAAAAGAGGCCGACCGATGGTGAACAAATATCCCAATCTTCGATGCCAAGTCGCAACGACCCCGGACCATGTTCGGGATGCGATGATCTTGAGAAGCATCTGCTTTGTCCATGAGCACGGTATCTCGCCCTCCTTCATCTTCGACGGTAATGATCACCAGGCCACGCATTTCGTCTTTTATGATGGCGAAGAGCCGGTTGGTTCGCTTCGCATCCGCTGGTTCGCCGACTTTGCCAAGTATGAACGAACCTGCTTCCGCGAAAAGTACCGACACCCTTTTACGGTTAAGCGTTGCATTCAGATGACCTTCGATCATGTCGCGCGCAAGGGCTATACGAAGGTTCTGACCCAGGCCGAGCAGCGTCTCGCGCGGCTGTGGACCATTCTATTCGATCTGGAGATCGTCGACAGCCCGCCGGTGGAAATCGCCGGCCATCCGGAGCCCTATCTGACCGTTGTCGGCACGATCCCCGCGTCATCTGATCCGATTACCATGGAAAGCAGCAGCGCCATGCTGTTGCGCATCGAAGGTCAATGGGACGCCCCGAGTTCGTTTGAGACAGCATAACAATGGCAGGTTTTGACAACGCGGGCGACATGTCTGCAACGGCTGCGCTGCAGGAGGAAATTCTCACGCGCACGAAACTACACACCGAAATGGTGCGTCGTCTCATCAATGATCCGACAGTGCAGCCGCTCGAGCTCGCCGGCTTCCTGGAAGATGTCGCGAATGCCTATCTTTCGATCTCCGAAGAGCTCAGCCAAATTGTGAAGGCGGCGGAGGAGCGATAGTTTCGAGCATTTTGCGCAAGCTCTCTTCCTGTTCGTGCCGCCCGGACGGGAAGGTCAATCTGCTTTCGAAAGACGGGTTGGTCCTGAAAATATCGACGATCCAGTCATAGACGGCGGCCACCGGTCTCGATTGCCGGCGATTGGCAACCGAGGTCAGGTAGACGGGCAAGGCGACATGAACGCCGAGTTCGAGCGGCACGAGTTCGGGATCTGCGAGCACGTAATTGCCGAGCAGCCCGACGCCTGCGCCGTTGCGAACGAGAGCAAAATAGGCAAGCGAATTCTCGCAGTTGTGGGTCTGGTGGCCGGCTTCGACGAGGCCGCGCCAGCCATCCCAGATCTCGCGTTCGGAAGCATAATAGTTGCACTGCACATAGACATGCTGGGAGATGAACTGGCGCTGCGGAACGCCGGATTTCTTCAGATAATCACGGCTCGCGATCGGAATGAGATGAAGAGTGCCGATCTCGACGCAATCGACATCCGCCCTCGAAATCGGAGAGAGCGAGATCATCAGATCGGCCTGGTTCTTCTCGAAATTGACGAGCGACACCTGTTCGCGAATATCGAGATTGAGGCGCGGATAGTTGTCGTTCAGCCGGGGCACAGCGGGAGCGACGATCGCGACGGCAAGGCCGGAGGTCACGCTGACGGCAACCCGTCCGGTGACGGCGTCCATCTCATCCTTCAGGTCGTTGGAAAGGGAAAACAGCTGGAAATCGAGCTCTGCAACCTGGATTGCGAGCTTGCGCCCGGTTTCTGTCAGCGTGACGCCGGAAAAGGTCGAGATGACGAGTTGCGAACCGATCTGGTCCTGAAGGCGCTTCACATCACGGCTGACGGTCGGCGCACTGGTGCCGAGAAGCTCAGCGGCTTGAGCAAAGGAAGGGCTTTTGGCGACCGCCAGAAAGGTCCTGAGTTCGCGCCAGATCGGCCGCGAAAGCAGGCCTCTGATTTCAAGTGGCGATTTATCCAGATCGGCGCGTTCGCTGCCGAATGGAAGAGGAGGGAAGGCTTTGTTCACGACCGCCTCGCGTATAAGTGGAGACGCAACAATATACTTAATCGGGGATTACGGGCAATTGTGGAAGAACGATAGCTTATAGGCCTTGAGAAGTCGCAGTTAACGATCGCGACGTCCATTCCGCTCGCTGGTTCCTTCGAAATACTACTCATAAGGTGTTTCTTTCAATTCCAATATTTCAATAAAGTGACGTTCACTTAGTGGCTTAAATCGATCTAATCTGGTCATTTACGCAACTGATGGGGTGTGTTAGCGTTTTTGCGGCGGGCAAGATTCGATTTCAACATTCCGTTTCGGGACTGATGCAAGGCGGACCTGCCCGATTGCGAAACTTTCGCCAAGCTCGGAGGCAAATCAAGGCGATGGCCGATGGAATTTCTGATATGATTGATAGCAATGGGCCGGTGGGATTCCTGCGGCTCTTCCGTCTTGTTTCTGCGGCAAGAGATAGTGCTTCATCACTGGAGCGCATGGATCTCGTGCGTCTGATGGATATGGCGCTCATGCAGACGGCGCTCGACTGGGAAGGGCTTGATGCCGAAAACCTGGATGAGCGCGCCTTCCTGAATCTCATCCGGGAGAAGCAGCAAATCGCTCACCAGACGCATATCCATGCCGTTCAAATTGAAATGGCATGATTACTGAGGGGATTGCAACGCCTATAGCCAGGTCGGAATTCCGTCAGACAAAAGACTAACGAGAGCATTCGTGGCACGGTTGAGCGAACCGAAATGGAAAGTCTGATGGTGCACCGGGTGATCCATTCTCAGGTTATTCCGAGGGCTCGGCGATACCAAACTCGATGAACGAGGCTCGATGATTGAAGAGGTTCGAGCGATTTTGGAGGCTGGCGCGCCAACTGTAGTGCCGCCTGAGGTCGGCGGCTTCAGCTAGGCGATTGGCTTTTTCTTACCCTGTCTCGTAATTCTTTATCCCGGCATGGCGATTGATTGATCGCCGGTCGAAACGCGGACGTAGCCAATCAGTTTTTTGGCGAGGGGAGGGGATAGACCTTCGTTGCTTCGCCATCGATTTTGCGGACCATTTTGGTGGCGTTCACAGATAAGGATGCGTGAAAAGGACCAGTTGCAAGCGTGTTTTATGCTCTGAATAGAAGGCCGCCAGACTCAAATCATCGCCCGAGACGCGCAACGTTGCGTCCATATAGACAAGCGCGTGCCAGCGGGCTTCTGTGGCGGAAATGCCGGAAACGCGGGGGTTTTGGGGACTGCTGTGGAAGCAAGAGCCTGCTGCGAGGCGCGGGAAACTCAATTCCGCAGAAGAGGAGGGCCATGCGCGCGGCCAGCGGCCGTCGAATTCTGCTTGGGGCAGTCCGGTCATCCCGGGTGAAGTCGCCCTAGAAGCCCGGAAAACCGGGCATTTCCGGTGATCCAGGACGACCGACAGCGTGATTTGCGGCGCGAAATCGATCTACCATCGATAACCTATACGGAAATAAGCGGGCCGGCGGTCGAGCCCCTTCAAGAGCAGCGATCTGAATAGCGCCTAATCAGTTGCTGTCGCGGAGAAGCAGACGCTTAATAATGAGTCGACTGAATCGACCCGAGAGAGGTCACCAAGTTGATCAAATCCCGCATGTTTATAGCTCATCTGCCGCCATGACAGGCAGTTGGCGAATTTTATTCGCTTCTGCTCGGAAGTGAGCGGCATCTCCATCGCGCCATTGGCATGCAGCCGTGTCTTCTGGAGCACGTCGCCATTTCTTAACGACAGGGTGACGATGTGTGGAAGACGTTCGTGCCCACGCTCCTCTTCGGCCGTGTAGGCGTGCATGCTGATCCTCTGCATCAGGGCCTGACGGCCGGGATTTTCGAGTGCAGCCGCTGTGAAATCCGCAAGCGAAAGTGAGCCTTTCTCCAGCGCGGTCGCTAGGCAATATTGCATCGAGAAACGCGCCTGCATCGAATCTGCAGGAGAGGGGTAGGCAAGGTTTTTCACGGCTGAAATGCCGACCTTGGTGTCGATCGCTGCGATGTCCTCAGGGTCAAGCGCGTGCTCCTGGACGAGATCTAGAAGCGCATCGATCGCCCGATGTGTCGAGGCGCAGCACGGATGAAGTTTCGTGACGAGGCCGCGGCTTTCTATGACAGGCGTCTCGTCAGGCTGCCAATCCGACCAGCCCCGTGCCTCGTCACCGCCGAATAGGTCGAGAAAGCCTTGTGGCCGTTCCAGAATGTCGAGACGGCCCGCGACTCCCGATAGCGCCAGCATCGCCGCCTCGACCGCGTTGCGGGCGGCGAGGCCTGCATGGATCGGTTTGGCGAGTGTTCCGAACTGACCTTTCGGCCCGCCCGCCATCGATGTCGCAAGGCTCATCGCCTGCGCCATTTCATCGATGCCGGCCCCGAGAAGATGCGCCACGCCGGCAGCCGCGCCGATCGCGCCGACGGTCGACGTGCCGTGCCAGCCCCTGTTGTAATGGGATGGATTGACGCCGTAGCCGACAGCGGCCTGGGCCTCCAACCCGACCAAATAGGCGTCGAGGAATTGAATGCCGCTGACAGCGCGGTCGGCGGTCGTCACGGCCATGAGCGCGGGAACCAGAACGGCAGATGCATGCGCCCGCGCCGGGTGAAAATTGTCGTCGAAATCAAGTGCATGGGCGGCTGTCCCGTTGACCAATGCGGCGATCGAAGGCGTTGAATGCTCTCCAGTCACCAGCACGCTACTCCCTCCTGGACCTGCACTTGGAAATGCCTCGGTCACCGCAATAACGCTGTTGTCCTCGGCGCCAGCGATCATGCATCCGAGTGTATCGATAACGGCATCTGCGGCCTTCTTCCGCGCCGAAGTCGAAAATGTTGCCCGCCGGGAAAGCGCGCCTGCGATATTAAGAAGAATGYCGGTCATTGACGAATGTCTCTCGCTGCGATTGCTTGAGCGCAAAATGTTCGAAGCCGGATCAAACCGCAATCTTATGCGGTTTCCGGATAGGTCTAGCGAAGGTGATGCAGTCCATGGTGAAAGCGACAAGCGCGGCGATTAGCCTGAAGCATATCGAGGCATATGACGCGATCGCTGCCACTGGCTCCACGGTCGCGGCCGCGCTCGAACTCGGCGTTTCCCAGTCGAATGCAAGTCGACTCCTGCAGCAGCTGGAAGATTATCTCGGGGTTCGCCTTTTCGAGCGCGACAAGAACCGGCTTGCCGCCACCCGCGAGGGCCTGCAGCTCGGGCCGGAAATCCGCGCCATATCGGATCGTCTGCGGGCCTTGAAGACGGCGGCGATCGAGCTGGAGAACGGCCGGTCGCGCGACATGCTTCTGAGGATCGCATTTCCGGGCAGCCTGTCATCCACGCGGGCGCCAAAGATGATCTGCGATTTTATGGTCGCGAACGGTCCGGTTCGCGTCGAACTTGCCTCGGGAAGCTATCTTGCGATCGAGCGCATGGTGGCTGATGGCGAGGCCGATATCGGTTTTGCGCGCCTGCCGCTTGCCACGCCTGGCCTGAAGCAGGAGCGGCGCTTGCCGTCACGGATCGTCTGCGCCCTGCATGAAGATCACCCCCTTGCCGGTCGCCCGTCGCTGACGATCGCCGAGCTGAAGGGCCACGATCTCATCGTGCTCAACCGCGAAAGGCCGGTCCGCCACCAGATCGAGGCGCTATTCTATCAGCATGGAATCCGGCAGCGACCCTTGCTGGAAGCCCATTCGGTGGCGAGCGCCTGCGCCCTGGCCGCGGAAGGACTGGGGATCGCACTGGTCGGCGAGCTGATCGCACGCGAATATGCCCACAAGCCACTACGCTTCTTGGCGCTTGAGCCAGATCTGCCGGTGACCTATTGCCTGATCAGCGGCGAAAAACACCCGCTTTCGAAGACCGCTGCCCTGTTTCTCGAAAACATCGCCGGCTGGTCATGAGGGCGAGATTTGAAATGGGGGCGAGCGGGCAATGAACATCAGGCAGCTGGAAGTCCTGCGCACGCTTCTTGCGACCGGCTCGACGATCGCGACCGCAAAGGCGATGGGGCTCAGCCAGTCCGGTGTCAGCCGCATGCTGCAGCAGCTGGAAAGCGATCTTTCGATCTCGCTTTTCGTGCGCGACCGGGGACGGCTGATCGCGACGCCGGAAGCGGCGGTTCTGGCGCGGGATGCGGAAAACGTACTGCTCGCCGTCGAGCGCATGGCCGGCCATGCCGAGGATTTGCGCAACGGCGCACAGGGGCCGGAAATCGTCCGGATCGGCCTGCCGAGCAGCATGTGGGAAAATTTCGCGCCCGCCATGCTGATCGATTATATCCGCGATTTTCCCGGCGTCCGCATCGAGACATTTTTCGAAACGACGACGGCGATCAACCGGCTGGTCGAGGAGCGCGTCATCGATATCGGCTTTTTGCGCATGGAGGGTGAAAGCGGGCCGGGCATCGAAATCGACAGGGTGGCGACCGGGGAAAGTGTCTGCGTCGTGCCGCAGGACCACCCGCTGGCCGAACTCGAAGAAATCACCGTCAAGGATTTGCGCAACGTGCCGCTGATCCTGATCGGCCGCCAGCGGCCGAACCGCATGGCGCTGGATCAGGCGTTCAAGCGGGCGGGCGTCAAACAGATGGTCAAGATCGAGACCCATACGAACAGCTCGGCCTGTTCCTATGTCGCCCATGGTCTCGGTGTGACGATCATCAGCAGCTTTTACGCCAATCTCTACCGCGACCTGCCGGTCGTGCAGCGGCCCTTCCTGCCCCGTTCGAAACAGGAATTCGGCTTGGCGCGTGCAAGCGGCGTTCCTTTGTCCATTGCCGCGCAGGGGCTCAGCGATGCCTTGAAAAAGCAGATACTGCTTTCGCAAAAAGCCGTTTGATATCGTGAGTATGGTGTTCTGATTCACGGTACGGGCCTTGCCCGTCACGGCTGCGGACTCTGCATAGACATATGACGAAACTGCATAATATTGCGCGCCTTTCTTCAAACCATCATAGTCTCATTCAACGAAACCGATGGTGTCCGAGGGAAAAGCGGGCGCCAATCGTGGGGATAAAATGCTGAGATTCATCCTGAGCCGTCTTCTGATGGCGCTTCCGACGATCGCGCTCGTCTCCGTGACGGTCTTTGCGCTGATCCGCTTCATTCCCGGTGATCCCGCAGTGCTGATGCTTGGCGACATGGCGCAGCCCGACCAGATCGCTGCCATGCGCACCGAGCTCGGCCTGGACCAGTCCCTCCCGCAGCAATTTGTCATCTGGGCCGGCAATGTCCTGCAGGGGGATTTCGGCAAGTCGATCGTCAATGGCGAGGCGGTTTTGCCGCTCGTCGCGTCGCGCTTTCTTGTCAGCGCCGAGATTGTTGTGTTTGCGGTTCTGCTGGCGAGCCTGATTGCGGTGCCGGCCGGTGTCATCGCCGCCTGGAAGCAGAACAGCCTGACCGATCTTGCGCTGGTCGGCACGGCAACGGTGCTTCTGTCGATCCCGACCTTCTGGCTCGGCCTGCTGCTGCTCCTGTTTTTCGGCCTTTCGCTCGGCTGGCTGCCGGTCCTCGGTTACGTCTCGATCGGCGACAATCTAGCGGGTGGCCTTCTCTATCTCGTGTTGCCGGTGATGACGCTCGTCATCCACGAAATGGGTGTGCTGATCCGCATGGCGCGGGCCTCGACGCTGGAAGTGCTGCGTCTCGACTATATCACCCATGCCCGCGCCAAGGGGCTTTCCGAAGGCGCTGTCCTCTGGCGTCACACGTTCAAGAATGCCTTTGGCCCGACCTGGACGATGATCGGCCTGATCCTCGGCAACCTGCTCGGCGGCATTGCGGTCATCGAGACGGTGTTCACCATTCCAGGCCTCGGCCGGCTGATGGTCGACAGCATTTTTGCGCGCGATTACCCGGTGATCCAGGGATGCCTGCTGTTCGTGTCGCTGTCCTATGTCTTGGTCAATCTCGTCATCGACCTGCTCTATCCCCTGTTCGATCCGCGCGTGGTGGCCGAATGAAAAAGTTTGCTCTCAACGGGCTGATCGGCGGCATTCTCGTCGCGGTCCTGCTCATCACCGCCGCGATCGGTCTCGTCTGGACGCCCTTCGATCCGATGAAACTCTCCTTCACGGCGCGCCTTGCCGCGCCGAGTGCCCAGCACTTGCTCGGCACCGACGAATTCGGCCGTGACGTGCTGAGCCGCCTGATGATCGGCGCCCGCGCCAGCGTCTGGATCGGCGCCCTGACGGTGTTCTTCGCTACGCTCTTCGGCGCGCTGATCGGCCTCGTCAGCGGTTATGCCCGCGGCTGGGTGGATGGCGTGATCATGGCGGTCAACAACGCGCTTCTCGCCTTTCCCGGCATCCTTCTGGCGCTCGGACTGCTCGCGGTGTTCGGTGCCAATCAGTACGGCATCATCTTCGCGCTCGGCATTGCCTATACGCCCTCCATGGCGCGTGTCGTGCGTGGAGCGGTCCTGTCCGTGCGCGAGCGGGAATTCATCGAAGCCTCGCGGGTCATGGGCAATGGCGAGCTCTATACGATGTTCCGGCATGTCCTGCCCAACTGCCTTGCGCCGATCACCGTGCTCGCCACCTCCATGTTCGGCTGGGCCATCCTCTCGGAAAGCGCGCTGTCCTTCCTCGGCCTCGGAGTTCCGCCACCGGCGCCGACCTGGGGCAATATGCTGGCGGCGGGCCGCCCGCTCATCCAGCAGGCTGTGTGGCTCGGCCTTTTCCCCGGCCTCTGCATCGCGCTGACGCTGCTCGGCATCAATCTTCTGGGTGACGCGCTCCGCGACAAGCTCGACCCGCGCATGAGGGGCTTGAAATGACCAACGAACCGCTCATCACCGTTCGCGACCTGTCGCTCGAAGTCGCAGGGACAGGCCATCAGGTGGTCAAAGGCATCAGCTTCGACATCGCTCCCGGCGAGATCTTCGGCATTGTCGGTGAAAGCGGCTCGGGCAAGACGCTGGCGACCCGCGCCCTGATCTCGCTTCTGCCACCGGCGATCCGCGTCACCGGCGGGTCGGTCACCTACAAAGGCAAGGATGTCATGTCCATGCCGGATCGGGCGCTGCGCCGCCTGCGTGGTGCCGAGATCGGCGTCGTCTTCCAGGAGCCGATGACTTCGCTCAATCCGTCGATGACGATCGGCCGGCAGCTGGAGGAGGGGCTTGTCCTTCACACGAAGCTTTCGCCGGAAGAGCGCCGGACCCGCATTCTCGACATGCTCCGGCGTGTCGGCATCCGCGATCCCGAGGGCGCGCTTACCGCCTATCCGCACGAATTTTCCGGCGGCATGCGCCAGCGCATTATGCTTGCCTGCGTCATGCTGCTCAAACCGGCGCTGCTGATCGCCGATGAACCGACGACAGCGCTTGATGCCGTCATCCAGCGCGATGTCATGGAACTGATGGTCGAGCTGACGCGGGCCGAAGGCGCGGCCGTGCTTCTGATCAGCCACGACTTGCCAATGGTCGCACGTTACACGAGCCGTATCGTCGTCATGGAAAAGGGCACGATCGTCGAACAGGGCCGCACCGAGGATCTGCTCGATGCGCCGCAACATCCCTATACGAAAAAGCTCCTCTCTTCGCTGCCCTTCCGCRGTGCTGCGCGTGTGATCGAAACGGCAAAGGCGCCGATGGTCTCGGCGCAGAATATCGTCGTCGATTACCCGGGCCGCAAATCGCTGTTCAAGACGGCAAAGCCGAAGCGCGCCCTGCATGGCGTCAGCATCGAGATCCATGAAGGCGAGGTCGTGGCGCTGGTCGGGGGGTCCGGTTCCGGCAAGACCACGCTTGGACGCACGATCGCCGGCCTCGTCCGGGAAAGCGAAGGCGAGATCCGCTTCCAAGGCCGCACCCGCGACGCGGACTGGACCGATTACCGTCTGAACTGCCAGATGGTGTTTCAGGATCCCTATTCCTCGCTCGATCCGCGCATGACCATTCTGGCCCTCGTCGAGGAAGCCCTGCGGCTGGTGCCGGGCCTCGACGCGGCTGCCAAGCGTAAGCGCGCACTGGAGACGCTGGAAGAAGTCGGGCTCGGTGCCGATTACGCCCAGCGTTATCCGCACGAACTTTCGGGCGGCCAGCGCCAGCGTGTGGCGATTGCCCGCGCCGTTGCGCGCCGGCCCCGCTTCTTGATCGCCGACGAGCCGGTGTCTGCCCTTGATGTCACGGTGCGGGCACAGGTTCTCGACCTCTTCTCCGACCTGCAGAAGCGCTACGGCTTTTCCTGCCTGTTCATCAGCCACGATCTCGGCGTCGTCGAACAGGTGGCCGATCGGGTCGTCGTCATGCAGGACGGCCGGATCATCGAGGAGGGCGACCGCGATACGATCTTCGACCAGCCGAAAGAGGCCTATACGCGCCGGCTTCTCTCGGCCATTCCCGCCCTCGATCAGAACGACAAGGGCGGCGTGACACTGAAATGGCGCCTGGAGAACTGAGATGCGAGCTGAGATGGATACGATATCCAGTGCCAAACCGGTCGCTGGGATGCTGGCGGAAATCTGCGACGCACAGCCGTTCGTGACGCGGTTTTCGGTCCGCAACCTTCTGACCGGCGAGACGATCGAACGCGGTGCAGACGAGGAGACGCCGTCTGCCAGCACGCGAAAAACCTCGATCATGATGGCGGCCCTGAAGGCTGTCGAGGACGGTCGTCTCGATCTTAACGAGGCGATCACCTACGAGGCGCGCTTTGCCGAGGAAGTGGCAAGCGGCATGTTCCGCTACCTGACGCCGGGTATCGTCATTTCGCTGCGCGACGCGATTACCGGCATGATGGTCTTGAGCGACAATGTCTGCACCAAGATGGTGTTCGAGCGGTTGACGCTGGAAGAGGTGGATGCCTATTGCAAGTCGATCGGACTTTCCGGCACCCATCACCGCTTCCTCATCCCGCCGCTGGCATTGTCGCCGGACCATACGCTGAAATCTGTGACGACGACGACGGCGCGTGACCAGACGGCCCTTCTGCAGATGATCCTCGATGCACAGTCCTCGGGGGATGTACGCCAAAAACTAGGCGTCTCCGGTGAGCTGGCGGCCTATGCGTTCCAGACGCTGAAGAACCAGATCCTGCGTTATGCCATCCCCTCGCGCCTGCCGTTCGGCACGGTCGTCGCGCATAAGGGCGGCACGGGCAAGCGCGGGCGGATGGATGCCGGCATCGTCTATCGGGATGGCGCGCCCTTCTACATCATCTCGGCTTTCACCGACGATGTACCGCAGGTGATGCCGGGTGGCACGCCGGGCTACACGATATCGCTCGAAACCATCGGCAGGCTGTCGCGCGCCTGCTGGGACGGATTCTCCAGATAAAGATGAACGATCAAAAAGAGGGTAGAACAGTGAAAAAGCTTCTTCTCGCAGGCGCCGCCCTGCTCGCCTTGGCAAATGCATCTGCCGCGCGTGACATTACGGTCGCCCAGAGCTCGGACCTGCGCAGCGCCAATCCCGGCGTCAACCGCGACGGCAATACCGATGGCGTCATCCTACACATCGTCGAGGGCCTCGTCGGCTACAATAACAGCGGCGAGGTGAAGCCGCTGCTCGCAAAAAGCGTCGACATGTCGGCTGACGGCCTGACCTATACGTTCAAGCTAAGGACGGACGTGAAATTCCACAACGGCAAGCCGATGACGGCCGACGACGTGGTGTGGAACTGGAACCGGTACCTGAAGCCGGACACGAAATGGACCTGCCTCAGCGATTTCGCCAAGGGCGGCGCCGCGGCTGTGGCCGATGTGAAGGCGACCGATGCCTCGACCGTCACCATCACGCTCGAAAAGCCTTCCGCCGTCTTCCTCGGCCTCATGTCACGCCCGGAATGCGGTTATACCGGCATGATCTCGCCGGAAAGTGTTGCCGCCGATGGCAGCTTTGCCAAGCCGATCGGCACCGGCCCCTTCATGTGGGACGAGTGGAAGAAGGGCGAATATATCCACCTGAAAAAATTCGCCGACTATGTCTCGCCGGAAAATGACGGCAAGCCGGACGGAATGGTCGGCTCGAAGCGGCCGCTCGCCGATGGCATCAAGTTCATGGTCATTCCTGATCCGTCGACCATCAAGGCGGGCCTTGAATCGGGCGTGCTCGACACGGCCGAAGTTTCGCCGGACCTGATCCCGGAAATCAAGACGAACCCGAAAATGCAGCTCATTGTGGCGCGCAACAACGGCAAGAACCTCTTCTATATCCAGACGCGCGACAAGGTTCTGAGCAATCCGCATATCCGCCGCGCGATGGCAATGGCGCTCGATCTGGACGAGCTCGTCGCCGCCGCTTCGAACGGCACCGGCGAGGCGAACGGCTCCATGGTTTCGCAGGACAGCGTCTATTTCGACGAAACCCAGAAGAAGCGCCTGCCTTACGATATCGAGGCGGCGAAGAAGGAACTGGCCGCTGCCGGCTACAAGGGCGAGCCGATCTCCATCATCGCCAACAAGCGCGGCAACGTGCCGAGCTTCCCGGCAGCCGTGATGGCGCAGGCCATGATGCAGCAGGCCGGGCTCAACATCCAGATCGAGGTTCTGGACTATGCGACGCAGGTGGATCGCCGCCGTTCCGGCAATTACCAAGTCATCTCACAGTCCGTTGCGCCGCGCCTCGACCCGGCACTGATGTATTCCTTCTATGTCGGCGACAAGGACAAGAATGCCTCGCTGATGTGGGATGATCCGAAGGCCGTCGAACTGATGAAGACCGCCTATGTCGAGGCCGATCAGGCCAAGCGGCAAAAGCTGTTCGACGAATTCCACGAACTGATGCTGAAGGAAATGCCGGGCATCTTCCTCTATGACATGGTCGACGTCTGGGGCGCGGCGAAGACGCTTAAGGGGCAGCCTGTCTGGCAGTCCAACGCCCGCCTCTGGGAAGTCTCTGTCGACTGACCGCATGTCCGCGCCATCGGCAAACGATGGCGCGGCTTCTTTTCTTATCGCCAGAAGCAGCAGCGGCGGCATCGCCACTGAGCGAGAACCTTTGCCCGTTTCAGGGCTTCGTTTGAGGAAATGCCATGAGCCACGACTCCGTGAACGCGATTGCCGCCCGGATCGAAGAGATGAAACCCGACTTTGCCCGGCTGAGCGACAGGATATGGGATTTCGCCGAGTTGAAGTTCGAGGAGCAGCGCTCTTCGGCGGTTCTGGCCGAGGTTCTGGAGGCAAACGGCTTCTCGGTGTGCCGCGGCGTTGCCGAGATGGAAACGGCATTCATCGGCGAGATCGGCTCAGGCAAGCCGGTGGTTGCCTTTCTCGGCGAGTTCGATGCGCTGGCCGGCATGAGCCAAGTCGCGGGCCTCGCAAAGGCTCAGCCGCTTGACGTCGATGGCACGGGCCATGGTTGCGGCCATAATCTTCTCGGCGTCGGATCGCTGATGGCGGCAATCGCATTGGCGCAGCACCTGAAGGAAAACGGTCTGTCCGGCACCGTGCGTTATTATGGTTGCCCCGGAGAAGAGGGTGGTTCCGGCAAGACCTTCATGGTGCGCGCCGGCCTTTTCGATGATGTCGATACCGCGCTCACCTGGCATCCGGCCCCCTTCAACGGCGTCCGCTCTACGAACAATCTCGCGGTCATCGAATACTATTACCGTTTCAAGGGTATGGCGGCGCATGCGTCGAATGCTGCTCATCTCGGCCGTTCGGCGCTGGATGCCGTCGAACTGATGAATGTCGGGGTCAATTTCCTGCGTGAGCACATGCCGCAGGATTGTCGGGTCCATTATGCGATCACCGATGCGGGCGGCAAGGCTGCGAATGTGGTTCAGGCAAAGGCGGAAGTGCTTTACTTGATCCGGGCACCGGAAATGCCGCAGGCATTGGATCTCGTCGAACGTGTCCACAAGGTGGCACGCGGTGCCGCGATGATGACCGAGACCGAGGTCGAGATCGTCTTCGATACGGCAGCGACCAATCTCCTGCCCAATATCGCCCTTGAGACGGCCATGCATGAAAACATGGTTTTGCTTGGCCCGATCCGTTTCGACGAGGCCGATATCGCTTTTGCCCGGTCGATCCAGGACACGTTTACCGACGAGGCGATCAAGAGCAGCATCCGGCTTTACCAGATCAAGGGCGATGCCTTTTCCCACGCAAGGGTCGATGGCTCCACCCCGCTGCATCTCGGCCTCAGGGATTTCGAAAGGCAGTCGCATTTTCGCGCAGGTTCGACCGATGTCGGCGATGTCAGCTGGGTTGTGCCGACGGCGCAATGTTGGACGCCGGCCTGGGCGATCGGCACCAATCCGCACACATGGCAGGTTGTTGCACAAGGCAAGAGCCCGGCGGCTCACAAGGCGATGGCACACGCCGCCAAGACGCTGGCCGCGACGGGGCTATCTCTGATTGAATCACCTGAGCTACTGGCTGCGGCGAAACACGAATGGGCCGAGAAAGCCGCGGGAAGGGCATATGTCTGCCCAATTCCACATCACATCAAACCGGCAAAGCCGTGAGTCATAATTGGTCCAAGATACATTTGACGTTGGCTCTATGATCGGCTTTCAAAGCACATGTGCTAACTAATGACACAGTACCCTGGGTGGAGGTTGAAAACACCAGAAATTCAATGATTTCCTTTTCTTGTCTCGAGATTTCAGGGTCACATCCGTTCAAGGCGAAGGCGGCGCCTCTCAGGTGCGCGCGAATTCTAGCAGCGGCGCGATATTATGGTTGTCGGCTGCGCGAAGGGCCGCGGCGTAGCGAGTGCTTAATTCACCAACGTCGGCGAGCGTTCCACCGCCCCAACTGAAACGCTCGCCGCCAAGACGTTCGACCAGAAGGTCAGCTGCCAAGCGAGCGTGACGACCATTTCCGTTTGGAAAGGGGTGGATGGCGACCAGGCGATGGTGAAACCTGATGGCCACCTTTATTGGGCTCAGGTTTCAATCGGTCATTCCTTGACTTTCAATCGGTCATTATCATAGTTTCAAACGGTCATCAAAGGAATGAAGCTATGCCGCTGTATCCAAGGCTCGTTGAGCAACGCATTGCCGACGCCATGTTAGATACGCGGGTCGTGCTGATCGTGGGTCCTCGCCAATCCGGAAAAACGACGCTGGCCAAGAAGATGGCCAACGAGGGGATGGAGTATTACACGCTGGACAATGCGACGACGCTCAACGCCGCGCGACGGGATCCAGTTGGCTTTGTAAGAGGAATGGATCGCGCCATTCTCGACGAAATTCAGCGCGCTCCCGAGCTGTTGTTGGCGATCAAGGAAAGCGTGGATACCGACGAGCGTCCAGGGCGTTTCCTCCTGACCGGCTCAGCCAATCTCATGACGCTGCCACGCGTGGCAGACTCGCTCGCAGGGCGCATGGAAGTCGTCCGATTGCTGCCGCTCGCTCAAAGCGAAATTCGAACCGCCGCTGGAAGCTTTTTGGTCGACGCCTTCCGAAACGAAGCTAAAGCCGGAGAACCAATCATCGGCGGCGACCTGATGGCTGCGGTTCTGGCAGGTGGGTATCCCGAGGCACTAGATCGCAAAAACTTAAACCGCAGACAGGACTGGTATGCGGATTATATCCAAGCGATCGTTCAACGCGACGTTCGCGATGTTGCGCAAATCGAGCAGATCGCGCAGATGCCGCGTCTGCTACGCATACTAGCAGAACATTCGGGACAACTCGTGAACTATTCCGGAATTGGCTCCGTCATCGGGATGAACCACATCACAACGCAAAAATACGTTGGCATATTCGAGAGCCTATTCCTCGCCAGAACGATCCAACCCTGGTTTTCCAACAAACTGAAGCGCCTGACCAAGACCCCCAAAATACATTTCCTCGATTCTGGTCTTCTCGCCTCCCTTCGTGACCTCTCTCTCGAGAGACTCCGGGATGACAGGGGGCCGTTCGGAGCGCTGCTGGAGACTTTCGTCTTTGGCGAGATCCTTAAACTCGCAAGCAGCGGACAAACCCGCTTTGAGTTTTCGCACTTTCGTGACAAGCAGCAGAACGAAGTCGATATTGTCATCGAAGACAGAAGAGGGAGGGTCGTCGGTATCGAGATAAAAGGGGCAGCATCCGTCTCAACTTCCGATTTTTCCGGATTGCGAATGTTGGCCGAAGCATGTGGGGAGCGGTTTGTTTCAGGCATTGTCCTGTACGACCATGACAAGGTGGTCCCGTTCGGGGAACGCCTGTCCGCCGTACCAATTTCGGCGTTGTGGCGTTAGCGCGTGGGAATTTCTCTTCAGTTCCAGACTCGAACATCCATGAAGCTTCGACCGCTTCGATAAAAAATGGGTCTCCGGTTCATATCCCTGCAAGGCGACGTATCGGCGTCTCAGGTCCCACCAACAGCCTTTCAAGACTGAGGTCGACGCCTTGGACCCGGTTATGACGAGGAGCCCCGCACTTGCCGGGACATTCCTCGCCGTTCGAAAATGCCGCTTGAGGCGGATGGGCCGGCGTCCATCGAAAGATGCGGCTTGTATGTCGGCCGGATGCGAACAGGATTCCATGGTCGGCGGTGGTATCCCTGGCCGAGACCGCTATCTGCGTTCTCGACGAAGACGGAATTATTGTTCGGGAAGGAACCGCACCTTCTCATCCTGAGGACATCGCGGCATGGCTTGGGAAGCTGGACGTGGATTTTTCGCGGGTCGGTTTGGAAGCCGGAAGCACCGCCTCATGGCTATACAACGGGCTCAAATCACGAGGCTTGAACGCGATCTGCATCAACCCTCGACGGCTGCGAGCCATGACCAAAACCATGCCGATCAAGAATGACCGAAATGATGCCAGGGCGATTGCAAGCTGCATGCGGGTCGGCTGGGTCTCCATCGTTCACGTGAAGAGCGACGAGAGCCAGGAAATACGAATGCTTCTGACCAATCGACCTACCCTTCAGACGAAGCAGATTGATATCGAGAACGAGATTCGTGGCACGCTCCGGGGGTTCGGGATCAAGCTCGCGGGACGGATTACAGGCGGTCCGTTTGAAGCCCGTGTCTTGGAGGCAATCGAAAATCTGCCCCGTCTCGGCGCGATGATCAAACCTATGTTGATCGCACGAGCTGCTCTCCGCCAGCAGTGTGCTGTCCTCCACAAAATGTTGCTTGAAACGGTTAGGAAAGATCGTACCTGCCGTCGATTGATGACTATTCCCGGCGTTGGAGCAATCACGGCGGTCACCTACGTTACCACCATCGATGATCCAGCCCGCTTTGAACGATCTCGGGATGTCGGGCCACACCTTGGTCTCACGCCCAAGAAGTACGCCTCCGGTGAGACAGACCGAAACGGCGGCATCTCGAAAACTGGCGATTGTGATGCATCGCGTATGGGCGGACGGAACTGAGTATCGCTGGGGAGATGCCGCTGCATAAGCCAGATACTGCCGTGCTACGTTAGGCAGGATGATGTCCCGCAAGGACCTGGTGGAAGTGACTGCGCTGCAATCTTTGTATGAGACTACGCGCTAGGTAGACAGCAGCCTTCGACTATCGGACCACCATCTTGAGGTGATCAAGCATCGACCTCGTAGACAAGGGCGAGCCTCGCGGGTTTCAGCTCGCCTTCTATGCAGTTGGCAATATCTGCGCAAAATGACGGCCATCGTGCCGAACGGCATTCCTCTGCCTGCGCTGGCAAAGTTTGGCGGCACTCCTGAAGCGGCCGCTGTGAGAAACCGGGTTGAATAGCCGTTCGCAATCAGACAAAAGATTGCACATAGTGGCTATCTACTCGCTTGAGCTCGAACGGCGGACAATCTAGCGTATGGCGCTGATTGCGCTAGTCGAGCCGGAAGACGTCGGCATTGTCCTGGCGTTCGCAAGCCCTTGTAGGATGGATGGCGAAGTTTCCCGTCTGTGTCGAGGCACGAAACTCGATCTCGGCGATCAGGGTCGACTCGACCCAGACAATATCGGCACTTCCGGAATAGGGCAGGGGCGGCTGCTTTCGCTTCCATCGCAGCTGGTCCAGCATCTTCCGCAATCGGATGGCCTCGGCTTGCCTGAATCCCGTGCCGACACTTCCGACGTGGACGAGATCGGCTCCGCGATAGGCAGCAAGTACCAACGAGCCGAAGCCGGCAGGGGACGCCGATGACATCTCATAGCCGACGATGAGGAAAGCCTCGCTCTGGACGCATTTGATCTTAACCCAATCCTCGGTCCGGCCGGAACGATAGGGTCGATCGAGGTGTTTGCCGACGATGCCTTGCAGGCCGAGACAGCAGACATGCTCAAGCAGGACGGCTGGTTCGGTGTCGAATGTTTCCGACAGCCGAGCTCTGCGTGAACTGGCAGATGGGCGATCTCGTAAATCATGGGTTGCGCGTGCCGAGCTTCAATGCAAATCGCAGGAATCCCTTCGGCCGTCAGCGCATGATAGAACCATGTCGACAGTGGACCTGTCTCGAAGACAACGAGCTACGCGTGCAAAGCGTGCTTGCGGATGATCTGCGATAGAATTTTCGGATCAGAAGGGCATTTCCCTCGCCAGATCCGTTTCCTATCCTCTCGGATCGAGACCGCAGTATTTTTCAACGAAACATCAAGCCCGATATATTGGTCCATGGTCGCCTCCCGTTTGATATGTAGGCCCGGTTCCAATCGTGAGCCCGTATTTCCATCCTACCGGGGGCAACCACCCATGTCAGATATTGCTGAGGCAATGGTTTTAGGGGAACCGTCCGCGATTACCCCATGCTCAAGAGCAAACCATGCCGGTATTCCTCCGCCATATCAGAAGATCACTAAAAGAGGGCGTGTCCTGAATTCTATCGCAGCAACGGCAGCAATTGCTCACCCTGCCGCTTGATCTCCTGTAAATACGGAGTGTCAGACAGAATGAAATGGGTAATGCCGAGCTCCCTGTATCTTCTCAGCGAGCCGGCGACGTCTTCAGCCGAACCGACCAGCCAAGTCGTGCCGGCACCACCGCCACCGAACTTGCCGGGAGTAGTATAAAGGTTGTCGTCCAGCACATCGCCTCGCTTGTGCAGATCGAGCAACCGCTGCTGGCCGACTGCACCTGCTTTGTGATCGTTCCAGCTACCGCTTTTGCCGTCGGCCATCTTGGCAACGCGCGCTTCCGCATCGGACCATGCCTTTTCCCTCGTGTCACGCACCAGGGTTGTTATCCTGAGTCCAAACTCCAGGGGCGGGAGATCGCGGTCCAAGTCCTTGCTGAGTGTATTCAAGCGTTCGATCCGCTCCCGTACGCCATCGAGAGGCTCTCCCCAGAACAACTGCACGTCGGCTTCTGTCGCCGACACTTGTTCAGCCGCCTCTGATGCGCCGCCAAAATAGATCTTGGGATGACGGCGCTCGATGCGCACATCAAGCCGTGGCGCAGCGGTAGAGCCGGTTACCTGGAAATGCTGTCCGTGGAATGTCACATTCTCCTCGGTCCATAGCCGGCGGACCAGTCGCATGAATTCCTTCGTGCGTGCATAGCGCTGAGACTGGTCGCCTTCCTCGTCGCCATAGGCGGCGAGGTCGTCCTGACCGGAGACGATGTTGACCCGAACCCGGCCGCCAGTCAGTTGGTCAAGCGTTGCGGCAGCGGAAGCGAAGTTCGCAGGCCGCCAATAACCAGGTCGGGCAGCGATCAAGGGTTCGAATGTGGTGGTGCGTGCAGCAAGGGCTGCTGCGATCGTAAAGGTGTCGGGGCGGCCCCATCCGGTGCCAATCAGAGCCCCTTTCCACCCATGCTCTTCCAGTGCAACTGCGTGTGCCGTTATCGCTTCCAGACTGTTGTGATTTTCGGCGGCGGCATCGCCTCTATGGCCCGCCTTGACGTCGTTTGGAATGTACCACAGGAATTCGGAGCTATTGGTCATGGTTGTGCCTGGATCGTTCGGATCGGATCGTGGAAAGTCGCAAAATGATCAGGCCGTAACGCGGTTTCGCAACCGGCCTTCTTCAAGCAGGATTTTGACCGTCCGCGCCGCATTGGTGCGCATTTCGACGGCAGCGTGGTCGGAATAAAAAGCGTTGTGGGGCGTGATGACAAGCCGCCCGGCAAGCCAGTCCTCATGGTCTCGCCACGCAGACAAGAGGGGATGGTGGCCCGGTGGCTCCTGTGTCAGCGTGTCGATCGCCGCTGCCGCAAGATGACCGCTGCGCAAAGCCGCTTCGAGCGCGTCGAAATTGCTGAGAAGTTCTCCGCGAGCGGTATTAACGAGGATTGCCCCTGGTTTCAGCCTTTCAAGACCCTCGGCATCCAGCATGCCGCGGGTATCGGCTGTTGCCGGACAATGCAGTGTGACGACATCTGACTGGGCGAGAATGTCGTCAAGGCGGTCCACACGCTCATAACCGACAGCCTTCTCATGGCCGGGCGGCTGACCTGGATCGTAGCCGAGGATACGGAAACCGAACGGCTTCAGACGGTTGACGACCGCGGTGCCAATCCGGCCGACGCCAATGATGCCGACGGTTGCGCGGTTCGACCGGGAAAGCGGTTTGAGGCTGTGGACCTGCCAACCGGATGTATAGCCGCGAGCACGGGCATCATGTTCCCAGAGGCGGCGATGGAGCGAGAGGATCATTGCGATCGCGTGATCGGCAACTTCTTCGGTGCCGTAATCGGGATTGTTGGCAAAGGGGATGCCGGCATTTGCCAATGCCGCAAGATCGATCTTCTCGTAGCCGACGCCATAGCGGACCACGCCGCGGCAGCGATGAAGGTGAGAGATACTGCGCGAAGTCAGCCGTGCGCCCCAGACCATCAGCGCGTCAAGTCTTGCCAGGCGATCGGCGTCAAATAGCGTCTCGTCTGTGGTCGCGAAAAAATCGATCTCGATATCACGACCCAGCACTTCGGCTTCTAGGTCGGGATGACCGATCATGTGATCGGTGATGCCGACGATATATTTTTCCTGTGTCATTGTCGTTTGCCAGCCATGCTATCGCGTCATACCCCATTTCAGAATCGTGCGCCTTTCCAACTGCCGGAACAGGACATTCTCGACGAGGAGACCCAGCAGGATGACCGTCATCAGGCCGGCGAACACCCGGTCGGTGTAGAGCTCGTTGCGGTTCTGGAAGATGTACCAGCCGAGCCCGCCACGGCCCGAGGATGCGCCAAAGACGAGTTCCGCGGCAATCAATGTCCGCCACGCGAAGGCCCAGCCGATTTTAAGGCCCGCGATGATCGACGGCAGGGCTGCCGGCACAAGAATAAGGAAGACGTAGCGCAATCCGCGCAGGCCATAATTGCGGCCCGTCATGCGCAGGGTCTCCGGCACACTGGTGAAGCCCGTATACATGTTGAGAGCAAGCGGCCAGAGCACCGAATGGATCAGCACGAAAATAAGACTTCCCTGGCCGAGCCCGAACCACAGAAGCCCGAGCGGCAGAAGTGCGATCGGAGGCAAAGGATTGAGCATGGAGGTCAAGGTCGACAGGAAATCRCGCCCGAGTTGGCTGGATACGGCGAGCGACGTCAGGACGAATGCCAAAACGACCCCCGCGACATAACCTTTCAGCAGAATATCGATGGAGTTCGCTGCGCGGCCAGGCAAAACGCCATTGGCAATATCGTCGAAGAAAGCTTGAAGTGTCTCCGTGAATGACGGCAGGAGAAGGTCATTGCCCTGAATTCTTGCGACAATCTCCCATAAGATTGCGAGAAAGATCAGGAGAAGACCTTTTCGCAGCCATGCCTGCTGCCAGAGTCGCCGCGGCAGCGACGCGCGCCGTTCGATGGAGCTTCCGGCGATTGGCTCAGGCATCAGCTCGTATTCAGGTCGGATCGGCGGCGTCGGCCGTATTATAACAGGGCCAGCGGTAGCAGTGTCACGCATGATCGCTTTCTGTTGCAATGGGCGCCTCGTCAAACAGAAGGCGATGAATGCGGGTTGCGGCTGCCTGAAACTCAGGGCTTCCGCCGCTTTGCAGGTCCCATTCATGGCTATTGATCTCGGCACGCATGCGGCCCGGATGCGGAGACAACAGTGCGATCCGATTGCCGACGACCAACGCCTCTTCGATGGAATGGGTGACGAAGAGCAGGGTGAAGCGGACTTCTTCCCACAGTGCCAGGAGTTCTTCCTGCATCTTGCGCCGGGTCAGCGCATCAAGCGCTGCAAAGGGCTCATCCATCAGCAGGACACGTGGCTCCATCGCAAGGGCCCGTGCGATTGCAACACGTTGCTTCATTCCTCCCGACAAAGCGTTCGGATAGGCCCCGGCAAAACGAGATAATCCCACCTTTTCCAGATAGTAGTCAGCTCTTTCGAGAGCCTCTTTTCGGCCAAG
This sequence comes from Rhizobium sp. 01T444, assembly GCF_056398305.1. NCBI lineage: Bacteria > Pseudomonadati > Pseudomonadota > Alphaproteobacteria > Hyphomicrobiales > Rhizobiaceae > Rhizobium > Rhizobium sp. 01T444. Next base: position 147,974 of record NZ_JBFTPD010000015.1, read on the forward strand.
GCGACCGGAGACCCGAACAGGAAAGGCCACGTTCTCTCGAATGGTCTTCCAGGGCGGTAACTGGTCGAACTCCTGAAAGACTACCACACGATCCGGTCCCGGTCCGTTGACCGGACGACCATCCAAAAGGACCTGTCCTTCAGTCGGCGCAATAAAGCCGCCGACGGCCTTTAAGAGGGTGGATTTGCCGCAGCCGGAAGCGCCGAGTAGAATAAAGCGATCCGCTTCCCAAACATCGAAGCTGACATTCTGCGTCGCGCGCACGATCCGTCCGGGCGCCGCATATTCCAATGTAACACCCTTCACCGAAAGAAGCGGTGGTTGCGTTGAGGGGGCCGCGCGGCTCAAGGCTTCGGTGGATGTGCCGTCCATTCTATCTCGCAAATCTTCTGCGCGGCCTATAGGGCCGCGCTATCGCAGGATCAGGTTTATCCGATAAATGTCAGCTGCCGTTATCGCCCTGCGCTTCCGGGAAGAAGTAGTCCTTCCAGGACCCGGCCTCATTTTTCAGGACGCCGATCTTGTAGAGTTCCGAAGCGTATATGAAAGTGTTTTTGGGCACGATCGAAAAGTCGTTTTCCGGATCGTTGATGATATCGAGGACGAGTTTGGGCGAGAGCTTCGATTTCTGCTCGCRGATAAAGGTATCGGCGGCTTCTGTCTTGTGCGTGCTGATCCAATCCGCGGCATCACGCAGCGCTGCATAGAAGGCAGCATAGGTCTTGGGATTTTTGTCATGGAAAGCGCTGGTGGCATAAAGGACATTGAAGGTCGCCGGCCCTCCAAGAATATCATAGGAACTGATGACCTTGTGAACTGCCTTGTTGCCCTGCAGCGCCTGATAATAGAAGGGTGCCGAGGAGAAGTGCGAGTTCACTTCCGTTCCGCCTGAAATCAGTGCCGCGGTTGCGTCGGGATGCGGCAAGCTGATGGTGATATCGTCGAGCTTCTGGAACTTGTCCTTGCCAAAGACCTTTGCAGCTTCGATCTGAAGCGTGCGGGACTGGAAACCAACGCCGGCCGCAGGCACCGCGATCCGGTCGTCCGGCCCAAAGTCTTTCAACGAATGGATATTTGGATTGGTCGTCAGCAGGTAGTTGGGCTGGGCGCCAAGTGCTGCGACCAGTTTGACGTCCTGATGTCCCTTGGTTCGGTCCCAGGTGGTGAGCGCCGGCGGCACGCCGGCGGCTGCGATATCGAGATTCTCGGAAAGAAGCGCTTCGTTCATTGCCGTTGCGCCGGACACCGTTGCCCATTCGACCGTTATGTCGAGACCGGCTTCCTTGCCATGTTTCTCGATGAGCTTCTGATCGCGGACGACATCGAGCGTCAGGTAGGAAATCCCAAACTGCTGCGCGATGCGGATCTTGCCCTCGGCCGCAGCTTGCCCGGGCACCAGCATGGCGATGAGACCGAGAGAAGCCGCAACTGGGAATAACGCATTAGGCCAATTGAGATGGCGGCGGCTTTTTGAAATTTGACGCTGCGGCATGCGTGCTCCTGTATCAGGCGTTGCGGTGTCGAAAAGCCATGCATGCGCACAGCTCTTCACGCACTCCCCCGGAAGAGGTGCGTGAGATCAGTCGAGGGTATTAATCTCGACCAAATCGATCAACATGCTCGCGTTTCGTTTTCAGGCACGCATTGAGATCAGAATCCTTCGAAAGCCCCTATTTTTGCAAATTAATCGGCGCGCCTCGTAACCACGCCGGTGGCAAATTGCCGATACCTGCGTTTGCGAGCGCCTTTGTGTTGGAGCGTTTCATTCGGCCGCGGCACGATTGGCCTCGCCGATCGGCAAGAAGGTGCCAATCTCGTCGATCGCCTCGCCGATGCGTTTGAGGAGTTGTTCTGATGAGACGGTGTAATCGACAAAGTCACGATCCGACGCGTAGACCGCGGTTGGCAGCGTGTGGGCCATGAAGAACCCGAACAATGGGCGAAGCTGGTGCTCCACCATCAGCGCGTGGCGATCGCCGCCGCCCGTGGCCGTGATGAGGATCGGTTTCGACCGTAGCTCATGAGGATCGATGAGATCGATCAAATGCTTGAAGAGACCCGAGTAGGAGCCCTTATAGGTCGGTGCGCCGATGATAAGGATGTCGGCATCGACAATCTCTTGAATGACATGGTCAGCCCTGTCGTCGAGCTGTTTGCGCCAGAGAGCAGTACCAAGCGATGGTCCGACATCGACCATGTCGTAAGTCACGCTATCAAAGCCGTAGCGATCGCTTGCGCGTCCGGCGACATGCTGCACGAGCGCCGTGGTTTTCGAAGGCCGGCTGAAGCTGCCCGATATCGCAACGACCCTAGGGGTTCCCATATCTTTCCTTTCGATCGGCTTGCTTTCCGCAGGCACGCCGAGCGCTGCGCCATCGGCGATGACGGGATAAAACTCGCCAATATCTCGTGTACCTGGGGGACGGCCATCGATCGCAAGCCTCGCCGCAGCCTTCTGGAAGGCCGCGTTGAGAGGTGCTGCAACCCCGTGAATTCGTCCGAGACGGACGATTTCACCGTTCAGATAATCGACTTCGCTTGAAGTGCCGCGGGTGAAACTTTGCCAGGTCGATTGCTGACCGGGCTTGATGCCACTCTCTGGCGCGACCCGCCAGGTTGAGATGTCGATCTTCCATTCCGAGGGCGCTGCGGGATCGTATCCGGCGGCTAGGAGAACGGTGCGTGCCTCTTGCGCCAGGCTGGCTGCGGCTTTTGAGCGGACTTCGGGAGGACCTGCGAAAAGCTCGACGGCATTGGTGACGTTGTGCTCGAGCTTGGCCGCCTTCCATCGCCGGATGTCGGAGCGCGCTTCGGCCAGGTAGCCCGCCTTTGCAAGATCGGCGACGATCGACGAAGCCGTGTCGTCGAGCCCTTCCGGGTAGCGGCCGAGGGCGACGATGCCGACATTCGGCTCGCCTCCGACGACGACCTCGCCGGTGACGGTATAGCGCGCCGGAATGCGGATACTCGCCGCATAGACACGATCGAAGCGCCGCAGCGCAATGTCTTCCGCAGCCAGCCCGTTTTGCAACGTCACGAGTGGCAGTTCGGATGCAAAGCCTGCACCCTCGACCTGCCGCCAGGCCCAGAATTCTGTGGTCGCTTCGACATCCTGTGCCTTGACCGCAAGGACCAGAATATCACCCGGGCGAAGCGCCGGTGGCGAAGCCGTGTCGGCGGTGTTGAGCCGGAGCATACTGTGTCCGTCCGGCCGGCGATACGAGAGACCGCGGGCGGCGATATGGGCAATCTGGGTGCCGCGACCAACGAGCAAATAGGGGATGCCATGCGTCTCGAACTCGGCCGCGAGGCTAGCGCCGACTGCACCGGCACCGATGATGATGTAGCGTGTCATGATCAGGCCGTCTTCAATGCCGTGAGATTGACCGGAGGTGCCAATGGCGCCGCCCTTTCGCTCTTCCAACGTTCGAAGGCGGCGCGCCCGAGAATGGAGATTGACGTGTCCTCCTGCGGGGCATGGACGAGCACCGACTGAATGTCCCTGAAATGGCGTTCCAGCCCCAATTCGTTTCCGAGGCCAGGATTGCCGATGCCGCGCACGGCAATCTGCACCGCGTCGCGCAGCTGCCGGCCGGCAATAAATCGGGCTCTTATGTGCTTTTCAGCGTCGGCATGATTGTCCTTCAGGGCATCGAAAATGATCTGCCGGGCACCGGAGACCAGCAGATCGATTTCACCGGAGAACGTCACGAACCGTTCGGTGCGGGCGATCGGATGGCCAAGGTTTGTAGGAACACGCTCATGCGCAAAACGGATGAACGCCTCCTGAGCAGCTTCAGCCACCCCAAGATAGAGCGCGGTCAGCGCCAGCGTGATTGCCGCATGGGCACGGTTGTCCTGCTGCGCAACGGAGGGGTCAACAAGATCGATGACATTCTCCAGCGGGATTTCCACATCGGTGTATTCGACATCGTGAGATCCGGAGGCGCGCATGCCAAGGCTGTTCCAGTTCTCGATGACGCGAATGCCCGGGTGCTTGTTCGGCACGACAAATGTTCCGACGCGGGCCTTCGCCTCATCGGTGTGTGCCCACACAAGAAAATGGGTCAGACCGTGTGCGCCTGTGACGAAGCGCTTGCGGCCGGTGATCGACCAGCCGGATGCGGTACGCCGGGCAACCGTCGCCGGCAGGCCGCCACGGGCCGGCGAGCCAAGTTCCGGTTCGACACGCGCGGCATTGAGCAGCAGCGGATGCTGCTTGGTCTGAGCAAGCAGGCGCTTGTAGAGGTCCTCGGGCCAATGGTTTTTGGTTGCCTGGCCGAGGTGGTTGAAGATCGTCATGGCGCTGATCAGGGCGACCGATGGATCACCGCGGCCGAGGGCCGCAAGGATCGTTGCGGCCTCGTGGAGCGTTGCGCCGGCGCCGCCGTATCTCGCCGCGACAGTGCTTTCGAGCAGGCCGCTTTGATGAACCGCCCGGATGCCAGTCCAGGGAAAATCCCCGGTCCGGTCCGCCTCGGGAGCTGCGTCCGCAAGAGCGCGCGTCGTCGCGCTCAGCAGGCTTGGATCGAAAGCCGTATCGCGCGCGATCATCAGGCGGCGGCCTTCTTCTTTGCCTCTTCCCGCTCGCGGATGCCTTCGCGCACCAGCGGCAGAATATAGCGGCCGTAATCGACGGCATCGTTGAAATTGTCGTAGCCGCGGATGGAGATCAGGTCGGCGCCGAGATCGATATAGTCGAGGATGGAATCGGCAATGGTCCGCGGTGATCCGACGAGCGCGGTGGTGGCGCCGGAGGCATTGGTCGCCGTGACCGTCGGATACCAGAGGGCGCGATCGTGAACGTCGCCACGCGCGGCAATATCAAGGAGGCGCCGCGATCCGACATTGGCCGGGCGCGGGGCGGAGGGCGGGGCGCGATGAAGGCCCTTTTCCCGGTTGTCCTTGAGACGGTCGAGCACCCGGTGGGCCTTTTCCCAGGCCAGTTCGTCGGTTTCCGCGACGATCGGGCGGAAGGTCACCCAGATACGCGGGCGGTCCGTCCTGCCTGCCTTAGCCGCCTCGGCGTAGATGCGTTCGATCTGTTGCTTGGTTTCCGCTAGCGGTTCGCCCCATAGCCCGAAGATGTCGCCGAGCGAGCCGCCGATCCGGTAGGCGGCATCCGACGATCCGCCGACAGAGATGGGGATGGTGCCATTCGTGGGCCGCACTGCGCTGCGGAACTGCTTGAACTGGTAATATGTGCCATCGAAATCGAAGGGCTCAGTCGAGGTCCATGCGAGGCGCAGAATACGGATATATTCCTCCTGCCGCTCGTAGCGCTGCTCCTTGTTGAGGAAGTCTCCCTCGCGCGCCTGCTCGTCATCGCTGCCGCCCGCAATGAAGTGGACGACGACGCGGCCGCCGCTCAATTGATCGAGAGTGGCAAGCGATTTGGCCGCGACCGTCGGGTACACCGTGTTGGGCCTGAGCGCGACGATGATCTTGATGTTCTTCGTGTGCGCCAGAACTGTGGCGCCAAGGGTAAAGGGATCGAAGGAGGACGATGAGTAGGGGATTAGCGTGTAGTTGAAGCCGTAGTCGTCGAGGGCGCGCGCGTAGCGCTCGAGATAGCGTGGATCGACCGGAGCGTCCGGGATGGGATGGAGGTCGTTCGAGGCGTTGGGAAAGCTGACGCTGATGAATTCCGCGGACATGGGAGCTCCTCTGATTGTCGATGGTGGTCGAAGGTTAGGTGGCAGACATAGGACGAGGAAGACAGGTCTTTCTATTTCCACTGAAACTATAGAAAAATATCTCTAATTCGCGGCTGCCGGTGTTTGAGATCCAGTGTAGGTTCTACCAGTCCGGCGACCAGCCAAGGCTCGGGGCAAGGGTCCCGGCAAGGTCGGTGAGCAGCTGGATATTTTCGGCAAGGCCGAAGGCCGGCGGCAGGAAGAGAACGATTTCGTCGGCCGTAGCGAGCCCGGGATCAGCAAGCACTGCCTCGATCACCTGATCCGGTGTGCCGTGGAAAACCGGCGAAATCTGGCTTCCCGGCGGTTGGTTGGTCCGCGAGCTCGGCTCAAGAGCGCCTTTCGGTCGCGATGCGGCGATACCCTGAGTGCGGCGCTCGAGATCATAGGCTGCGTATTTCTCCCGCAGCTCCGGCGTCGAGCCAACCAGGACCGAAGCCGCCACGGCGACGGGCGGCGGCTCGCTTGTCCACTGCTTCCGCCAGTTGGAGCGGAATGCCTCGATGCAACGGGCCTGGTAGCTTCCGAAGCTCTCGCCCTCGGCGTGGTCGTGCTGTACGGTTCCGGCGATCAGGCCGATGCCGAGTTCGGCGGCCTGGATCGCGGACCCGAGGCTAGCGGAACCTTGACGGATGCGTGAGCGAAGCGTCGGACTGTGCGGTGTTACCCTCAGCTGGCTGCCTTCCGCGGCCCCTTGGCCAGATTCCGCGACGGTGTGCAGAACCTCGCCTGAGATCGCGGACAGAAAGCGCGCCTGACGGCGCTTGGCTTCCGTCCTGGCATCGCTCTCGACCGTGCCGAAGACGGCATCGAAGGCTGCGTTGGCGCCGGTCGAGATCGCCAGTTCCAATCTGCCACCAATCAGGAGGTCGGTGGTGCCTGCGGCTTCCGCCAGCAGGATAGGGTCCTGATAACGCATTGGAATGACTGCCGAACCCAGGACGATATGGCTGGTATGCTGGCCTGTCGCGGCGAAGAAGGGCAGAGGCGAGGATAGATAGTGATCGAAATGCCGCTGATAGGCCCAGCCTGACTGATAGCCCAGGCGTTCGGCGGCCTTGAAGAGCTCGATTCCCTCCCGCAAACCATGGGTTGGGCCGGATTCATCGTTGAACGCGACACGCGTGTTGAACCCGAGGCGCTTCTTCGGACGGAATGACGCTGACGGTGTCGGGGCGGGGGCAATCACGCTCATGCGATCTTTTCCTCATTGAAGATCTGTCGCTGCTGCAGGGGCTGGCTTCGCGCAAAACGCGCGGCCCCTGACGGGATCGATTCCAGCAAAGAGCGGGTATAGGGCTGCCGGGGCGTGTCGAAGATCTCTCCGACAGTACCGTGCTCGACGATGCGGCCGCGCTGCATGACCGAGACCGTGTGAGCAAGCTGGCGCACCAGCGCCAGGTCATGCGACACGAAGATATAGGTGAGGCCGAGCTTCACCTGCAGCGAAAGCAGCACTTCAACGATATCGGCCTGAACGCTGACGTCGAGCGCCGAGGTAGGCTCGTCAAGCACGATCACATCGGGTTTCAGGACGAGCGACCGGGCGATAGCAACGCGCTGGCGCTGGCCGCCGGACAAGGCGGCGGGCTTTCGGAACAAGAGATGCTCGCCAAGCCCCACATCCGCGAATGCCTTGCGCACCGCGAGTGCCCGTTCCTGGTGTGTCCCTATCTTGAAGCGGTCTAGAGGCTCGCGCACGATTTTCTCGGCGGTCCAGGTCGGGTCGAGGGACGTGAACGGGTTCTGATAGACAAGCTGCAGGTGCCGCCAGATAGAGCGAAGCTGCTCGGGGGACCGGCCAATTACCTGTTCGCCGCCAACGGCGATCTTTCCAGTGTCGGGCTGTTCAAGCCCGAGCAGAAGCCGGATTGCCGTTGTCTTTCCGGATCCGGATTCCCCGACTAGCGCATGCGTCGTTCCCGCCTGAACCTCGAACGAGACGTCGTTGACGGCGGTCAGAACCTTGCCGTCGACGGTGAAGTTCTTCGTTACGCCGCTGACCTCGATCTTCGGTGTCTTTTCGCGCCTCGCGACAAGGTGCCGGAAACCGGGCTCTCGCAACGGCCGGTACCGGTCAGGATTGAGTGCCGGCACATCCCCATGGAGCTTTCTGGCGTAGGACGAGGAAGGGGCGGAGAATACCGCAGCCGTGTTTCCGGCTTCCTGGATGACGCCGTCCTTGAGGACGACAATGGAATCCGCGCGCTCGGCTGCGATCGCCAGGTCATGGGTGATCAGGAGAAGGCTGATTTGCAGCTCCTCCTGCAACTTCGACAACAGGTCGAGAATACGCTTCTGGATCGTCACATCGAGTGCGGAGGTCGGCTCGTCTGCGACCAGCAGCGACGGTCGCGGCAGAACGGCGAGCCCGATCAGAACGCGCTGGAGCATGCCGCCGGAAAGCTGGTGGGGGTAGGAATCATAGACACGCTGCGGATTGTCGAGCCCGACCTGCGCAAATGTCTCCAGAATGAGCGCCTTGCGAAGCGGCCTGTCCGGTTCGTCCAGGAGTGCGGCAGCTTCCATTGCCTGCGCGCCGACGGTGCGAACCGGGTTCAGGGAGTTGCCCGGATCCTGCGGCACGAAGCCGATCCTGCGTCCCCTGAATGGGCGGAAGCGGCGCTCGGGAAGCCCCAGAAGCTCCTGGCCCTCGAATTCGACGCGGCCGGAGGCGTGTCCCTTTGCGGGAAGCAGCCGCAGGACGGCGCGGGCGATGGTGGATTTGCCCGATCCGGATTCGCCGATCAGCGCGAGACTTTTGCCGCGTCCAAGCTCGAAGCCGACATTGGTCACGACCCTGTGGGTGCCGTAGGCTACCGACAATCCTTCGGCCCGCACTAACGGGGACGATGGGCGATTCAAAAACGTGGTCAGTCTGTCTTGCGGAGCCATCGGCTGATCCTGTTTACAGAGAGAACGGTTGCGATCGTGACGAGGGCTGGGGCGTAAACCAGCCAGGGCCATTTGAGGTAATCCTTGCCGATCGAGATCAGCAGGCCCCAATCGGAAGCAGGCGGCGGGTCGCCGTAGCCAAGGAAGGCAAGGCTGGCGATCACCAGGATGGAATCGCCGAACTGCAGGACGGCAAGCGGAAGCACCGATCGCGATGCGTTCGGCAGCACGTGGCGCCACAGAATGTGCCAGCGCGAGCCGCCGAGAAGGAAGGACGATTCCACGAATGTCGCAGCCCGTGTCTTGATGACTTCGGCGCGCATCACCCGGGCAAAAAGGGCGACGGCGGAGACGCCTGTTGCGATTGCCGCATTCGTCGTGTCGAAACCGATTGCGGTGACGACGATCACTGCCAGCAGGAATTTGGGGATTGCCAGCAAGACATCGACGAGGCGGGCAAAGACCGTGTCCACCCAGCTGCCGAAGAAGCCGGCCAGCAGTCCGATAATGCCGCCGGCGACAACGCCGATCACGACCGCGATCAGCGCGCTGGCTACCGATGAGGCCGTGCCATAGATGACACGGGCGTAAAGATCGCGGCCGAGATGATCGGTGCCGAACCAGTGCGCCGCACTTGGGCCGAGCAGCTTCTGGGCGGGGGTGCCGTTCACCGGATCGTAGCTTGTGAAGAGGCTAGGCGCCAAGGACCAGGCGATCGCCAGAGCGACGACCAGGAACGAGAGGATGACGACCGGCGGCACACGCAGGCCCGTCAGACGACCGACCAGCGTCGTGGGCGTGAAAGAAAGAGAGGCGAGCGTCATGGGGTCACCGCCTTGGAGATCGGGACAGAGCTGTCATCAGTGGTCGTCGGCCGACGCTGCTGCGTGCCGAGGAGCTTCACGCGGGGATCGAGCAGCGGGTAGGTCAGGTCGGCGATCAGGTTTACGACAACAAAGACCACCGCCGCGAGCGAAACGACCGCCTGTAGGACCGGCAGGTCCTGGGTGCTGACCGACCGCTGCACCAGGCTGCCGAGCCCATTTCGGCCGAACACGGTCTCGGTAATCAGCGATCCGCCGAGCAACTCGCCRATCGTCAGAGCGACGACAGTGATGACGGGCAGCGATGACGGCTTCAGCAGGTGCATGACGAAGAGCCGCATCTGGCCGAGCCCGCGTCCGCGTGCGACGGCGGCATAGTCCTGGCCGGACTCATGGTCGAGATTGACAATCAGGACTTCGGCAATCTGCGCGGAGATCGGAATGCCGAGGGCGATCGCTGCGAAAAGCGTTGCCCAGAAGCTGTCGGGCTCGATGACGCGAAAGACGCCGAGCTGGAAACCGAAGAGGTGGATCAGCACCAACCCGATGACGAAGTTCGGAACCGACAGGAACAGCGAGGGAAAGCCGCGCAGCAGGCCCTGTCCGTAGCGTCTGGGCAAAAATTGTGTGCCGTAAGCGATGATCGCTGCCAGGAAAAGCGCGACCGCAAGGCCGGCCGAGGCAAGCACGAGCGTTGATGGCAGAACCTCGCCGATCAGCGTCGCCACCGGCCGGTTAGTCCGCATCGACAGGCCGAGGTCGCCGGTCACGAAGCCGGAAAAGGCGTTCCAGAGCTGCTCGGGGATCGGCTTGTCCAGTCCCTGCGCAGCGATGATCTCTTTGATTTCATCCGGCGTGAAGCCGTTTTGAGGGTTGTTGAGAACGTTTGTGATCGGATCGCCGGGCAGGATGCTGACGACGACAAAGGTGAAGACATAAGACAGCAGGATCACGACGATCGCCTGCAGCAGCCGCTTTCCGGCGTAGTTGAAATAAGCTTTGCTCATGCCCATCACCTCTGTGTCTGTCGATTGGCCGGGCTATTCGCTCTTCGTTGCCGTGTAGTAGCTGGCATAGGCGACGCCGTTGTAGACTTCGCCCTTGAGCTTCGGCGACTGCACGTAGATGCGCTGGACGATCTGCGTTCGCGGAATGAAATAGCCCTGGTCGAGGACGTATTTCTGCAACTCGTCGAGAAGAGGCTTGCGAGCTTCGATGGAGCCGGCGCCGGCGATCTTGTCGCGCAAATCGTTGAGGGTCTTGTCACTCTCGTCGAGCGCAAACCAGTTCTCGCCATTGTTGGCGTTGGTGAGGATGCCGGCGACGGTGCCGGCGTCGATGAAGGAGCGCGTCACCTCATAGGCCGGCACTCCGGCGCCGCCATACTTGACCTTCTGGCCGAAGGTGACGACGTCATAAGCGCGAATATCGACCTTCCAGCCGATCTTGCCGAGTTGCTGCGAAATCAGTTCGTCGATCGACTTCGATGTCGCGAGGTAGGGGTTCGAGTTCAGCGTCAGCAATAGTGGCTTGCCATCCTTGACGCGTATACCGTCCGGACCCTTCTTCCATCCGGCCTCGTCGAGAAGCTTCTCCGCCTTGTCAGGATTGTAGGCGAGGAGTGCGCTCTGGTCGGTCGCGCCGGGAACATTGCTCTGGATGAACGACGTCGCAAGCTTCCAGTCGGGCGTATAGACGGTGTCGATGATTTCCTGGCGATTGATGCCTGCCTGAAGTGCCTGGCGAACCTTCACGTCGTCATAGGGGGCAAGCTTGGTGTTAACAGCCCAGCCGTTGACGAAGCCGAGATAGCGGGGCGTCGCCACAGTGAGGCCTTCCGACTTCAGAGATTCAAGCTCCTGGGGCGATGCGTTATAGGCGACGTCCGCCTGGCCGGACTGGACTGCCGCAACGCGCAGCGATGGTTCCGAAACGAGCTTGTAGGTGATCGTATCGAGATGGGCAGGGCCAGTCTGGCCGACCGCTGCCGGCCCCCAGTTGTAGTCCTTGCGCTTGGCGAGCTTGACGTAGTCGCCTTCCTTCCAGGACTCGACGACATAAGGGCCGCTGCCGGATGTCCTGCTCAGGTCCGCCTGGGCGCTTGCCGGCGAGGCGATGGTCTTCGGGGAGATCAGGATCGAGCCGTGGTAGCCGAGTGTCGGGATGAAGCCGAGGGTCGGCTTCTTGAAGAAAACTTTCACGGTTGTTGCATCGACCGCTTCGGCGTGATCGTAGGTTTTGGGGAAGAGGCCGATCGGATTGATACCCTCGCTTTTGCGACCGGCGTACCAGATGTCGAGATTGGCAACGACGGCCGCCGCATCGAGCGGGCTGCCATCGGAAAAGGTTACGCCGGTCTTCAGATGCAAAGTGAACTCTGTCGCATTGTCGTTCTGCTCCCAGCGCTCGGCGATCCACGGGCTGACCTTGCCATCGGCATCGACATAGAGAAGCTTGTCGGTAACATGGCCCCAGATATGGCCCTGAAAGCTGGAGATTGCGCTGTTGTTGGGGATCCAGGTGTCTCCGAGGGAGTCGATCAGGAAAACGACGTCTCCGCCATCATGCGCTCCGTCCTCAGCCACGGCCGGGGTTACACCAGCAGTCGCGACCAGAGCGGCAAATGCCAGTGCAGAGGCGGCGGTCAGCAGACGACGCCGGGAAAAAAGGGAGCGGAAAGAGCGGTCGTTCATGAAGCGGTCCTGTTTGGTTGTCGGGCTATCACGAACAGGAGCCTATGGGAGCGGATCGGTTTCGAGAAAGACTGGTTGTTCTTTTTCTATCAAATTTGTAGATTATTTTATCGGCGCGATCTGAAGCACGAGGATCAGGATTTCCGGTCACCGCTCGGCCGCTAAAGGTGTTGCCAGTGCCGGTCCATTACTCGATGAACGCCATTCCGTCGAGAATGCGCACGGGTGGCAATTCTCCGGCATAGCGCTCGACATCGACCTTCGTCAGCTGTCCGGTCGACGCCTGTGCAAGTTGCGAGGTGCCCGTATCGCGGGTCAGGATATTCGGGTTGCCGTGAATGCACATGGCGATCTCGGCACCGGTATCATCAGGCTCGAACCAAGCCCCGGTGGCAAGCTGCATCACACCAGGTTTCACATCGGCACTGATCACCGCAGCCGCCAGGCAGCTGCCGCGGGCGTTGAACAGCCTGACGATATGGCGATCCGAAATGCCACGCTCGGCTGCATCGGCCGGATTGATTCGCACCGGTTCGCGGCCATTGATCTTGGTAGAGCGGCTGAAGTCACCATAATCAAGCTGGCTGTGAAGGCGCGAGTGCGGCTGGTTGCAGATGAGATAGAGGGGATAGCGGCTCTCCGCCGCCTCCCTCGTCGGTTCCGGTTCAAACCAGCGCGGATGGCCCCGGCAATCGTCATAACCAAAGCTCTCGATCGTTTCAGAGAAGATTTCGATCTTGCCCGATGGCGTCGGCAGCGGATTGGCGCCCGGATCGGCCCGGAATGCGCGCGCTGGGCCACCATCGTCCGGCTTTATCGGCAGTTGCAGTTCGCCTTTCTCCCAGAACGTTACGAAATCCGGCGCCGGGTGACCAGCGGCGGTGAGTGCCGCACGTGTTGTCTCGAATAGGAAAGTGAGCCACTCGCGGCTCGACCGGTTCTCGGTGAATTCGCCACGCTTGCCGAGGCGCTCTGCAATATCCGCGAATATCTCGTAGTCGTCGCGTGCCTCGCCGACCGGTTCGATCAGCCTCTTCATCGCGATCATCATCGAATCGCGATCGGCCGCACCGATATCGTCGCGCTCAAGCGTGGTGGTCGCGGGCAGGACGATATCGGCGTGGCGTGCCGAGGACGTCCAGGCCGTTTCGTGCACGATGATCGTCTCCGGCTTCTTGAACGCCTGGCGAAGCCTGTTGAGATCCTGATGATGATGGAACGGGTTGCCGCCTGCCCAATAGACAAGGCGAATGTCAGGATAGCGCAAAGCCTGGCCATTGTAGTGGAAGGGTTCGCCCGGGTTCAGCAGCATGTCGGCGATCCGTGCGACGGGTATGAAATCCGGCACGGGATTGTGGAATTGCTTGAGCGTCGGCAGAGGAACGGCGAGCTGGCTTTTGCCGATATTGCCGAGCGCGCCGAGCGAATAGGAAAAGCCGCCGCCATCGAGCCCGATCTGGCCCAGCATGGCCGACAGCACGATCCCCATTCAGACGGGCTGTTCGCCATGGTCGGCGCGCTGCAGGGAGTGGCTTACGGTGATCAGTGTTCGGGCGTCCGCCATGTGCCGCGCCAGATCCACGATCGTATCGGCAGCGATACCGCAGATGCTGGCTCCCCATTGCGGGCTCTTCCCGATGCCATCCTCGTGCCCCAGCAGATAAGCCTCGAAGCGCGGATAGCCTGTCGTATAGCGGTCGAGAAATTCCCGATCGTGTCGTCCCTCGCTGACCAGGACGAAGGCGATCGCCAGCATGAGCGCAACATCTGTTCCGGGGATGACCGGCAGCCATTCCGCATCCAGGTCGGCAGCAATGTCATCCTTGAGCGGGCTTATGAGCACGAATCGCGCGCCGCGCGCACGGGCGCTGCGCAGCGCGGGGCGCACGACGTGCCGGCTGATGCCGCCGCCATGGACGTCGGTGTTCTTGACCGCCATGCCGCCGAAAGCAACGATCAGCTCGCTGCTGCGCTCGATCGCTTCCCAGGTAACGCTCTTTCGGTCGAAAGTGTCGTAAGGACCGAGCACATGCGGAATGATGACCATCGCCGCGCCCGAACTGTAGGTATTGACCGATCTGACATATCCGCCGAGCACGTTGAGGAAGCGGTGGATCTGACCTTGGGCATGATGAAACCGGCCTGCGCTGGACCAGCCATACGAGCCGCCGAAAATGGCGCGCGGTCCAGCTTCGGCGTGAACCCGCCTAAGCTCGCTGGAGACAAGATCGAGCGCTTCCGACCAGCTGACCTCGACGTAGCCGTCGCTCCCACGTTTCCCGGCATTGTCGGGACCGCTTTCAAGCCATCCCCGTCTGATGGCCGGGCGCCGGATGCGAGCTGAGCTATGGGCGATTGCGGGTAGATTGCCGAGCAAGGGAGATGGGTGAGGGTCGGCGGGATGCGGACGGATTTCGAGCGCTTCGCCCTGATGCCGTCCAAAGAATGCGCCCCAATGAGAGCTGTGGGGTTTGAAGCCGTCCATCACACAGTCTCCCGTGAACAAGGCTGATAAGTTCGGCAACACTCACACCGGCAGGATCTTGCCTGGGTTCATGATGCCCTGGGGATCGATGGCGTGCTTGAGCAGGGCCATCAGCTCGACGGCGTCTCCGTGTTCCTGACGCAGATAGCCGATCTTGCCGGTGCCGACGCCATGTTCGCCGCTCGACGTGCCGCCGACGGAAATTGCGTGTTCGACCATCGCCTTGTTGATGGCCGCGACCTCGGCGAGCTCCGCCTTGTTCGCGGGATCGACGGCGAAGACCACATGATAATTGCCGTCGCCGACATGACCGAGAATGGCAGCCGGAACACTGCAGTCCTGCAACAATGCGCGGGTCCTGAGAATGCAGCCGCTGAGTTCCGATACCGGCACGCACACATCGGATGACCAGCCCTTCGCATTCGGTCTCTGCGACACGACTGCGTAGAAGGCGTTATGCCGGGCCTTCCATAGGCGATTTCGTTCCTCAGGCGCATTGGCCCATTCGAAATCCTTGCCGCCATGATCCTTGACGATATCAGCAACCAGTTCGACCTGCTCCTGAACCGACGCAGGAGACCCGTGGAATTCGAAGGCGAGTGTGTCTTCGATCTTAAGCGAAAGGCCGGAATAGGCGTTGGCGGCAGCAATCAGGCCGCGGTCCATCAGCTCCATGCGCGCGACCGGGATGGCAAGCTGCACGACCGCGATCGCGGCGCTGACCGCCAGCTCCACGCTCTCGAACGAGCAGAGGGCTGCCGAAGTGGTTTCCGGAACGCCGTGGAGCCGCAAGGTCACTTCGGCGATGATGCCGAGCGTGCCTTCCGAGCCGACGAAGAGGCGTGTGAGGTCATAGCCGGCGGACGATTTTCGCGCCCGACCGCCCGTGCGGATGACCTGACCCGTCGGCAGTACGACGGTCAGCGACAGCACATTCTCGCGCATGGTGCCGTAGCGCACGGCGTTGGTGCCCGATGCCCGTGTCGCCGCCATGCCCCCAATTGACGCGTTGGCGCCAGGGTCGATCGGGAAAAACAGGCCTTGGTCGCGCAGATGCGCGTTGAGCTGCTCGCGCGTGACACCGGCCTGGACGGTGCAGTCTAGATCCTCGGCGCTGACGCGAATGATCTGTGACATTCGCGAAAGATCGATTGAAACGCCACCGCGCACCGCGCTCAGGTGCCCCTCGAGCGAGGTCCCGGCGCCGAAGGCGATGACCGGCACGCCTGCCGCGGCGCAGAGCCGGACGGTTTCAGCTACGTCGGCGGTGCTTTGCGCGAATACCACGGCATCCGGGATTGCCGGCGTGTGATGGGATTCGCCGCGGCCATGCTGCTCGCGCAGTGCTTGCGAGATCGAGAAGCGATCACCGAACCTTGCCTGCAATTGGCTCGATAGCTCAACGGATAGGATGCCCATCTTTCACGTCCTCTGTCGTGTTGACCGTGCCAGCCGACATCGTGCCATGCCGTCACGATAAGGCGCGGATGCAGACTGATCGGCACCAAGTCTCACCAGGCTAGCTGTCAGACGGCGATCTTCTCGCCGTTCAGGTGGCGCTCAAGGAAAGGCAGGCTATCCTGCCCCCAGTAAAGTTCGTCTTCGTAGCGAAACGTCGGAAGGCCAAAGACGCCGGCGGCCCTTGCGCTTTCGATATTGGATCTCCAGATCGATTGGGTGGCCCCGGCCTGGGCGCGTTCTTCCAGCGTCGCCCCGTCGATCCCTACGGAACTGGCGATCGCCTGACGCACCTCGCTCCGGCCGATATCCGCCGAGTCGCTCCAGAATGCCGTCTGCAGCGCGCGTGTCAGCTCGAGCCAGTCCAGGCCGTCCTCGATGGCCGCGATGACCATGAAGCCGGCGGGCGTTGGATCGGACAGGGCAGCGCGATTTTCAAAGTTCAGCGTCCTGCCGCGCAGGAATGCCCAGCGCTTCAGGTCCTTGGTCCAGTAGGCGCGTCGGGCTTCCGGCCGATTACGCGAATAGATGCCGCCATTGTCCTCGATCAGAGAGATGACGTGCGGCCGGATCACCGCGCGATGCCTGGAGGCGAGTTCCGAGAACGGGTCAAGGCCGATGAAGGCCCACGGGGAGCCGATGCCGAAGAAGTAATCAATAACCTTTGCCATGTTCCGCCTGTTTAGGATTTCGTTGAAGGACGCGCTGCGTCGAACACGAAAAGCGCGCAGTCCCTGGCGGTGAGCACAGCTTGCGGGTCTCGCCCAACCGCAACTGTTGCAAGGGCGCCTTCATAGAGAAGAGAAAGATGAGCAGCCGGCTGGGCGGTACCGACACCTGCCCGTTCCATCAGCGCACGAAACATCTGACTGACGGCCGCCTTGTGGGCGCGCGCGACAATAACAACGCGTTCTGAATCGCCATGCTCGGCTACAGCGAGGGCAAACGCACATCCGCGAAACTCGGGGCTATCCGCCTTCTCATGCAGCCGCTTAAAGATAAGATCGAGCTGGTCCCGCGGGTTCTGGACTTCGTTCAGAACCTCTTCCAGCGAACGGATGACACGCTCGTGACGGTCCTGAAGATATGCCGCTACAAGATGATCTTTGGATGGAAAATGCCGATAAAGAGTCGCCTTGGCGACCCTTGTTTCCTCGATGATGCGGTCGATGCCGACAGCGCGGATGCCCTCGCGATAGAAGAGCGCGCCGGCGGACGCGAGGATATGATCTGAAATGGAAGCTTTCATCGAACTGCTTAGCTAGAGCTTATTTGACGCATGCCGTGAGCACGACATTGTAGTCGGATGCGTTTTAGAGACGCAATCCATTTCAAGAAAGACAGGTCATTCCTCTTCTGCCGAAGATGCAGGAATGTTTTTGCGTCGTGGCTTTGCCATAGTGGCGCCGGTTCAGTGTGCCGACGGAAGCGCCTGTCCAGCTTGCAGTGGCCGATGCCTTCCTAGCCTGGCTCAAACTCGAACGGCGCGATGCCCTCTGGGAAATCAAGGCCGCTGCGCGACGAGCCATTGCCCTTGTTTGCAGCGGCGGCCGACCGCGAGAAGGTCGCAATTGCCGAGCAGCAGGAGCCGGAGGTTGCGCTTCGCAAATGACGGACGGGCACAACGTCATTGAGGATTACAGCCATATCGGATTGACGCTCAGACAGCGTCCCGTCGCCTTCCTGCGCAAGGACTTGTCGGAGCGCAGCTCATCACATGTGCCGGGCGATGAATGCGCGGGATGGGCGGTGGGTTTATACGTCAGGTCTTGTGCTGGTGCGGCAGAAGCCAGGATCGGCCAAAGGCGTCATGTTCATCACCATCGAGGACGAGACGGATCCGGCCAACATCGTCGTCTGGCCCAGCTTGTTCGAAAAGCGGCGGCGCGTGGTGCTAGCGTCCTCGATGATGGGGATCAATGGCCGAATCCAGCGGGAAGGGGAGGCCGTGCATCTCGTGGCACAGCAACTGTTCGACCTTTCAGCGGACCTCGTCGGTTTGACTGATCGGGATAGCGAGTTCAAGCTGCCAACCGGGCGGGGCCACGAGTTTGCCCACGGCGACGGCGGGTCGGATTCGAGAGACGAAGCCGGTTGTCCCGCGGGACATGTTCATCCCGTTATGCCGAACTCGGCATAACGGGATTTATCCCGAGCCGGATACTATGCCGAGCTCATTCCCTAAAGCCCGAGATTTCCGGTAAACCAAGCTCAATGGCTCGGCATAGTAGCTCGCACTGAAAGGCAGGATTCGGCCCAAAGCCGTCATTGCTTGCCACGAAAGATATGGGTCGTGTTATCGCGCTCAATTGGGACAAATCCAATCGTTGGCCAGAATGCTTCCGCCTCTGGGCCTGCGGTATAAAGT
>NZ_JBFTPD010000016.1:0-161815 GCF_056398305.1 Rhizobium sp. 01T444
GCTATCAGCTCCGGTAGAGCCAATAGGGTCCATCGTGGTGGCGACGCCAATAATGACGCTCGCGCCAACGCTCTTCCCGCCACGGGCTCCAGCGGCGTTCATAGCCCCAGGCCGGACGCCAGTAGCGACGTTCACGCCACTCGCGACGCTCGCGCCAGTCACGGCGATCACCCCAATCGCGGTCGCCCCGGTCACGGTCGCCCCAATCTCGATCACCCCAATCCCGATCACCGCCGCGGACCTGGATCACATCGCTCTGTTGCGAGGCTGCCGGACGGTCGAGAGGGATGGCCGCAGCCGGAGCTACGGCGGAAAACAAAGTACCGGCCGAAAGGGCGGCTGCTAGGAGAAAACTGGAGATCCTCATGGCTCACTTCCTCGTTTCTGATGAAGCGAGAATGACCTGATGCTCCTGAATTGCCGCTGAATCGACCCTTCAGTCTCTGTTCATGTAATGCAATGGCTTGGGAAAACTGGTGCCCCCGGCAGGGTTCGAACCCGCGACCCCCTGATTACAAATCATGCCCCGGGTCGTTTCCCAACCTGTTGATTTCATTCGTCGGCGTTCCCAGAGCACAAGGAAACGTTTGATTTCAAACGCCTTTTCCTTGACATCGCCTGCCAAAGATAGTCACTGTCTGCACTCTACATACACTCTGACATACGGATACAGGACGGACATAGCGATGGCGAAGGCGGAGCTGACAAGCGATCTCGTGAAGAAGCTGATGGCGCCGGAGAAAGGATCTCGCATCACATACGATACCGTGCTCACCGGGTTTGGTGTCCGCATCACTGCCAGCGGCGCTATTTCTTTCATCCTCAATTACCGAACAACGAGCGGCCAGGAGCGCCGGTACACCATCGGCGATGTTGATACCTGGAGCCTCTCGGCGGCTCGAAAGAGGGCGGAAGAGCTTAAGCGCCGCATACGCTCGGAACATTACGACCCACTAGCGGAACTGGAAAAGCGTCGCACCGACGTGAAAATGAACGAGTTGTGCGACATGTTCATCAGGGAGCACCTTCCCAAGAAGTCCGCCAATACCGCTCGCGACTATAAGCAACTCATCGATACTTACATCCGTCCGAAGCTCAAACACGAGCCGGTTGCCGAGTTGCAGTTCCGGCAGGTCAACGACCTTTTCAGCGAAATCACCAAGCAGGGCAAGCGGACTACCGCTAATCGGGCCATGTCGGTCCTGTCGAAGATGTTCTCTGAAGCTCGAAAGAGAGGCTGGGCCTCGCACAATCCGACAGAAGGGGTCGAGAAGAACGAAGAGGTAAAGCGCGAACGGTTCCTCGATGCTGACGAACTCGACCGATTGCTTGGCGCGTTCGCCACTCTCGAAGATCAGGAGGCGGCGAACATCTTCCGACTGATCCTGCTGACCGGCGCGCGAAAGACAGAAGTCCTCGCGGCGAAATGGTCGATGTTCGACCTGAAAGCCGGCACTTGGACCAAGCCTTCGCACCACACCAAGCAGCGAAAGACCCACAATGTGCCGCTGTCCGCGCCGGCCCGCCAGTTGCTTTCCGAGATACACGAGGCGGCAGGCAAGGATCGCGTCGAATACGTGTTCCCCGCGCACTTTGAGTCCACCAAAGAGACGACGAAACACCCGAAGCCGTACCGGGTGAACGTCAAGAACCAGTGGGCTGCCGTCCTGAAGGCGGCGAAGCTGGAAGATCTGCACATCCATGATCTCCGACACAGCTTCGCGTCCTTCCTCGTTTCGGAAGGCATGTCGCTGCCGCTCATCGGCCGACTGCTCGGGCATACGCAAGCACAGACGACGCACAGATATGCCCACTTGGCCCTTGACCCGCTCCGAGCGGCAACCGAGCGAGTGGGCGCAATCGTAACGCCGAAAGCGGGTACCGAGAACGTGATCCAACTTCGAAAGGAAATTCCGTGACGAGTGATTATGCTGGCCCGCTCAAGGAACCCCTCGCCCCGATGAGGCGCCCGGCTCTGTCCGAAGATGCCGGCGCCGTATTCCATGCGGAACTGGAGCGTTTGAAATCGGCTCGCGCCGTAAAGATCGGCCTCCTCCTCGATCACCATGAGATCGCTCCAAGCGATCCGCAATGGGAGCGAAAACTGCTCTGGGCACTGATCGACAGTCATGTTCCAGGGCTATCTGATCCGCATCGCCAGGACAAAGGAAATTCGGTCGGCGCCCCGCTCGATTGGAATGTGCCGAGAAACCTTCAACTGATTGCTGATGTTGCGCGGCTCAAGCTCGACAGCGCCCGGAGCATCAAGTCCATATGTGAGGATCTGAGCCGAACTGCAGCCTATGCCGGCATAAAGCCAGCGTCGTTGCAGAACAGGTTTAACGAGGCGAGGAAAATGCCTTTCGCCCAGATGCTCGAACAAATTGGGCTGACGTTGGAAAGGCCGGACCTTTGGCAACAGTTTGCAGCGGCATACTCCGAGACTCCGGAGATAGAGACACTGAACAATTCATCTAAACGGAAATAATAATGTTATATTCGTGATGACCTCAGGGAAATATAAAATCTAATTTCTCACGAATATCTCGCTGTAATATTCGGTATTTGCGCGCCCATCCATGATAAATGACTGTCGTTGCTGTCAGACAAACAGCAAACGGACAGTCAGCCATGACAGCCAACGAATTACTTTCGGAATTTGTATCGCGGGAAGAGCTCGCGAAGCTCCTCAAGATCAGCCCGCGCACGGTCGATCGCTACGGCACGCTCCCGAACGGTCTGCCCTTTCTGATGATTGGTGGTCGGAAGATGTTTCGTCTTTCGTCGGTCGAAAAGTGGCTTGCCGCCCGGGAGAAGCATCCCAATCCGGTGAACTCCCGCCGCCGGGGTGCCTGAGCATGTCGGGTCGGAACTTCGAGAAGGACAGGCAGCGCCGGAACGTTGCCGATCGAGGGCATGAACACTTCAACGGTGGCTTGCCGATTGCGGGAACGCCGCGCCGCAGGATCTCGAAAGAACAGATGCGCCTCGAACTCGATGCCGCCCTGGCAGCAGTCGTTCAAATCAAGCGCGTGCTCCGCTGCGACGGATGCCGTCACCAGTTCACGGCACTGCAGCCGCTTGATCCGCCCTACCCTGCCTCTCCCTGCCCCAAATGCGGGGGTGACGTATGACCCAGATACAAAGATCTGCTGACCCGACTCCGTTCAGGTGGGTTCATCCGTCAAGCCTCCCTACGCGCGCGGAGCTGCTTTCGTCCGGCATAGCTTACGGCTATCGCGGTGACGATGGTCGCTTCGAACGCGATCGGAATGGCCAGACTTGGCTGGCATTCGCCGAGCCGGACGATACTGTTTATTGGCATCCTCAGACCGGTCAGGTTGCCACCTATTACGGCCGGGCTTTCGCGCTCGGCGAACTGACCATCACCAACGCAGCCACCTATGCCCTCGATGATAGCCTGAAGATCTTCGGCTCGGTCGCGCAGTGGATCGCGGCGAACGGCAAAGGCATTTTCGTGCTCGATTGGCGCCACGCCTTCGACCGGCTGAGGTATGCGCCGCGCGTTGAAGTCGATGAACAAGTTGAAGCCCTCTATCGCCGCCACATGAAGCCGCGCCTGCCTGTCATGCAAGTGAACCGACAGCCGCGGGGCGCCTGCAATGGGTCGTGACCTCACCATGGAAGAATGGAACGCGATGAACAGGCCGTTCTCCTCACCTGAGGCTCAGGAGCGGGATATGCCGTCCAATGCGCCCGCCAAGCCACCGATGAGCCAGGAAATCGAGTGGTTCGATGACCTTTCGCCTGTGCTGACCTCCTCCTATCTGGTTAAGGGCCTGCTGGATCGAGGAGCCATGTCAGTCGTCTACGGCCCTTCGAACTCAGGCAAGACGTTCTTCTCTCTCGATGTCGCCTTTCACGTTGCCGCCAAGGAGACCTGGCGAGACCGGCGCATTGTTGGCGGCACCGTTCTCTATCTTGCGGCAGAAGGCGGCAACGGCATCGCCAATCGCATCGTGGCACTCCGCGAGGCACACAACATGTCCAACGTGCCACTTGCGCTCCGACGCGCTGGCCTTGATCTCCTCCATCCTGATGCTGACGTTCAGCGCGTCATCGACTTGGCGAAAGTGATTGCGAAGCGAGCGCCGCTGCAAATGATCGTAGTCGACACCCTTTCTCGAGTCCTCGCCGGCGGTGACGAGAATGGCCCGGCCGACATGACGGCATTCGTCAAGAACATCGACCGAATCCGTCTTGCGACCGGCGCACATATCCTGATCGTGCATCACACTGGCAAGGATGCAGCCCGCGGCGCCCGTGGTCACTCCTCGCTTCGCGCTGCGACCGACACCGAGATTGAAATCACCGTCGATGAGACAGGCGTCCGAGCGGCAACGGTCCAGAAGCAGCGCGATTACAATGGCGGCGAGACATTCCACTTCGAGCTGACGAACGTCGATATCGGCGAAGATCAGGACGGCGATCCGGTGCGCACCTGCATCGTGACCAGCGCTGAGACGCCTGCCACGCAACCAGCTCGCCCCAAGCTGACAAAGGGTGAGCAGGTCGCGCTCCGCTCGCTTGATGACGCGCTTGCCGAACACGGCGTTCGAAAAACCCGCCCTGACTTCCCGACATGCGCAATCGTGCAGGTCGAGGATTGGCGCAAACACTTTTACCGACACTGCGACGACGCCACCCCCGCTGCCAAGCGCCAGGCCTTTGGTCGAGCCTGCAAGACGCTTCGCGATAAGGGCTACATCGAGTTCTACGACGATCACTATTGGAGATGTTTCGACACCGATCAGGCGTGACAAACGGACACCCCTTTAGGGGGTTGTCACGTCACGGTACACGCGTGACATTGTCGCGCTTTGTCACGGTTCGTCACGGATGAATAGATTGATAGGTGGTGTCTTGACCGCGCGGGGGAACGAGCCCCGGCATTCCAATTCTCTATCTCGGCTGTGGATTTAGCGGCATCTGATACATAATCAGGTGACAGGCCTTATGAATTCTCTTGCTTTATGCAGTAATATCAACACCTAATGAGCGCATGAGAAACAAGTGAGTCGCGCTGTGTCAGTATAATGTCAGCAGATCAGCTACGTTTTTCGCCGGAGCGATGGCCGGATTGATCGAAGAATGACAAACCGGAGCCGCTCAAATGCTGCCAACAGTGACCGCTTACCATTGCGATGGCACCATCGCCCAGCTTCTCGAAACCGACGCGAAAGCTGCTTGCCGAGATCACCCCAAAGAATGGTCGCTTGAGCCCTGGAGCACCGCCCAGGTCAAGGAAGCGCGGAGCCGCATCGAACAGCGCAAACAGGACCAGCAACCGCCATCGGGCAAGACGGCGATCGACTTGCATATGGCGAAGCTCAGCGGCGCTACGTCGTACAATGGCAAGCCCATCGAGTGATGCACCAACACGCGCTGCCGTGATCGACAAACGCAGCGCGTTGGCACCCACCCCCCTTTTTCCTGTTCATCGCTCCGAATGAGGGGGGTGGGGGCAAAATCGCCGTCGGACTCTTCTAGTCGTCCTGCAATCGATATTCGCGCACCCTGGAGCATCGGGGTCCGAAATTTTCTCCAACCCGAGGATATTTCAATGCCCCTGTCTAACCCTTCACCGCTTCCGTCGATCCTGCCGCATCGTGCGGTGGGCAGTTCCTCTTCAGGTATCTCCAGCTTTACGCCCTGCTCGCCGGCACCACGCCTTCCATCAGCCTTTCGGCCTGGCTCGCTGCGGATGAGGGCTACTGATGGCCGTGCGGCACGATAACAGCCCGATCGCCCTCCAGGCCGCCAAGCTGCGAGAAGCAGCGAAGCCTGGGCGGCACAAGCAGACCGGTCGCGGCTCCGGGCTGACGCCGGCAGTGAAGACGGCGATTGAAACTCTGATCTTCGGCAAGGAAGGCGATCCGCACTCGCCCGTCAGCCAGGCAGACGCCGCCGCGGTCGCCGGCATTTCTGCTCGCGCTCTGAAGGCAGCGATGCTGAAGCCTGCAGCGATGCAGTTCTACCAGCAACAGCTCGCCGCACTTCGAAATGGGGAGCGCGCCGCGAGCATTCGGACGATTGCCCAGATCCGAGATGATGCGACCCTCAAGAGTACGGCTGCCGGCCAGAACGTGCGGCTGAAGGCAGCGGATACCCTCGCCTTTGATCGCCCCAGTGAAATCACGGTCAACAACAACACGCAGATCAACAACACGCTGAACGTGACGCCTGGCTACGTGATCGATCTTACCCCCGATGATGACGAGGAACGCCTGCAGATCAGGCAGGCGGGGCCGTCGATCGAACACGACCGCGACGATGTGGCCGTGTACACCAACGGAGTTTGACCATGGACCACATCGAAAAGCTTCGAGAAGCTGTCAGCATCGTCAAGCGATTCACCCAACCTGTTGAGCCACCCACCAAAGCACGGCCTCGCCCGCGTTTGGTTTTTAGCCGCGACCGGGACGTAACGGCAGAGAAAGAAAAAGAGGCATCCTGAGATGGCACGTCTTCCAGAAATCCAGCCGCGTGGGTCTGTGATCAGAGGGCCGCAGTCGTCAGTAAGTCCGGCCGAGATCGCCAACCCGTATCGGCAGGTAGCGTCTGCCTTTGGCAGTTGGTCGGATGTTCTGGCCGCCAAAAATCAGGATGACGCTTCTATCGCTGGCCAGAACGCCGTCTACACGGACGCGAACGGCAACCTGCAGGTCGATCTTCAATCGAACGTGTCCGAGCAAGGCCGCGCCTACAACAGGACGGCGATGGCCGCCTACAATGCGCAGCGCGCGCCCGAGATCCGGGCCGCCGCCGGCAAGCTGTCGCTTGAGGCGAAAGGCGATCCGCTGGCCTTTGACTCCAGTTGGAAGGGCTTTCGTGATCAGATGCTCACGAACACTCCGAAGGCGTTGCGCGGGCCGATCGGCGCGATGATCGATGAGTCTGGCACCCTTCAGCGAGCCGGCATCGTTGACCAGAAGTTTCGGTCTGACATGACAAACATGAAGGCGTCGTTTCTGAGTGAGCGTGAGTTTCTATCTGACCAGGCCACATCACTTGCGATGCAGGGCGGGACCGACACGCCAGAATATCGATCGACCATCGACAAGATCCGGTCGTTGAATTCCGAGCTGACCGGCAATCCAGTTTTCGCGTACTCGCAGCGGGAAGCCGATATCGACATGAAGCGGCTCGAAGGCCGCGCGATGACAGAGTCGCTTGTCGGTCAGGTCGGCCGAGCCGTGAAAACCGGCGGCATCGGTGAAGCTGCCAAGATACGCGACACCATCCTGACCGATCAAAACCTGGCGCTATCGCCTCAGGAACGGCGCACCTATTTCAATCTCGCCGACTCGGTGATCACCGGGGCTGTTGCCGAAGCAAAGGCAAATCTGAAGCCGCTGCAAGCGCGCCAAACCACAATGGTCAAGGATATCCTGGCCGGAAATCTCGACATCAACTCCCCTGATATCGATAGCGTCTCACAGGATCTGGCCCGCGGGGGCGATGTCGCCGGCTCTCTGGAACTGCTGGCCGCCCGGCGGCGGAAGATATTTGCGGATGCTAACAGCGCGCAGCAGGTTGATCTTGCTGAAAGAGCAATCGGCGAATCTTATCGCCCGGCGCCGGGGAATGGCCGGCCAGTGTCCTTCAACCCTGATATGACCAACCGGATGCAACAGGCGATGCAGCATTACATCGCCCGAGGTGTGCCTCCAATGTTGGCCGCGGGCATCATCGGCAACCTTGTGCAGGAGTCCTCCCTCAACGCGCAGGCCCGCAACAAGGGTGACGGCACGGATGGTTCCGACTCCATTGGCATTGGCCAGTGGAATGGTGATCGAGCCCGCGCACTGAAGGATTTCGCAGCGTCGAAAGGCGCATCTCCTGATGATCTTTCCACCCAGCTCGATTTCGTCTTGCATGAGTTGGAAACAAGCGAGGGCGCCGCATACCAACGGCTTAAATCCGCCACCAATGTCGATGAAGCAACGGCTGCGATGATCGGCTACGAGCGTCCGCAGGGCTGGAGCGCTGACAATCCGCGTGGCGGACACGGCTGGAGCAACCGGCTTGCCGCTGCCTCGCGCGCTGCACAGATGCAAGGGTTGTCCGGTGAGCTTATCGCTTCGCAGGCACCTAAATTTACAGCTGATGAAGTCAAGGAATACCGCGAGGAGATCACCAGCGACGTTCGCTCGATGATCCCCGATCTGGAAGCCGGCATAAAGTCTGGCGCGCCATTCAATTCGGATTCCCTCAATCTTTTGACGCGACAGCTTGCGCTCGTTACCGATCAAGATCTGAGGTCCCAAGTCGCCAATATGCTCGAACGCAATTCGGTAATCATAGGCGCGCAGGACGTGGCGCCGGCCGAACTGGAATCTACGATTGCAGCGCTGCGACAAGATATTTCCCAGAACGGCGCCACCGCAGCACAGCTCGACCTTGTACAAGGGCTGGTGGCGACTGCAGCCGCGAAATCGAAAGCGCTCGCCGAGGACCCCATCGGATACGGCGTCAGCCGCGGTTACATTCCCGTGCCGCCGGATCTCAACCTGGCTGACCCGCAGAGCTGGGAACCTGCTTTCGCTGGCCTGCAGCGCGGCGTCGATATTCTTCGAGCTCGGCGCGAGGCAGGCAATATCTCGGCACTGCGGCCGGAGATGCAGAAGACCATCTCAAGAGCACTGGGCAGTGCAACGCCTGAGGACTCGATCCGCTTCCTCGGGGCAATGTCTCGAAGCCTCGATACCGATACATATCTGTCGACGCTGGGGGCCATCTACTCCACCGGAGACGCCGATACCGTCGGAGCTGCGGGCGCGCTCGTGAAGGAAAATCCTGATATCGCTCTCGGCATCCTGCGCGGCCAGGAGCTTCTAAAGCAAAATCCGCTTTTGGCGCCGAAGAAGTCGAAAAACAATTCGCAGATTATCGATGAGATCCTGCCGCCAAAGACCTTCGTCATCGAGGCTGGGCGGCAGTTCCTGATCAAGTCTGCGACCGCCCGTTATGCCGATCTGTCCAATCAGGCCGGCGACACCTCGGGGGAACTGGATGACGACAGAATGCAGCGGGCGATTACGGAGGTGTCGGGCGGCTTTGTCGAGTTCAATGGCCAGGAGATCGTGGCTCCCGTCTATGGCATGCGGCAAGGGGCGTTCGATACCGCGATGGAAGATTTGACCGATGACGACTTAGCCGGTGCGGTGACGTCGACCGGCCAGAAAGTGACGGCGCGCGACCTCCGGAACGAGGGCCGGCTGCGATCACTTGCCGACGGTCGCTATCTGCTTGAGTTCGGTCCTCTCGATGCGCCCAGCTATGTCATGCGCCAGCCATCTCCCGGCAATTATCGGGAGCCATCGGCATTCGTGCTTGATCTGAGGCGCTAGCGGTCGCACGTGCCGCAAAAAAACCATGTGCACAGCCTTGCCCGTTGTCTCGACGGATCAATTTTTGCGTGCAATCCTCGCGCGATTTTTCCGTTGTTGCTGCACGCAGGGAGGCTTGATGGGGTCGCATCAAATTACGGTCCATAAAGTGGCCGACCAGCTTCTGTTAAAATTTTTCATGGAAGTAGCCCAGACGATCGGCTCAACCTCCATATCAGTCGCTGTAATCGGGGGCACTCAACAGGTTGCCCTGAACCGGAACAACGAAGAGTGGGCGCTTGAGAAGGATTTTCATTGGCTGCTGAAGTCGGATGATTATTCACTCGAATATATCACGACTAATCGACCCGGCGTTCACGTGACCGCTGACCGAAGAACATTCGCTGGAAATGTTCTTTATGATCAGCTGACCATATCAAGTGACGCCAATCAGACCGGTGGCGCTCCCCCACTATCAGGTGAGGACCTTAAAGCCGTCAATGATCTGGTCTCGACCTATCTGATGGCGGGTTTGAACTCAGCGTCACTTGCCTTCAATAGCCCGGAGACTGTTCAAAGCCTCCTCAAATCTCATCAGACGATGGTGACACGACTTGAGGGGATGGTCGTAGATATCGGCGAGCGGGCAACACGGGCACGGATCGAACTCGATGAAGAGTTCAATACGCGGAAGACTGAGCTGGAGCTTCAGTTCACCCAGCGGCAGACCGACGCGCAGCGGACGCTAGAAGAGCAGAAGCGGATACTCAATGAACAAGACGAAGAGCTTCGCACACGCGCGAAACTCCTCGATGACCGCAACAACACTCATGCCCGCCGGGCCTTACATGAGCAGTTAAAAAATCGTCTCGCGGACCGATTCAAGAACCTTGATCTGACGCCTCAAACGAAGTCCTCGCGCACTCCTATCCATACGGCAGTCGTTATCACGTCCATCATTCTTGGGATCTTGATTGCCGCATTTACCTATGAAGCGATCACTACGTTGGGAAGCGCGGACAGCACGTTATCCGAGCGGATACTGGTCATCGCGAAATCAGCGACTGCCTCGCTAGGATTTCTCGGAGTCATCACCTGGTATTTGAGATGGCTAAACAGGTGGTTCGAGCGTCTGGCAGATGCCGAATTCCAGTTGAAGCAATTTGAGTTGGATATCAATCGAGCGCAGTGGGTTGTTGAAACAGCGTTCGAGTGGAAGATCACCCAGAACGCGCCAATCCCAGATCCCTTGCTCGAAAACATATCCCGCAACCTGTTCTCTAAATCGGAGAAGGATGAGAATGCTGACATGCATCCAGCAGATTTTCTTGCGTCTGCGATCCTTGGCCGTGCTTCCGCCGTCAATTTGAAGATCCCTGGCGGCGGCGAGATCTCGCTCGATAATCGAGGCATTCGGAAACTCCAGAACGAAACGCCGGGCGAGTAACACGCACAGTACTTTGCACCTCAAAACCATGCCGGGGATAATCCCCGGCATGAGCACGACCACACCAGACCAGCGCGTCAGCGAATATTCCCCTGTCACGCCGACGACTGAGTTCGGCGCCGGCTTCCCCGTTTTCGACAATAGCGACCTCGCGGTCCTTCATGATGGCGAGCCGCGGACAGATTTCACGGTCACAGCCAGCTATGTCGAAGGGGTATCCACCGACGCCAAAGTGGTTTTTGCAAGCGGTCTTACCGGCGATGTCATCGTTTATGGCAAGCGCGCTCCCCGCCGCACCAACCGTTTCCAGAGCGGTCGGAATCTCCCGATTTCTGATTTCAACCTCGCACTCGATACCACCGAAGCGGAGATGCAGGAAGCCGCCCGCGATCTCGTGCGCGCCCACAAAGCTCCATTGGGTGAACAGGGCGGCGTCTTTGATGCGGCCGATGTCGGTAATGCGCAGGCCAATGCTGCTGCTGCTGCGGCCTCGGCAGATCTTGCCCGCAAGTGGGCGGACAACGGTATTGACGACGTTACCGTCGGCAAGAAGTCGGCATGGTATTGGGCGCAGAAGGCGCTGGATTGGGCCACTGGCGGCATTGCCGGTGTTTCCTCATTCAATGGTCGGGCCGGCAATGTCTTGGCTACTGCGGGCGACTACGATTCCACGAAGATCACTCGCGGCGGCGGAACCGTCGAAGACGCATTGGACGCCATCGAGGCGGACATCGCGGCGACAAAGGCAACCTTCCTTGCCCGCGTGGTCGGATTGACGGTTCAGACCAATTCCGGTGCGCCGACGACATCGATCGACATCTCGGCTGGGGCTTATCATCTCGCAGGCAGAGTCGCGGCCAATGCGGCCACACTGGTCAAGCGCATCAATGCAGCGTGGGCGGTTGGTAACGGGAACGGCGGTCTCGATACCGGGACGAAGGCGGCAAGCACCACCTATTTCGTTTTCTCGATCAGGAACATCACGACTGGCGCATTCGAGGGCCTGATCTCGGCCAGCCCGTCGGCTCCCACGGTCCCGGCCGGCTATGAGCTTATGGGGCGTGTCGGCATCTGCTGGACAAACGCAAGTGGCAATCTGATTGCGCAGAAGCAAGTCGGCAGCAAGGTCACGCTCAATGCCCCCATTACCAGCTTCACCGGCAGCGGCACATCTGCAGCAGCGCTCATCAACTCGGCTGGCCCCGTCGGCATATCCGTCGATCTTCTGGTAGACCTGTCTTGCACCGCCACTGGCCCAAACGCCGACGGATCTCTGTCTGTCTGGGATGGGAACGCTGGTTCCGCCACTGACGGTCCAGGGAATCGCTGTCGCGCTCGCGCCGGTGTCTCCGGCGAAATCGACGCCTCCCTCTCTCCGGCCTTGCCGATCAGGACATTGGCGAACGGGCAGCTTTACAGAAGCGCGAGTACGGTCGGCACATTCACTTACAACGCTCGCATCAGCGGGTGGATCGATTATCAGGTTCCGAGAGTGGAGGCTTAATCATGCCCTATGTTCATCGCGAAAATGGAACGATCGTTGAGGTGTTCGCCGCCTCACAGGCCGGATATGCCCAAGAGCTCCTTGCCGATGACAGTCAGGAGCTGCTCGCCTTCCTGAACCCCACGATCGAGGTTGCTGCCGTATCGTCCCGGCAGTTCAAGCTACAGCTCCTGGCGGCCGGCCTGCTCGATCAGGTTGATGCCTGGGTTTCCGGCCAGAGCCGTGACGTGCAAATCGCCTACGAGTATTCCGGCACGTTCGTCAAAGACAGCCCGATGATGGCCGCCGGCTTTGCGGCAATGGGCTTCACCGAACCGCAGATCGATGCCTTCTTCTCGGCTGCAGCAAAGCTTTAAAGGACATCAACATGACAGGAAATCTCGACGCGCTGAACAAACGTAAGGAAGAGCTGGAAAACGAGATCGACGCGCTGGTTGATCACGATATTGAGGCGGTCCTGACAGGCGCGATGCCGGCGAACAGCGACAAGATTCTGCGGCTCGCGCAGGATCTCAGCATCATCGACGCCGTTCGCGCCCGGCTGATTACTGCCGCCTAACCCAGTGCTTTGTGTGCCAACGCCGACTAGTGCCTACTCGTGGCACCTTTCTGATTTGGCAATAGGAGCACCACAATGCAGCAGCAGTCGAAGCGCGATCGCCACCAGTCCCTTCTTAATGATCGGCAGAGCAAAGCCGACAAGCTGGAAAGCCTTCGCGCGCAGCAGTCGGCCGCGCTCATCGACGGAACCGAGTTTTCCCTGAGCGCAGATATTCGTGTTCTTTCGGATGACATTCATGCTCTCGACGCGGCAATTGTCGTGGCGTCGGATGCGGCCGATGACGAGGAGCGCCGGCATAGTGCGGCCTCCAACGCAGAGCGCCGACAGACTGAACTTGAACAGATCGATGCCGATGCAGCGCGATATCTTGAGGTGGTCCGCAATGTCCAAAGTGCGATTGCCTCGGCCGTCGCCGGCCTCTCCGAGATGTATGCGCTCGCCACCAAAATGGAGATCGTTGCTCTTCCGGCAAGCGGTGAGCGGGCGATCTCTGCTTTGATCCACCAGAACATCGGTATCAGGATGTCCCAGCGAATTGCGCGCGCATTCTCGCCTCTTGATCCTGCCTCGATCGGCGCGTTCGGAATTTTTCGCTGGCCGCCGGAGAGACCCGATCCGAAAGAGGACTGGGTTGCCGGCGAACGTGTTCAGCTCGATGGCTTCATTCCTCACGTCAAGCGCAAGAGCAACGAGTACATCGCCGAGCAGACCGCGATCGCCGACGAAGAGTGATCCATGTCTGAGGCGGAACCATATATCGATGGCAGCGAGGTGCGGCGCCGATACCGCATCTCAATGCGGACATTCCGGCGTTGGCTGAAGGATGAGGCTCTCGGCTTCCCGCAGCCGTTCCGGATTAACCGGCGCTATCTCTTCAAGCTTGCGGATCTGGAGCAATGGGAAGCAACTCACTCGCGCCCGGCTGAAAAGGTCAAAGAGACACCTAGCCTGAAGATCGTTTCCGACGTCATCCAGGATTACCCCAGCTTCGTCCGCGCAATGGTCGCTCGGCGCCATGACCTCGCGCTTCGCTGCATAGAGCTGGATGCACGGTCTGGCATGCAGGAGGGCTATGCCAACAAGCTGGAGAACTGGGGGAAGAATCACGGCAGGGGCCTCGGTCCTGTCGTCTTCCCACTTTGGCTTGGTGGCTTGGATGTTGGAATCGTTCTGGTGGATTTGCCCCGCAGGCCGTCTGTCACTTGACCCTACGCGATCGGCATGGGAGCAATAGGCAGCCGGAGGGGCAGAAGAGCTGTGTCCGTCTGCCTGTAATTCGCCGGGACGGTCCGTCGTCTTTCCGGCGCTCCGGCGTTAGGACATCGAAATGGCAAAGCTGGACACTCTTTTCGTCACAGATGGTGAACTAGCCAAGCGCCTCGGCCTCACCCTCGATCAGCTCAAGACCGCGCTGCCCGCTGCCGAGAAGTCAGGCTTTCCGATGAAAGACCCCTTGTTCGCCGATCGCCGGTACTGGCCGGCCTGTGTGGCATGGCTTGACGGTCGGTACGGTATTCGGCACGAAGCCGCCACTGGGCCATATGCGCCTGATGGAAAAGAGAGTTGGAAAGACTAAAGTCAATCCTCGTCTCGATCTTCCTCCTCATCAAGCAGAAGAAGATAAGAGCGCTTCGAGATGCTGACGCGGAAAGTGCGGTCTCTCTTCCAGATCATCGGCTGAGCAAATCGCCAGCGGACCAAGGTTTCCATTGTCTGATCAAGGTCTAAGGCGTGCCAATTCCCAGGTTTTAGGATTGGGAAGATCGCTTCTTCACCGCCATCGAGCGCGACGGCTTTCTCACCATGTAGCAGGGATTTAACGATCGATCGCGTTGAGTGATCCGACGCAATGCGCAGTGCGTTGTCTTCCATTCCGGTCGGCCACGAGAACAAAATTGGCCGCTCACTGCGGTTGACCACACGAAGATAGCACGCCTTCTGAGCGCCCCCAGGAATAAGAGGCTTCGCGACGACGAAGGCGGAGGGTTGGTATCGGAAGAACCGTTCCCAGATTACAAAGCCGCCCGTCACAAAACCAACGATCGATCCCGGGATGGTGAAGTATGGCACCAAATCAGCGACGGTCATTGATACTCCTCCGGCCTTCCATCGCTAGATTGCAACTAAGTCCGACTTCAGTTGCAGAGATTCACTCCGTCCTTCACGATCACAGCCCATTTAGGGCCGAGGACTTCGCGAGCTGATATAGCCTGCGCGCTGCCTGGTTCTCCGTCCTTGAACATGCGGACGCCGATAGACTGGTCGTGTGAACCGCCATAGATGATCGGTCCCGGCGTGTACGTTGTAGTCGCGTTGACTGTACCGTATCCACCATACGAGTTGACGGTGCCGTAGGTTTGATAGGTTCCGGGCATCTGGCTGGCGGTGACGTTGTTCGCTGCGGCGGCTGAAGTGATGATGTAGCGATCATAGCCGGCCTTGATGGTTTCGACGGCAGCCTGCTTCTGTGCTGCCCTCGCTGCACCGACGCTGCCGCACATGGGTTCAGCGCTGGTCTGAATAATCGCTTGATTTTGCGAGACACGCATGGTGCTCGATTGCACGCACGAACTCAGCAACAGCGCGATGGCTGCTGCCGCAATAGTTGATTTTAGCATCGATGATTCCCCAACCTTACGGCGAGCAAATTCGCACGAAAAAAGGCAGAGTCAATCGCCTCTTTCAGCGCTGTTTCTCATCGGCGTAGCTGAGTCGGAGCTTGTTCCGCTCGGCAATCCATTCCAATGGCGTCTTGACCAGCTTCTGGTCCATTCGCAAATATGCTTCGAAGGTATTAGGCATCTGCCGGCGGAAGCTTTTCACAATTTCCATAGCCTCGGAATTCTTGGCGGTCATTGCCTCACGCTTCTCTCTTTCAGAATCATAAATCCACACCTCGGCAGGTATTCGCTCGAAGCTAGTCACGGTCAGGTAAAATTTGCTGATCTCAGCAAAAGCGTCTGAGCCGAAGAGGAACTTCGAGTGCTGATAGGCTTGGCGACATTTAGATACGGCTTCGGCGCTTTCGCCGCGGCTGATCTCGAACTCGACTGCCGCTTCCTCAAGATCGGTGTAAACCCTAAGTCGGCGGTCGAAGAGATCTAAAACCACTTTCTGATGTGCTGTTCTCCATTGCATGAAAGCGATGACGCCGACCGCGATCGCAATGGCAGGCGTCAACAGCGCTTGCAGGACCTGTATCCAGGCGGGTACGCTCATCGTTTCAGCCTCACCCCTGCCCCGCCGTCTACCAATGCGCCCGCAGCGAGGAAGCTTATTCCAGCGGCATCGAACGCGTCGACAATTGCCGCGATTGTCCGGTCTTGCGCCGCCAACTCGCCGGGCTGCGCCTCAAGTCTTTTGATAGATGGCAGGGACACCTTCGAAGCTTCCGATAGATCCCTTTGCTCCCATCGTAGGAGCGCTCTGGCCGCACGCACTTGCTCGCTTGTGATCATAAATGTGTTCCAAAATGATACTTGGGGTATTGAATATTCCTGTGGTATCATATAATACGTGAGGTATCGAATAACACAAGACGAGGAAATATCAATGCTGAACAAATCTGTTCTGGCCGCCGCCGAAGGCGTGCCCAATCTAATGCCGGTTCAAAAACAGGATTTTCTAAATGCGGAAGATCTGATCTCCGAGAGCGCCCACTTGGCGCAATTGGTCTACATGGCAGTCGACTCCATGGAGCTCGAAGCAGAAACGCGGGCGTTGAGCGCCGGCATCTGGGTCATCCACCGCAAACTGCTCGATGCTGCACACCTTATGGATCTGGCGAAACAAACGCCGAAATGACACGACCTCAGAATCACGGACACTAGGCGGACACGGTTTTGCACTCTGTGTTCGCCTCCATCGAGGCCGGCATAAGTCATTGATTTGTTGGAGTTTTTGGTGCCCCCGGCAGGGTTCGAACCCGCGACCCCCTGATTACAAATCAGGTGCTCTACCAACTGAGCTACAAGGGCAATGGCTGCGAAGTAGCAGATTCTGATCTTTTGTAAAGAAAATTTGCCCATTCCGGCAGCTCGGTAAAGCTATCCACAGCGGGTTGTCGATCAACGCTATGGTTGGGAAAGCCCGCTGGGGGCCATGTGGACATGTTCATCACCGGAATCACCGGCCGATCTATCAGGGCGATAAGATCATCCGAACTTCGCCCGCAACGCAAAACGTCTTGTCGTATAGGCCCTTTATCCTTTAGCTAGAGCAGCATAACAAAGGGCATTGCATGGGCCGGTCATTTCAGACGCTTTCTTTTATCGCCTCGCCGACCACGGAAGCACTCGCCGCGCGAGATGAACTGATTCGCCTTTACGGCGATGTGCCCGCAAACGAGGCCGATGTCATCGTCGCGCTCGGCGGCGACGGCTTCATGCTTCAGACACTGCACAGTACCATGAACAGCGGCAAGCTTGTCTACGGCATGAATTGCGGCTCGGTCGGCTTTCTGATGAACGATTACAAGACTACCGACCTGCATGACCGTATCTGTACCGCCGTTGAGAATGCCTTTCATCCGCTGAAGATGACGACATCCAATGCCGACGGCAGCAGTTCCTCGGCGCTTGCGATCAACGAGGTCTATCTTTTCCGGCAATCCTATCAGGCAGCGAAGCTCAGGGTGGAAATCGACGGACATGTGCGGCTGGAGGAATTGATCTGCGATGGCTTGATGGTGGCAACGCCTGCAGGCTCGACCGCCTACAATCTTTCGGCCCACGGCCCGATCCTTCCGCTTGACGCGCCCCTCCTCGCCATGACGCCGGTCAGCGCCTTCCGGCCTCGGCGCTGGCGCGGAGCGCTGCTTCCCAACCGGGTGACGGTGGACATCCATATATTGGAAGCCGAGAAGCGGCCCGTGAATGCGGTCGCCGACAATACGGAGATCAAATCCATACTGCATGTGCGCATCGCCCAGTCCGAGGACATGACCGCACGCATCCTTTCCGATCCCGACCGCTCTTGGTCGGACCGGATTCTGGCAGAACAATTCGAGGATTGAAATGATGGCGATGCGGCAAGCATTTATGACGGCGCTCCTCGTTTCCGGCTGGGCGATCGCCGCAGAGGCGCAGACCGTTCATGACGATATCCTGCCGGCCTCGATCATCTTCGCGACCAGCACCGGCTATTGGGAAGATGACGGTAATTCGTTGCCGGTCGAGCGTGCCCCGACAACCACGCAAAGCGTCAGCGCCCAAAATGTGAGCGAGGGGGATGCCAAGCAAGAGCAGCGGCATGGCTATTACAAGCTTTTCGCTGTGCGCCAGCCGGACAAGACCTCCAAAGTCTTTCTGCAGCAGATCGCGCAGAGAGACGCTGGCCCCACCATCATCTCGACGGTCGAACTGCAGGAAATCAGCGATCTCAAGCCCTATGTCACCGACATCCGGCCCGAAAATTCGAGCGGCCTCATCAAGGAACCGGGCCTTTTCGCCACGGTCTATCTGAAGACCGACCCAGCCGCCGAATCCGATGGCTGGACGGTGCTGATTGACGAGTTTGGGGACATTACTGTGGAGAAAGCGACCAACTGAGCGCCGCAGGCTATTCATCGGGACTAAGCATGAAACTCGGCTTTCGCGAAGGCGTCCTCCACGACGAGACGCGGCCGGACTGGGATGAGACCGGGCCAAGACCTGTCCGCTGGTCGCTCTGGTATCCGGCAACCGAGGGATCGATCGAAACCGAAATCCCGGGACGAAGCTGGTTCCGAAGGGCCGCGGTCGCCCGTGATGCGCCCGTTCAGCCGGCGACGAAGCCCTACCCGCTGGTCCTGCTGTCGCATGGTACCGGTGGCTCGGCTGCAGGGCTGGAATGGCTCGCCCGCCGCCTGGTCAATCGTGGATTTATCGCGCTCGGCGTCGACCACCACGGCAATACCGGCGGCGAAGCCTATCGCGCCGAGGGCTTTGCCTGCCTTTGGGAGCGTGCGCCCGATCTGAGCCTCGTGCTCGATCGCCGAAAAGACTGGCAGGGTGATCTTGCCGGGCATGTCGATACAAGGAGCGCGTTCGCCGCCGGCTTTTCAGCAGGAGCCTATACGGTGATGCTGCTTCTCGGCGCGGTCGCGCAATTCTCGCAGTTCGAACAATCCAGATTGAAGCCGGGGGGCCTGCGCGGCCCGAGGGAGTTTCCTGACCTCGCCGATCATATTCCGTCGCTGCTTCGCACGAGCACGGCATTTCGCGATTCATGGTCGCGGATGTCGCAATCCTATCGCGACGACAGGATCAAGGCCGCGCTGGTCTGCGCGCCGGGTCGATCTATCCGCGGCTTCAGCGAAGAGAGCCTGAGAGCCATCAATAAGCCTGCCCTCATTCTGGTCGGTGATGCCGACAACACGGCCCCGGTCGAAGAATGTTCGTCATGGCTGCATGCGCGGCTTGATCGAAGCACCTTCAAGATACTCCAGGGCGGCCTTGGGCATTATGTCTTCCTGCCCGAGGGCACGGCATTGGGGTTT
This sequence comes from Rhizobium sp. 01T444, assembly GCF_056398305.1. Classification (NCBI taxonomy): domain Bacteria; kingdom Pseudomonadati; phylum Pseudomonadota; class Alphaproteobacteria; order Hyphomicrobiales; family Rhizobiaceae; genus Rhizobium; species Rhizobium sp. 01T444. The sequence continues at coordinate 19,345 of NZ_JBFTPD010000016.1, forward strand.
TCCTTTGCAGAGCAACTCTTCACCGATCCGGCTGGCGTGGAACGTGCTGATGTCCACGAGGAGATCGCCGAACTATCGGGTTTGTTCTTTCGCGGAACAGGCATTCCAGTGGACATCTGAAAAAGAAAGAGCCCCGTCTCCGGGGCTTTCTATCTCAGGTCCGTCTTCGCCCACTCAGTCGACGTCGTCAACAACAGCATCGGCTGCGCCGCTGATGCGGTGAGCAAGTGCTGCTTCCATGAACTCGTTCAGGTCGCCGTCGAGCACGTCATCCGGAGCCGTGCTCGCAACGCCGGTGCGCAGGTCCTTGACGAGCTGGTAGGGCTGCAGAACGTAGGAGCGGATCTGGTGGCCCCAGCCGATATCCGTCTTGGAAGCGGCTTCGGCGTTGGCGGCGTCCTCGCGTTTCTTCAGCTCCGCTTCGTACATGCGGGCGCGCAGCATGTCCCAGGCCTTGGCGCGATTCTTGTGCTGCGAACGCTCCTGCTGGCACTGCACGACGATGCCTGTCGGGATATGCGTGATGCGCACGGCCGAGTCTGTCGTGTTGACGTGCTGGCCGCCGGCGCCCGACGAACGGTAGGTGTCGATACGGCAATCGCTTTCGTTGATCTCGATCTGTATCGAGTCATCAACGACGGGATAGACCCAAATCGACGAGAAGGACGTGTGGCGGCGCGCATTGCTGTCGTAGGGCGAGATACGCACCAGGCGGTGCACGCCCGATTCGGTCTTCAGCCAGCCATAGGCGTTGTGGCCCTTGACGAGAAGCGTTGCGGACTTGATGCCGGCTTCTTCACCGTCATGCACTTCCAAAAGCTCGACCTTGAAGCGCTGACGCTCGGCCCAGCGAGTGTACATGCGCAGAAGCATGTTCGCCCAGTCCTGGCTTTCCGTGCCGCCGGCGCCGGAATGGACTTCCAGATAGGTGTCGTTGCCATCGGCCTCGCCTGACAGCATAGCTTCGACCTGTCGGCGGGCTGCCTCGGCCTGCAGGCTTTTCAGCGCGGCCTCAGCTTCCTTGACGATGCTTTCGTCGCCTTCTTCTTCCCCGAGATCGATGAGCTCGACATTGTCAGACAGCTGCTGTTCCAGCGCCTTGACGCCATTGATGCCGTCATCGAGCTGCTGGCGCTCGCGCATCAGCTTCTGGGCTTCCTGCGCATCGTTCCAGAGGTTGGGGTCCTCTGCCTTGTTATTCAACCAGTCCAGTCGTCTTACCGCCTGGTCCCAGTCAAAGATGCCTCCTCAGCAGGGTGATAGCCTGCTTGGTTTCATCGACTATGTTCTGGATTTCCGCTCGCATTTTCCTGCTTCTTTGCTTCGGTATTCTGTGAGTGCTGGTGACATAGAGACGCCCGCCGCGGATGTAAAGAGCCGTGGCGGGCGCAAAGGAAATCGGTCTCGATCAGAACAGGCCGGGCGTGTTGGTCTGGACCGCCTGGTTTGCCTGCGGCGACGTGCGCAGGATTTCTTCCGGCGCCATCGTGCCGTCCATGCCGATGACAGAGAAGCTGTCAGCCGGGCCGGTGCCCGGCTTGAAGGCTTCGATGATGGTGCCCGGCTCGCCGTCGACAGCAGCCATGCCGGTCTTGCGGTTGATCGCGATCATGTTCATGCCGGCCGGGACCACGAACTTGGATTCCGGCATGTCCTTGACGGCCGCCTGCATGAATTCATTGAAGATCGGCGCCGAAAGAACGCCACCCGTGCCGCCGCGGCCAAGCGGAGCCGGCGTATCGAAGCCCAGGTAAAGGCCTGCAACCAGATCCGGCGTGAAGCCGACGAACCAGGCGTCCTTTTCATCGTTGGTCGTACCGGTCTTGCCTGCAACGTCACGGCCGGAGAGATCGACCTTGCCAGCGGCGGTACCGCGCTGGATGACGCCCTGCATCATCGAGGTGATCTGGTAGGAGGTCATCGGATCGAGAACCTGCTCGCGGTTGTCGACGATATTGGGTTCTTCCTGGTTCTGCCAGTCGCCGGCATTGCAGCCTTCGCAGAGACGCTCTTCATGCTTGAAGATCGTCTTGCCGTAACGATCCTGGATGCGGTCGACCAGCGTCGGCTTGATCTGCTTGCCGCCATTGGCGATGACCGAGTAAGCCGAAACCATACGCAGCACCGTCGTTTCGCCCGAGCCGAGCGACATGGCGAGCAGCGGCGGCATCTTGTCGTAGATGCCGAAGCGTTCGGCATATTCGGCAACGATATTCATGCCGAGGTCATTGGCGAGGCGCACCGTCATCAGGTTGCGCGAATTCTCGATGCCGGAGCGCAGCGTCGAGGGGCCACTGACTTCGCCGCCGTAGTTTTCCGGCTTCCAGACCTGACCACCCGAAACGATCTCGATCGGCGCGTCCATGATGACCGAGGCCGGCGTATAGCCGTTGTCCATGGCGGCGGCGTAAACGAAAGGCTTGAAGGAGGAACCTGGCTGGCGCATCGCCTGCGTGGCGCGGTTGAATTCCGACTGGGCATAGGAGAAGCCGCCGACCATGGCGAGAACGCGACCGGTCTTCGGGTCCATGGCAACGAGACCACCCTGTACCTTCGGCGGCTGGCGCAGGCGATAGGAGGTCGAATTGTCGCCGCCGAGGCGCTCAACGTAAACGACATCTCCTGCCGAGACGGCGCCGACCGGCGACTTCGTCGTCTTGCGGTCGCCGGCGGCGGAGCGGAATGCCCACTGCATATCCTTGGCTGCAATCGAACCACGTTCGCGTTCGCCTGCGACTTTGCCGCCTCCATCCTTGGGCGGCTGGAGGCCGATATCGACGGCCTCATTGGACACGGCAAGGACGACCGCAAGGCGCCATTCCGGCACGTCGGAGAGAGCGGGAACTTCGGCGAGCGCCGGTCCCCAGTCGCCAGACGTGCTGATCTGCTTGACCGGTCCGTGGAAACCACGACGCTCGTCGTAATTGGTCAGGCCATCCTGCAGCGCCTTACGCGCAAAGAGCTGCATCTGCGGATCGAGCGAGGTGCGCACCGAAAGGCCGCCTTCATAAAGCGCCTTCTCGCCATACTGATCGATGAGCTGGCGTCGGACAGCCTCGGCGAAATAATCGGAAGCAAAAAGGGACGGTCCGCTGGTGCGGGCGGTGACGCCGAGTGGTTGCTTTTTGGCATCCTCGCCGTCGCTCTGGCTCACATAACCGTTCTCGACCATGCGGTCGATGACCCAGTTGCGGCGTTCAAGCGCGGCATCCGGATGGCGGAAGGGATGGTAGTTGGCCGGCCCCTTCGGCAATGAAGCGAGATAGGCAGATTCGGCGATCGTCAGCTCGGTGACCGACTTGTTGAAATACGTGAGCGAGGCACTGCCAATACCGTAAGAGTTCAGGCCGAAAAAGATCTCGTTGAGATAAAGCTCGAGGATCTTGTCCTTGCTGTAGGCCTGCTCGATGCGGAAGGACAGGATCGCTTCCTTGATCTTGCGGTCAATCGTCTGGTCGGAGGTCAGAAGAAAATTCTTCGCCACCTGCTGGGTGATCGTCGATGCACCGACCGGGCGGCGGCCGGAGCCGAAATTCTGAAGGTTGACGAGGATGGCGCGGCCAAGGCCGGTCAGATCGACGCCGGGATGGTTGTAGAAGTTCTTGTCTTCGGCCGAAAGGAAAGCAGCCTTCACGCGGTCCGGGATAGCCTGGATCGGCAGGAAGAGGCGCTTTTCCTTGGCGTATTCGGCCATGAGCGCACCGTTACCGGCGTGAACGCGGGTGGTAACCGGCGGCGCATAGCTGTTCAGCACCGCATAGTCAGGAAGATCCTTCGCGACATTAGCAAGATAGACGGCAATAACAGCCGCAGCGCCCAGGAACAGGACGCATGCTATCCCGAAGAAATATCCAAGAAGTCTAACCATATTTTCAGCTACCGGTATTTCTAATCATTAGATCGGCGCAGCCGCCACAATCGCACAGATCATGTCTCTTTGCACGTTGCGCGGCTTACTCCATGCGCGTTGGCGCCACAAGCCGATTTCCGTCTTACATGTTCGAAACATATAGACCGGAGTAACGGCGCGAATGTGAGCAAAATAGGGCCCGTCCCGCCACTTTCGCCTTCCCGGTCGGCAAGAGGTCCCGGTTTAGGCGCGAGTGTCACTTCCGGGCAACGCCCAGACTAGCCACCGTTTGCCATCAGGCTCGTGCGGTAACGTTTCACCGCATCGGTCAGGAGATCGGCCATCTTCAACCGCCAGGCATCGTCAAGCAGACGCTTTTCGTCCTCGACATTGGAGAGGAAGCCGAGCTCGAGCAGGATAGACGGGACGTCCGGCGCCTGCAGCACACGGAAGCCCGCGTGACGGTGCGGATTGTTGATCGTGCCGACCTGGTCCTTGAACGAGGCAAGTACGCTTTCGGCGAGCGAGATCGAGAAGGCCTGCGTTTCGCGCCGCGTCAGGTCGAGAAGGATATCGGCGACCTCAGGCGGCTCGGCGACCGTTTCCTTGCCGGCGATCTGGTCCGACAGGTTTTCGCGTTCGGCGAGATCGGCGGCGAGCTTGTCCGAGGCCTTGTCGGAAATCGTGTAGACCGTCGCGCCGCGAATATCTTTCTGCTTCAGCGTATCGGCATGCAGGGAAATGAAGAGGCCCGCATGGTTCTGCCGGGCGATCAGCACACGCTGCGAGAGTGACAGGAATTCGTCATCGTCGCGCGTCAGGAAGGCCTTGATGCCCGGCTCCTTGTTCAGGCGATCGGCCAGCGCCTTGGCGAAGGCGAGCGTCACCAGCTTTTCCTCGGTCTTCGTATCGACGCCGATGGCGCCCGTGTCGATACCGCCGTGGCCGGCATCGACAGCAATGACGAAATCGCCAGGTGCGGTCTTTTCCGGCTGGGGAATGGCACTCGTGGTCTCAGCCGCATCGGCTTGGTCGTTCCAGGACTGGGTCTTCACCAGTTCGGCGAATTTCTGCTTGTCGATCATCTCGGCATCGAGCACCAGCCGGTGGCCATTACCGCTCTCATCCGTCTGCACCTTGGCAAGGGCGAGCTGGACCGGGCGCGCCGCCGTCAACACGATGCGGGCGCTTCCTTCGTCCATGGCGCCATAACGGATGTCCTTGAAGAGGCCCCGCGCCTCAAGATCTTTGGCCGGAAAGCCGAAAGCGGTTGCCGGCAGGTCGACGACGATGCGCTCGGGATTGGCGATGTAATGGACGGAAAAACGAGGCTCACGGTCGAAATCGATGACGATACGGGTTCTGGCGTCGTCGCCGACGATACGCGCTCCGTAAGCCAGCAAGGGATTCTTTGCACCGGCTGCGCTGCCCGGAACCGCGCAAAGCGCTGCGAAGGCGAAAAGCCACGCCGCAAAACCCAGTTTTCGCCCTGCGGACAACTCCACCGCGATCCGAAACCTCTTAAACAATAGCCCGCCACACCCTATTTATTTCTGCGATGGACCCTACATGGCCTCCGCGGTCGCCCGCTAGAGGCGAGCGCACACGCACTGACCCTCGAATCGAGATCGCTCATCCCCGAGAAGTTTATGCGATACGAAATCCATCAATATTATGGCACATTTGGCTTTTCCCTTGCTATTGTGACAGAGAAAACATACAACGAATTTTAGGGTAGAAGTGTTGACGGGATAGAGTCGCCGCGAGGCAGCCAGCCGACCCCCGGATCTGGCGCTACAACCGGTAATCGTCCGCCGTCTAGTGCATTTCCACCCGAGAACTGGATCCTGATTTTCCGGCTTCATGCTGGGATTTCATTGGTGGATCAGCCACCACGCTCTCAGGGAGCAAACTCATCGGACCCGAAACGGGTCTTCGTCATTGTCGATCACGCTTGGTTGTTGATGGTTTCGCAGCAGGTTTTATCTGAAGTGTACAGGCCCCGGAACGAAATGGTTCCGGCTGCGGTCTGGCTGCTGCATTCTCCTTCGCACCAATCGCGACTTTCATTATCCGGCGCGGCCACGGCGGACCGCATTCTTTCTGTGTCAACAGCAGTCGGGAATGCGCTCTCGCGGCCTCGCCGAGGAGCTCAGCTTACATGGCAGACAAAATGCTTATCGATGCGTCTCACGAGGAAGAGACGCGCGTCGTTGTCGTTCGCGGGAACCGCATAGAAGAATTTGACTTCGAGTCGCAGCACAAGAAGCAGATCCGCGGCAACATCTATCTTGCAAAAGTAACGAGGGTCGAGCCCTCGCTGCAGGCCGCTTTCGTCGATTACGGCGGCAACAGGCACGGCTTCCTGGCCTTTGCCGAAATCCATCCCGACTATTACCAGATCCCGCTTGCCGACCGTCAGGCCCTGCTTCGCGCCGAAGCCGAGGAGCATCGCCGCGACGAGGATGTCGAGCATGTCGAGACGGCGCCTCTCGTCGATCTTTCGACACAGGACCAGCCGGATATCGGCATCGTTCCGGTCGAGACTGATGTCGCCCCCGCTGTAGAAGCGGCACCGGCGGAAGAGGTAGTCATCGCTGCAGAGGCTGCCCCAGTTGCCGAGGAAACGCCGGCAAAGAAGCCGCGCGCACGCCGTAGCCGCAAGAAGGTAGTCGAGCCTGTCGCGGAAGAGACCGAAGCATCCGTCGCGGACAACGACGATGAAGGCTCGACCGGCGGCGAAATGGCCGCGATGGTCGAAACCGACTCCATTTCCGAGGACGTTTCCAAGCGCCGTCAGGATGATGACGACGATGACGACGACCACGGCGAAGAGGAAATCATCGAATCCGTTGGCGCCGAAGACGCGATGGAAGAGGTTCCGGACCGCGTGCAGCGCAAGCCGCGCAAGCAGTACCGCATCCAGGAAGTCATCAAGCGCCGCCAGATCCTGCTGGTGCAGGTCGCCAAGGAAGAGCGTGGCAACAAGGGTGCTGCTCTCACCACCTATCTTTCGCTCGCAGGTCGCTACTCGGTTCTGATGCCGAACACGGCGCGCGGTGGCGGTATTTCCCGCAAGATCACCAACCCCCAGGACCGCAAGCGGCTGAAGGAAATCGCCCGCATGCTCGAAGTGCCGCAGGGTATGGGCGTGATCCTGCGTACGGCCGGTGCGAACCGCACCAAGGTCGAGGTCAAGCGCGACTTTGAATATCTGATGCGCCTGTGGGAGAACGTCCGCACGCTGACGCTCGCTTCTACCGCTCCGTGCCTCGTCTACGAGGAAGGCTCGCTCATCAAGCGCTCTATCCGAGATCTCTACAACAAGGATATCAGCGAGATCATCGTTGCCGGCGAAGAAGGCTATCGTGAAGCAAAAGACTTCATGAAGATGCTGATGCCGAGCCACGCCAAGGTGGTTCAGCCCTACCGCGATATCCACCCGATCTTCTCGCGCTCCGGCATCGAAGCGCAGCTCGATCGCATGCTGCAGCCGCAGGTAACGCTGAAGTCCGGCGGCTATCTGATCATGAACCAGACGGAAGCGCTGGTTTCGATCGACGTCAACTCCGGCCGTTCGACCCGCGAACACTCGATCGAGGACACGGCCCTTCAGACGAACCTCGAAGCGGCGGAAGAAATCGCCCGTCAGCTTCGCCTGCGCGACCTTGCCGGCCTGATCGTCATCGACTTCATCGACATGGAAGAAAAGCGCAACAACCGCGCTGTCGAGAAGAAGCTGAAGGAATGCCTGAAGAACGACCGCGCCCGCATCCAGGTCGGCCGCATCTCGCATTTCGGCCTTCTGGAAATGTCGCGCCAGCGCATCCGCGCTTCCGTTCTCGAATCGACGACGCAGGTCTGCTCGCATTGCGGCGGCACCGGCCATGTCCGTTCACAGTCCTCCGTCGCCCTGCATGTGCTGCGCGGCGTCGAGGAATATCTGCTCAAGAACACCACGCACAACATCACCGTGCGCACGACGCCAGATATCGCGCTCTACCTGCTCAACCATAAGCGTCAGACGATCGTCGATTATGAAAGCCGCTTCGGTGTGGCGATCATCATCGATGCGGATGGCTCGGTTGGTGCGCAGCACTTCGCGATCGATCGTGGCGAGCCGGTTGAAAACCCGGTCAAGATCGAAAGTCTCTTCAATTTCGCAGCCATCCCCGATGACGATGACGACGATATCGTCATCGAGCATGACGAGGAGGAAGACGAAGAACTGGAAGAAAAGCCTGTTGCTGCCGAACGCCCGGCTGCTCGCGCAGAGGCTGAAGGCGAAGGTGGACGCAAGCGCAAGCGCCGTCGCCGCCGTCGCGGCCGCAATGGCAATGCCGAGCAGCAGGTTGGTGCCGATACTGTCTCTGACGTGGCTGACGATAGTGATGAGGGCGAGGACGACGGCAGCGAGGGCGATAGTGACGCCAGCGAAGCTCCAGCCGAAACCCACGCCGACGGCGAGGATTCGCAGCGCCGCAAGCGCCGCCGTCGCGGCAAGCGCGGTGGCCGCCGCAACCGCGGTGAAGAAGGTGCTGAAGTCAACGCCGCTTCCGAAGGTGACGAGGGCGACGATAGTGGAGCCGACGAGACGTCCGAGACCGCAGCGGAAGTGATCGAAGTCGTCGCAGCCGAAACGGTTGAAGCTCAGCCGGCAATGGCTGCTGTCGAAGCTGGCGAAAGTGTTGCCGAAGAGGTCAAGCCGGCACGCGGCCGTGGCCGCCGCAAGGCAGCTGCCGCACCCTCGCCGATCGAGGAGCCCGTAATCGAAGCGCCTATCGCTGAGACCGCGGCCCAGGCCGACTCGGAAGTGATGGAAGCGTCTGCGGATCTCGCAACACCGGCGCAGGAAGAGGCAAAGCCGGTTCGCGCCAACCGCGGATCGAACATCTCGTCTTCTGAGCCGACCGTCACCTCGACCCGCACCGAAAGCGCGGAAGCTGAGGGCGAAGGCAAGCCGAAGAAGGCTGGCTGGTGGCAGCGCCGCGGCTTCTTCTGAAAGCTGATTTTCGGCGATAAGTGATATGATCCGGCTGCGGCGACGCGGCCGGATTTTTTTGTGCCGTAGAGTGGCAGAGCCCAGTATCAGCCGGCCAGAAAAAAGTTCAGGATTAGAGTGTTCAGCGAACCAGATGGTGGTTTCCGAAGACGAAACAAGCTGCGGCACAAGACGCGTAGAGCCGCGCGAGGATCAAAAGCGCAGCCCGCCCTGATTTGCCCGCATTGACGCCGAGATGAATGTCGCTGATGGCCGCCTTGCGAGCCTGCGACACCCGCTCATCCGAAAGCGCAATGCAGTCGCCCTGCCCCTGAAGGCGTGGCAGGCGGTTCATGCCATGCTTGTCCGACACGAGAACGGTCTTCTTCGGGACTCAGCACCAGATAGAGGTGGAATAAATGTGACCGATCAGCCTGATATCGCGGTACAGATGGCTCGCATCCTGCCCACTGTCACCAGTCGCAAGCGAGATGGCGTAGACCTCACCGAGATCGTCTTGCCGCGCGTTGCGAAATGGCAGCATTTACGCTGCCGGCGGATAGAGCAGATCGACGATGTAGCTCGCATCGAAGCGGGAATCGAGCATGCCGTAGGTCGAGCGCCAGCCGCCTGCAAGACGGGTCTCGATGAAGGCATCGGCAATGCGCCCTGCCCCGAGCCGGTAAAGCTCGGCGGCGCCGGCAACGAGCGCCAGCTGCTCGACGAGCAAGCGGGCAGCGCCCTCGTCCTGTTCGCAGAGCGCGATCGCGGCGCGCAGCACGTCGATCGTCTTCTTGCCGGCCGGCCCAAGATCGCGCGCAAAGCCTGCAAATACCGTCTCGAACAGATCCTTGCCGCGGTTCAGCACACGCAGCACATCGAGCGCCATGACGTTGCCCGAACCTTCCCAGATCGCATTGACCGGCGCCTCGCGATAGTGGCGGGCGATCGGGCGTTCTTCGATGTAGCCGCTGCCGCCGATGCATTCCATCGCCTCATAGATCAGCGACGGGGCGATCTTGCAGCACCAGTATTTGGCGACCGGCGTCATGACGCGGGCATAGGCGGCATCTTCCGCATTGCCGCGCGCCTTGTCGAAGGCATCGGCCAGGCGGAAGGAAAGAGCCGTGGCGGCTGCCACATCGAGCGCCATGTCGGCGAGCACGCGCGTCATGATCGGCTGGTTGACCAGCATCTTGCCGAAAACGCTGCGGCCGCGGGTGTGGTGCACGGCCTCGGCGAGCGATGCGCGCATGATGCCCGAAGAGGCAAGCGCGCAATCGAGCCGCGTCAGCGTCACCATATCGAGGATGGTGCGGATGCCGGCATCGGGACCGCCGAGCAGGAAACCGAACGTATCGGTGAACTCCACTTCGGAAGAAGCATTGGAGCGGTTGCCGATCTTATCCTTCAAGCGCTGGAACTGCAGGCCATTGGCAGAACCATCCTCGAGCAGACGCGGCACCAGGAAGCAGCCCATGCCGTCCTTGGTCTGTGCCAGCATGATGAAGGCGTCGCTCATCGGCGCGGACATGAACCACTTGTGGCCGGACAGCCGGTAAATGCCTTCGCTGACCTTTTCGGCAGTGGTCTTGTTGGCGCGGACGTCGGTGCCGCCCTGTTTTTCCGTCATGCCCATGCCGATCGTCACGGCCGATTTCTGCATGGCCGGACGATTGGACGAGTCATATTTGCGCGACAGGATCTTCGGCGCCCAGTCCTTCTGCACGGCCGGTGAGGCCGAGAGAGCGGCAACGGACGCGCTTGTCATCGTCAACGGGCAAAGATGGCCGGATTCCAGCTGCGCCGTCAGATAGAAGCGGGCTGCGCGAATATGGTGGGCCTGATCCTTGGCCTCCGTATCGGCCTGCGGATCCCAGACGGAGGAATGCAGGCCGGACGCCATCGAACGGCGCATCAGCGCATGCCAGGCGGGGTGGAATTCGACGATATCAAGACGTTCGCCGCGCGGGCCATGGGTGCGCAGCTGCGGCGTGCCCTGGTTTGCCATGCGCGCCAGTTCCTGCGCTTCCGGCGAGGTGACGAAGCGGCCCATGTTTTCAAGGTCTTCACGGATGGTGCGTGGCAGTGTGGCAGTCAGATCGACGATCAGCGGATCGGATCGGTAGGCGTTGATTCCCGACCAGAGGCTCGGCTGGTTGAGTTCGGCGAGTTTGTCTTCAGTCCGGTTTGCGGAGGTCATAGTTCGCTTCTATTTCATGAGCCCGGCAAAAGGAAACCGGAAGTTCGTGATTCGCAGATTTCTGCTCTAGCGGGATTCGATGGAAAATGCATGGGGAACATGGGATTTGCGTACAGCACAAGCTTGCCCCTTCCCCCCGCACTCTTTATAGACCCCGCGAAGACAATAAGAGGCAGGGTCATGGTCTTTTTCCCCCACCGCCACCTCATTGGCATCAAGGGCCTCACCGAGCAGGATATTACCTATCTTCTCGACAAGGCTGACGAAGCCGTCAAGATCAGCCGACAGAGAGAAAAGAAGACGTCGACCCTTCGGGGCCTGACGCAGATCAACCTCTTCTTCGAGGCATCGACACGGACGCAAGCCTCCTTCGAACTTGCCGGCAAGCGCCTCGGCGCCGACGTGATGAACATGTCGGTCGGCAATTCCTCGGTGAAGAAGGGCGARACGCTGATCGACACGGCTATGACGCTGAACGCGATGCGGCCGGACGTCCTGATCATCCGCCACTCCAGCGCCGGTGCCGCGGCACTTCTCGCCCAGAAGGTCTCCTGCTCCGTCGTCAATGCAGGCGACGGCCAGCATGAGCACCCGACGCAGGCGCTGCTCGACGCGCTGACGATCCGTCGCGCCAAGGGCCGGCTGTCCCGCATCATCGTCGCAATCTGCGGCGACGTCTTACATTCGCGGGTGGCGCGCTCCAACATTCTTCTTCTGAACGCCATGGGCGCGCGGGTGCGGGTCGTCGCTCCCGCTACGCTGCTGCCGGCCGGCATTGCCGAGATGGGCGTCGAGGTCTTCCATTCGATGAAGGAAGGGCTGAAGGACGCAGATGTGGTGATGATGCTGCGGCTGCAGCGCGAGCGCATGTCCGGCGCCTTCGTGCCGTCGGTGCGCGAATATTACCATTTCTACGGCCTCGACGCGGAAACACTGAAGGCAGCGAAGGAGGATGCTCTCGTCATGCATCCGGGACCGATGAACCGCGGCGTGGAGATTGCCTCCGAGGTCGCCGATGGCCCGCAGAGCGTGATCGCCGAACAGGTGGAAATGGGGGTCGCCGTGCGCATGGCCGTCATGGAGACGCTGCTCGTTTCCCAGAACCAGGGTCCCCGCACTGATGGAGTGGGCGCATGAGCAATCTCGTCCTCAAGAACGTCCGCATCATCGACCCTTCCCGCAATCTCGATGAGATCGGCACGATCGTCGTCAAGGATGGTCTCATCGTCGCGGCCGGCAAGGATGCACAGAGCCAGGGAACGCCTGAGGGTGCCACCGTGCGCGACTGCACCGGCCTCGTCGCGGCGCCGGGCCTCGTGGATGCGCGCGTCCATATCGGCGAACCGGGCGGCGAGCACCGCGAGACAATCGCTTCGGCAAGCCGGGCTGCGGCAGCGGGCGGTGTGACCTCCATCATCATGATGCCGGATACGCATCCCGTCATCGACGACATCGCGCTCGTCGAGTTCGTCAAGAAGACGGCACGGGACACGGCCGTCATCAACGTCTACCCGGCAGCAGCCATTACCAAGGGGCTCGCTGGTGAGGAGATGACTGAAATCGGCCTCCTGATGCAGGCAGGCGCCGTCGCCTTTACCGACGCACATTCCAGCATCTCCGATACACAGGTGCTGCGCCGGGTGATGACCTATGCACGCGAATTCGGCGCCGTCCTTTCCTGCGCCACGCGCGACAAATATCTTGGCGCCAATGGCGTCATGCATGAAGGCCTGCTTGCAAGCTGGCTCGGCCTCTCCGGCATTCCGAAGGAAGCGGAACTGATCCCGCTCGAGCGTGACCTGCGCATCGCGCAGCTGACGCGCGGCAACTACCATGCGGCGATGATCTCCGTGCCTGAGTCGGTCGAGGCGATCGAGCTTGCCCGCGCGCGTGGCGTGAAGGTCACCTGCGGTGTCTCGATCAACAATCTGGCGCTGAACGAGAATGACATCGGCGAATATCGCACCTTCTTCAAACTCTATCCACCGCTGCGCTCCGAAGACGACCGGGTTGCAATGGTGGATGCGCTGGCAAAAGGCGCGATCGATATCATCGTCTCCTCGCATGACCCGCAGGATGTCGATACCAAGCGCCTGCCCTTCGGCGAGGCCGAAGATGGCGCGGTCGGACTGGAGACGATGCTCGCGGCAGCGCTACGGCTTTATCACAGCGAGCAGGTCAGCCTGTTGCGGCTGATCGATGCGATGTCGACGCGGCCGGCGCAGATCTTTGGCCTCGATGCCGGCACGCTGAAGCCCGGCGCCAAGGCCGATATCGCGCTGATCGATCTCGAAGAACCTTGGCTTGTCTCCAAGGACATGCTTCTCTCCCGCTCGAAGAACACACCGTTCGAGGATGCGCGCTTCAGCGGGCGAGCCGTTGCGACCTATGTCGAGGGCACGCTGGTTCACGCATTGCAGGACTGAGGGCTGCCCTGCCCTTCCGGGCATCCTCTCGGCAAAAGACTTGGGGAACAAAAATGATATCTGATCTTGTCACCTGGCAGATTACCCTGCCTCTGGCGCTTGCCGCCGTCGTCGTTGGCTACCTGCTCGGCTCCATCCCGTTCGGTCTCATCCTCACGCGCGCCGCCGGCCTTGGTGATGTGCGCAGCATCGGCTCCGGCAATATCGGCGCGACCAACGTTCTACGTACCGGCAACAAGAAGCTCGCGGCCGCTACGCTTCTGCTCGATGCGCTGAAAGCCGCCGCGGCCGCCTGGATCATGGCTTATTTCGCAGGTGAGGAAGCGGGCATCATCGCCGGTTTCTTTGCCTTCATTGGCCACCTGTTCCCCGTCTGGATCGGTTTCAAGGGCGGCAAGGGTGTTGCCACCTATATCGGCACGCTGCTCGGCGTTGCGCCATCAATGGTTCTGCTCTTTGCAGCCGTCTGGCTTGGGGTTGCCTTCGTCAGCCGCTATTCCTCGCTTTCAGCGCTTGTTGCGATGCTTGTCATTCCGGTTGCATTGTGGATATTGGGCGACGAAAAGGTTGCGGCAATCATGGCGATCATGAGCGTCATCTCCTACTGGAAACACAAGGCCAATATCTCCCGCCTGATCAGCGGGACGGAAAGCAAGATCGGGGCTAAGGGGTAATGGACGCGCTCAGCGCAAAGCCAAAAGGAATTGCGCTGACGGAGAGACAGAGGATCGCCTGGCTGAGGCTGATCCGCTCCGACAATGTCGGCCCTGCGACCTTTCGCGATCTCATCAATCATTTCGGTTCGGCGGAAGCCGCTCTTTCCATGCTGCCGGAACTATCGGCGCGTGGCGGCGCGACGCGTTCGATCCGCATCGCCACCGAAGCCGAAGCATACCGCGAACTCGAAGCGGCGCAGCGCTTCGGCGCCCGCTTCATCGGCATCGGCGAGCCTGATTATCCGCAGGCGGTCCGCCAGATCGACGGTGCGCCGCCACTGCTCGCGGTCAAGGGCGATCTTTCCGTGCTGGACAGGCCGGCGGTCGGCATCGTCGGTTCGCGCAATGCTTCCGTCAGCGGCGCGAAGTTCGCGGCGATGATCGCCCGAGACTGTGGCCGGGCCGGCTATGCGGTCGTCTCCGGCCTCGCCCGCGGTATCGACACGGCCGCCCATCGGGCGAGCCTCGTTACCGGCACCATTGCCGCAATGGCCGGAGGGCTGGACCAGCCCTACCCGCCTGAGAATGTCGGATTGCTGGAGGAGATATGGAATGGCAACGGGCTTGCCGTCAGCGAGATGCCTTTCGGCTGGGAGCCGCGTGCGCGTGATTTCCCCCGCCGTAATCGGCTGATTGCCGGCATCTCGCTCGGCGTTGCGGTCGTGGAGGCAGCAGTTCGCTCCGGTTCGCTGATCACGGCGCGGATGGCGGGCGAATTCGGGCGGCTGGTCTTTGCCGTGCCGGGTTCGCCGCTCGATCCGCGCTGCCACGGCACGAACGGCCTTCTGAAGGACGGGGCGATGATCGTCACTTCGCCCGAGGATGTCGTGGAAGCGCTGGCGCCGCTCTCTCAACCCGATCTCTTCTCGCTGCCGTCAGCCGAAGAACCGAAGCGCGAAGGCAGCAGGATGTCGCTTCCGCCCGACGAAACGGATCGCACGCTCGTCATCGATGCGCTCGGTCCGACGCCGACGGAGGTCGACGACATCATCCGTCATACCGGTCTTTCGGCTTCCGCCGTCTATCTCGTTCTTCTGGAACTGGATATGGCCGGGCGGCTCCATCGCCATGTCGGCGGGCTGGTTTCAATTTCCATGGCCGACTGAGCCGCTATCGATGCGTGACTGCAGGTCTCCGGCTTCGACACAGGCCATTTCGATGAGATAACAGAGCATCTCCGCATTTTCGCGTTCTGCCACCTGGCGCAACTCTGCGAGCATCTGCCGGAAGAAAGCAATGTTTTCAAGCGATGCCGAGCGATCGGCGTCTTTTTCTGCAGCCTTGGGCGCCATAATTGTCTTTATGAAATCGGAGAGCGCTGCTTTACCAGGAGCCCGAACCACACTTCAAAAACGATAGCGCAATCATCCTGAATTGCAATAGGTTCAGAATCTCGTAATGGTTGCGATACGCGGCAAAGAGGTAAAATTGAAGCAAACCTCTTGACCAGAGCGAATTCCCTGTCCATGTCGGGGGGCCGGTATTCATGTTGCAGTGCATGTTACGCCTGCCTCTCCGCCGGATCGGCATCTTTTTTAGAGAATCATCATGAATGTTGTAGTGGTGGAATCGCCTGCCAAGGCCAAGACGATCAATAAGTATCTGGGTCCAGGATACAAGGTGCTCGCCTCTTTCGGCCATGTGCGCGATCTGCCTGCCAAGGATGGATCAGTTCTTCCGGATCAGGATTTCGAGATGCTTTGGGAGGTGGACAGCGCGTCCGCCAAGCGCATGAAGGATATTGCCGACGCGGTGAAATCCTCCGATGCCCTGTTCCTGGCGACCGACCCGGATCGCGAAGGCGAAGCAATCTCCTGGCATGTTCTCGACCTTCTGAACAAGAAGCGTGTCATCAACGGCAAGCCGGTCAAGCGTGTGGTCTTCAACGCCATCACCAAGAAGGCTGTGCTCGATGCGATGGCCGATCCGCGCGACATCGACGTCCCGCTGGTCGATGCCTATCTGGCACGCCGCGCACTCGATTACCTCGTGGGCTTCAACCTCTCGCCGGTTCTCTGGCGCAAGCTGCCCGGTGCGCGTTCCGCCGGCCGCGTGCAGTCGGTTGCGCTGCGCCTCGTATGCGATCGAGAATCCGAGATTGAGCGCTTCATTTCCGAGGAATACTGGAACCTTTCGGCGCTCTTGAAGACGCCGCGCGGCGACGAGTTCGAGGCAAGACTGGTTGCCGCCAATGGCAAGCGGCTGCAGCCGCGCTCGATCGGAAATGGCGAAGAAGCCGGCAAGCTGAAGGCGCTGCTGGAAGGCGCCAGCTATGTCGTCGAAAGCGTCGAGGCAAAGCCGGTCAAGCGCAACCCGGCACCGCCCTTTACCACTTCCACGCTGCAGCAGGCGGCCTCCTCCAAGCTCGGCTTCTCGGCCTCGCGCACCATGCAGATCGCGCAGAAGCTTTACGAGGGCGTCGACATTGGCGGCGAGACCGTCGGTCTGATCACCTATATGCGTACGGACGGCGTGCAGATGGCGCCGGAAGCGATCGATGCGGCGCGAGGCGCCATCGGGGAACAATTCGGCGAGCGTTACCTGCCGGAAAAGGCACGTTTCTACTCGACCAAGGCGAAGAACGCCCAGGAAGCACACGAAGCGATCCGCCCGACCGACTTCAACCGCTCACCGGATCGCGTCCGCAAGTTCCTGGATGCCGACCAGATCCGTCTCTACGATCTGGTCTGGAAGCGCGGTATCGCCAGCCAGATGGCATCGGCCGAAATCGAGCGTACGACGGCTGAAATCATTGCCGACAACAACGGCCAGAAGGCTGGCCTGCGCGCCGTCGGTTCCGTCATCCGCTTCGACGGCTTCATCGCCGCCTATACCGACCAGAAGGAGGATGGCGAGCAGAGCGACGACGCAGATGACGAAGACGGCCGCCTGCCGGAGATCAATGCGCGCGAGAACCTCGCCAAGCAGAAGATCAACTCGACGCAGCACTTTACCGAGCCGCCACCGCGTTATTCCGAAGCCTCGCTCATCAAGAAAATGGAAGAGCTCGGCATCGGCCGTCCGTCGACCTATGCCGCGACGCTCGCTACCTTGCGCGATCGTGACTATGTGACGATCGACAAGCGCAAGCTGATCCCGCAGGCGAAGGGGCGTCTCGTTACCGCCTTCCTCGAAAGCTTCTTCACCAAGTATGTCGAATATGATTTCACGGCCGATCTCGAAGAGAAGCTCGACCGGATCTCCGCCGGCGAACTGAACTGGAAGCAGGTTCTTCGTGACTTCTGGAAGGATTTCTTCTCGCAGATCGAAGACACCAAGGAACTGCGCGTCACCAATGTCCTGGATTCGCTCAACGAAGCACTGGCGCCGCTGGTCTTCCCGAAGCGCGAAGACGGCAGCGATCCGCGCATCTGCCAGGTTTGCGGCACCGGCAACCTGTCGCTAAAGCTCGGCAAGTACGGCGCCTTCGTCGGCTGCTCCAATTATCCGGAGTGCAACTATACCCGCCAACTCTCCTCCGAAAACGGCGGCGAGGCCGAAGGCGCTGCTGTGAACGAGCCGAAGAACCTCGGCACCGACCCGACAACCGGCGAGGAACTGACGCTGCGTTCGGGCCGTTTCGGACCCTATATCCAGCGCGGCGACGGCAAGGATGCCAAGCGCTCCTCACTGCCGAAGGGCTGGAAGCCCGAGGATATCGACTACGAGAAGGCGATGGCGCTGATTTCGCTGCCGCGCGATATCGGCAAACATCCGGAATCCGGCAAGATGATCTCGTCCGGGCTCGGTCGCTACGGGCCGTTCCTGCTTCATGACGGCACCTATGCCAATCTGGAAAGCATCGAGGACGTCTTCTCGGTCGGTCTCAACCGCGCCGTGACGCTGATTGCCGAAAAGCAGGCCAAGGCGCCAGGCGGCAACCGCGGAACGCCGGCAGCCCTGAAGGAACTCGGCGCTCATCCTGACGGTGGCGCGATCACCGTTCGCGACGGCCGCTACGGCCCCTATGTCAACTGGGGCAAGGTCAACGCGACGCTGCCGAAGGGCAAGGATCCGCAGGCCATCACCGTCGAAGAGGCGCTGGCGCTGATTGCGGAAAAGGCAGGCAAGGCTCCCGCCGCCAAGACAAAGGCCAAGTCAGCAGCGAAGCCGAAGGCTGCGGCCGCTGAAGCCAAGACGACGAAGACCGCCGCAAAGCCGAAGGCAACCAAGGCAAAAGCGCCGGCGAAACCGAAGAAGAGCTGAGAGTGGCGAGAGAACCGCGCGAGACTACGAGAGCCATGGGCAAGCGCCCGGGAAAATTCGGACGCGCGAGCAGGGAACCTGCGCCTGAGCCGCTAAACATCGTGCACGGCATCTTGCCGCCGCGCGAAGTCATCTTGCGCTTCATCGCCGAACATCCGCAGAAAGCCTCCAAACGCGAGCTCGCTAAGGCCTTCGGGCTGAAGGGCGAAAGCCGCGTCGAGCTCAAGCACCTGCTGCAGGAGCTGGAGCAGGAAGGCATGCTGCAGAAGACCCGCAAGTCGCTGATCCGGCCCGGTGCGCTGCCGCCCGTCACCGTGCTCGACATTACCACGCGCGACAAGGATGGCGAGTTGATCGGCCGCCCGGCCGAGTGGCCCGAGGATCAGGGCGTAGCACCCGCTGTCGCCATCCGCCAGCAATCGCCGGCTGGCCGCCAGGGCAAGGGCAAGTCGCCCGTTGCCGGTCTCGGCGACCGCATCCTCGCCAAGATCTTCCCGGCCGTCGATCGAGGTGGCCCCGCCTATACGGCCCGCATCATCAAGGTGATCGACAAGCGGCGCGGCGCCAGCATGGGCGTCTTCAAGGATGCCCCCGGGGGGGCCGGACGCCTGCTGCCGATCGAGCGGCGCGGCGAGGAAATGGTGATCGACCCTGAATACAAGGGCGACGCCAAGGACGGCGATCTCGTCGAAGTGGAAATTGCCCGCCTCGGCCGGTTCGGCCTGCCGCGTGCCAAGGTTCTCTCGGTCGTCGGCTCGGTCGCTTCGGAAAAGGCGATCTCGATGATCGCCATCCATGCGCACGGTATTCCGCACGTCTTCCCGCCAGCCGCAGTCGCAGAGGCGGATGACGCCAAGCCTGCCACCATGTCGCATCGGGAGGACTGGCGCGACCTGCCACTGATCACCATCGACCCTGCCGATGCCAAGGACCATGACGACGCGGTCTATGCCGAGGATGATCCATCGGAAGACAATGCCGGCGGCGTTATCGTCACCGTCGCCATTGCCGATGTCTCCTGGTATGTGCGGCCGAATTCGCCGCTCGACCGTGAAGCGCTGAAGCGCGGCAACTCGGTCTACTTTCCTGATCGTGTCGTGCCGATGCTGCCGGAGCGGATCTCCAACGATCTCTGCTCGCTGAAAGAAGGGGTCGACCGCCCTGCCCTTGCGGTTCGCATGGTCTTCTCGAAGGACGGCCGCAAGATCGGCCATACCTTCCATCGCATCATGATGAAGAGTGCTGCCAAGCTGTCCTATCAGCAGGCGCAGGCGGCGATCGACGGCAAGCCTGACGACAAGACCGGGCCGATGCTGGAGCCAATCTTGAAGCCGCTGTGGCACGCTTACGAGACGATGAAGCGCGGCCGCGACCGGCGCCAGCCGCTCGAGCTCGACATGCCCGAGCGCAAGATCCTGCTGAAGCCTGACGGCACCGTCGACAGGGTCTTCGTGCCGCCCCGCCTCGATGCCCACAAGCTGATCGAAGAAATGATGATCCAGGCGAACGTCTGCGCTGCCGAGACATTGGAAAAAAAGCGCCAGCCGCTGATTTACCGTATCCACGATACGCCAACGCTTGCCAAGCAGGAGGTGCTGCGCGAGTTCCTCGCTACCCTCGGCATCTCGCTTGCCAAAGGCGGCAATATGCGCGCCAACAGCTTCAACGGCATCCTCGCCAAGGCTGACAACACGCCGCACCAGACGATGGTCAACGAGATGGTACTGCGCTCGCAGAGCCAGGCGATCTACAGTCCCGAAAATATCGGCCATTTCGGCCTGAACCTGATGAAGTATGCGCACTTCACCTCGCCGATCCGCCGTTATGCCGACCTGATCGTGCATCGTGCGCTAGTCGGCTCGCTCGGCTTCGGCGAGGGCGGCATCACACCGGACGAGGAAGCGACGCTCGACGACATCTCCGCCGAAATCTCCACCTTCGAACGTCGCGCCATGGCCGCCGAGCGCGAGACGGTCGATCGGCTCATCGCCCATCATCTTGCCGGCCGCATAGGCCAGGAATTCGAAGGGCGCGTTTCGGGCGTCACCAAATCCGGTCTGTTTATCATGCTGCCGGACTATGGCGCTGATGGTTTCATCCCTATATCTACGCTCGGCACCGACTACTTCATCTATGACGAGGCGCATCAGGCGCTATCGGGTGAAAAGACAGGTCTTGGCTATCGTCTCGGCGACGATGTGACTGTGCGGTTGGCAGAGGCGATCCCGCTTGCGGGCGCCCTGCGCTTCGAGATGCTGAGCGAGGGACGCAAGATGCCGACGGCTGTGCGCTCCTTCCACAAGGCGGGGCGACGCGACGCAAGCCGCGCTCGCAAGAAGATCGGAACGAGGCCACCGAGCGGGCGGCGCTGAAGCAACTCCAGCAAAAGTGCGCAGCGGTTTTGCGTCCGGAATTGCGTGAAGAGAAAGAGACGGAGCCTTTCCATATTTCGAAGAAAAATGGAAAGGCTCTGGTTCCGGGAAGGGAAAGATCGATGAGCACACCGACAGACGAGGTCGTACGCTACGGGGATACGCCCGATGCCGAGCGCCCGCTCGGACGCTCCATCATGCGCGGCATGCTGAACCGCTGCCCGGCCTGCGGCAGCGGCAAGCTGTTTCGCGCCTTTCTGAAGCCGGTCGATCATTGCGCCGCCTGTGGCGAGGCGATGTACCACCAGCGCGCCGACGACCTGCCGCCCTATATCGTCATCCTCGTGCTCGGCCATGTCGTCGTCGGTGGGTTCATGCTGACGGACATGGCCTTTGTCCTGCCGGTCTGGGTGCATCTCGCCATCTGGACACCGATCACCATCATCACGGCGCTCGTCTCGATCCAGCCGATCAAGGGCGGCGTCATAGGCCTGCAATGGGCGCTGAAGATGCACGGTTTCGGCGGCCATGATGACGAACCAGAAGATTACGACGTACCCGGCCGGCAAGCTTGAACACCTTCACCTTCCAGACATATTTCGCGTGTAGTGGCAGCGACCAGAGCGCCACGGCCCATAGCCGACTATCTGCAGAGGATCGACACGGTCATCATCTTTTGTACGGGGAAAGCTTACACTCAAGAAATCGTCGGCGGATGCCAGAAATATTGTGAAACCCTGCCCGTCACTTGGATTTGGCATGCCTATGTCTTTCTATGTGGCTCCAGACGGACGATTCGTCCGCATACCTCTCTAAGGATGGATAAATGTCTCAGCCGAGGAACGGCACACCGGGCGATGTTGAGGAAATCCATTGGCCTTCTCTGGTGGCAGCCGTCTCGTCCATCTCCGCCGTCGGCATAGCGATCGGCCTGGGACTTCCTCTCCTCAGCATAATTCTCGAAAAGCGTGGCATTTCTTCCACCCTCATCGGCCTCAATACCGCTATGGCCGGTATTGCGGCGATGGCGGCGGCACCGATCACCACCAAGCTCGCGCATAAATACGGTGTCGCGCCCACCATGATGTGGGCGGTGCTGATCTCTGCGCTCAGCGCGCTCGGCTTCTACTATGCGCAGGACTTCTGGATGTGGTTTCCGCTGCGTTTCGCCTTCCACGGCGCAACGACCACACTCTTCATCCTCTCTGAATTCTGGATCAATGCGGCCTCGCCGCCTTCCAAACGCGGCTTCGTGCTCGGCATCTACGCGACCGTCCTTTCACTCGGCTTTGCTGCTGGGCCGCTGATCTTCTCGCTGCTAGGCAGCGACGGCATCCTGCCCTTCCTGGTCGGTGCCTTCGCGATCCTGCTGGCTGCGATCCCGATCTTCATCGCCCGGCACGAAAGCCCTGTCCTGGACGAGAAGCCAGAACTGCATTTCATGCGCTATGTCTTCCTGGTGCCGACCGCAACCGCGGCCGTCTTCATCTTCGGTGCAGTCGAAGCCGGCGGCCTGTCGCTCTTTCCGATCTTTGCGGTGCGCGCGCATTTCACCGAAACGCAGGCGGCCCTGCTGCTCACCATGATGGGTGTCGGCAACGTCATCTTCCAGATCCCGCTCGGGTTGCTTTCGGACCGTATCAAGGACAAGCGTCCCCTGCTGGCGCTGATGGCGCTGACCGGTTTCGTCGGAACAATGATGCTCCCGGTCCTCGTCAATAACTGGATTCTCATGGCCGGACTTCTGCTTTTCTGGGGCGGCTGCGTCTCCGGCCTCTACACGGTCGGTCTCAGCCATCTCGGCTCGCGGCTGACAGGTTCGGACCTTGCGGCGGCCAATGCGGCCTTCGTTTTCTGTTATGCCGTCGGCACCGTTGCAGGCCCCCAGGTAATCGGCGCTGCCATCGATGTTGCCGGAAACAACGGTTTTGCCTATGCAATTGCCGGTTTCTTCGGGCTTTATGCCTTGCTTGCCGGCATAAGACTGCTTTTCCTCGGAAAGCGGGCTTGACTTTTCGGGCTAGATTCGTAGTTTCGCGCCAGAATTTGCCGTGGAGCCTATCCGGTTTTCCACGGCTTTCATTTTCTTAAAGGCAGGACGACCATGGCCAAGGCTACCACTATCAAGATCAAGCTTCTGTCGACGGCCGACACCGGTTTCTTCTACGTCACGACGAAGAACAGCCGTACGATGACGGACAAGATGACGAAGACCAAGTACGACCCGATTGCCAAAAAGCACGTCGAGTTCAAGGAAACCAAGATCAAGTAATTACCTGATCTCACGGCTCTTTCAAAAAGCGCGCGCCTCCGGGTAGCGCGCTTTTTGTTTGCACTGGACTTCCTGACGGCAATGTTAGCGCAAACAAAGAAAAACGCCGCCCTTCCATCTTCGGGAAGTGACGGCGTTTTTACGAAAAGGGGGTCGGCCAGCATGCAAAACGGCACGAGGAACCGTTTGAGATTGCGTACCAGCCGACCGACCCCACGACCCAGGAGATGCGGCGGACCTGAGCATCATGGGGTATCGACAGCTCCTCCATGGGAGCGTTTTCTGTTCTGAGCCGATAATTTGCGCAAAAATGAAAGAAAATCAACAAATTCTTAATGGTAAAATTTCCGAGTATGATTCTATGGTTAAAAGTCCAGTTTTGGCACGTGTAAAGACGCAACCAAATCTCCTTTACCAAAAGGACAATATTTGATATCAGCAAGAATTTCAGAAATATATTACAACAACACCTCAGCCCCTCCCCTAACGTAAGGCGCCGGCGTTACGTTTTGTGAAATACGATTTACAGAGGCCAGACAATCAGGATGCAACTATAGTCCGCTCTTCTTTTCGCGTTCGACGCCTCTAGCTTTCGGAAGCAGGCGATACGTGTTATCGGAAGAAACACGCTTTAAAGTCCATTTTCTGGCTATCGGGTTGAAAAACCGGCGCCTTCGTTTCAGCCAACAAAATTAAATATTCGTAAGGTTCAGCTACTCCCAGTGGATAACCGAAAGCGACGCATTACGGAACGTTATGTCGTCAGGCGGCGGAGGCTACGACGCGGTTGCGCCCGGTATTCTTCGCCTCATAGAGCGCAAGGTCTGCCTGCTTCATGAGCTGGTCGGGCGTTATGACCGAGGCGATGCGCGAGGATATGCCGAAGGAGGCCGTAATATTCAGCGTTTCGCCCGACGACTTCAGCAGGAACGGCGTGCTTTCGATGGCCGCGCGCAAGCGCTCGGCAACGGCCGCGGCAATTTCCGGCGAGGTGTCCGGCATGACGACGACGAACTCTTCCCCGCCGTAACGGCAGGCAAGATCAGCGCCGCGGACGGTCGAGCGCACGCGGTTTGCGAATTCCTTCAGCACCTGGTCGCCGCCGTCATGGCCATAGGTGTCGTTGACCTGCTTGAAGCGGTCGATATCGGTAATCAGCACCGAGAGCGGCCGGCCACGGGCCATCGAGCGGTTGAAGAGCACATTGAGATGGTTGTCGAGATAACGGCGGTTATTGAGACCGGTCAACGGATCGGTGACAGCGAGTTCGATCGTCTGCTTGACACTGGCGCGCAGGCGGTCGTTGTAGCGCTTGCGGCGGATCTGCGTCAGGCTGCGGGCGACCAGCTCGTTCGGATCGACAGGGCGCACGATGTAGTCATTGACCCCGAGATCGAGCGCGCGGACAACCATCTCGTCGGCCCCCTGCTCCGTGATGATCAGGATCGGCAGGAAACGGGTCCGCTCCAGCGAGCGGAACTGCGAGCAAAGCCTGAGCGGATCGTATTCATCGAAATTGGCGTTGACGATGACGAGTTCGAAGGCGCTCTCGGCGGCTTCGAAAAGAGCCGCCTGCGGATCGGAGATGGCGACCACGTCTGCGACGGGCTTCAGCGTCTTGATGATGCGTTCCTGCGAGTTGGCACGGCTGTCGACCAGCAACACCTGTCCCGCCTCGTCGGAGCGTCCGTCGCCGGTGCGCATCAACTCGTCCATCCCCATCGTATGGGCGGTCTCGGCGCGCACGCGCAACTCGTCGCTCAGCGTCTTCAGGCGCAGCAGACTTTTTACGCGGGAAATGAGCTGCAGGTCGTTGACGGGCTTTGTCAGGAAGTCGTCGGCACCGGCCTTCAGGCCGCGCACGCGGTCGGCCGACTGGTCGAGCGCGGTGACCATGACGACGGGGATATGGGCGGTCTTCGGATTGGCCTTCAGCCGCTCGCAGACTTCGAAACCGTCAATGCCGGGCATCATGATGTCGAGCAGGATGAGATCCACCTGGTTGCGGTCGCAGATCGCCAGCGCCTCGTAGCCGTCGGCCGCGGTCAGCACGTCGAAATATTCTGCCAGCAGCCGCGCTTCGAGCAGCTTCACATTTGCCGGAATATCATCAACAACCAGTATTCGCGCAGTCATGAATCTTTTTTCCGATGCCTCAGGCGTCGCCCAAATAAGTCTTAATCGTCTCAATGAATTTCGGAACGGAGATCGGTTTCGAGACATAAGCCTCGCAGCCGCCCTGCCTGATCCGCTCCTCGTCGCCCTTCATGGCAAAGGCCGTAACGGCAATGACCGGGATCACATGCAGTTCGTCGTCTTCCTTCAGCCACTTGGTGACTTCGAGGCCGGAAACTTCCGGAAGCTGAATATCCATAAGTATAAGATCGGGGCGATGTTTGCGCGCAAGATCAAGCGCTTCCATGCCGTTGCGGGTCTGGATCGTGGTATAGCCCGAGGCCTCGATGAGGTCGCGAAAGAGCTTCATGTTGAGCTCGTTATCTTCTACAATCATCACCTGTTTGGGCATGATCAGCTGTCCCTACGTCCGCTCTTGAAGCCAAATGTCCATGATAAGACATTAGCTGACAAATGGCTCCATGAAACCGATAGTGCAAGCTACCGGTATTTGGTTGAAGAAAAGGTAACTCGACCACCGCAATGCAAAGCAATTTCAAGACTTCGAAACAACTTGCGGCGGCAGCCGATCCGCAAGAAACGGCCATCGCCGTCCTTGGCTGGCTTGCGAACGACCCGGATCTCTTCGGTCGCTTCCTGGCATTGACAGGCGTAGAACCCCAGCAAGTGCGTAATGCCATCAACGATCCTGGCTTTCTCGCCGGCATGCTGGATTTCCTCATGAACCATGAGCCGACGGCGATCGCCTTCTGTGAGGCGACGAACACGACGCCGGAAGCGCTGACTGGGGCATGGCGCCACTTCTCGCCGCCCGGCCTCGACTCTGGGGAATACTGATCGTGAGCAACAGCGCCGAATTCGACATCTCGCATATCCGCCTTGGCGACAGGCCGCTCATCGTCTGCGATGTCGATGATGTGGTGCTGCAATTCATCGGTCCTTTCCAACTGTACCTCAAAAGTCTCGGCCATGAATTTCTGCCGCGCTCCTTCCGTCTTCATGGCAACATCGTCTCGCTGGCCGACGGGGTTGCGCTTGAGGATCAGCATGTCAGCCGGCTGATCCTGGAATTCTTCGAAGCCCAGGAAAGCTGGCAGACGCCTATGGATCCCGTCGTTTCGACGCTCGAACGCTTGTCTGATGATGCCGACGTCCTGTTCCTCACCGCGATGCCACCGCAGTTTTCCGCCCACCGTCGTCGCCTTCTCGACAGCGCGGGCCTTACCTTCCCGTTGCTTGCCAGCGAACAGCCGAAGGGACCGATCGTGCAGGCGCTGCATGGCGGTCGCGATCTTCCTGTCGTCTTTATCGATGATATGGCGCGCAACCTGCATTCCGTGAAGGAGCATGTGGCAGATTGCCTGCTCATCCATCTCATGCCGGATTCGCCCGTTCACCGCTTCGCGCCGGCCGCCGCCGAGAATATCGCGCGGGCGAGAGACTGGGCTCATGCCGCCGAACTCATCGACCAACACCTTGCGGCACACACGATCAGCCGTGCAAATCCAGCCGCATGAGCGGCCGGCCGTCCTTGCGCCGCGCGATCGTTTCGAAACCTGCCGTGTCGAAAATCGCCGTGGAGCCGATGCAAAGCGTGACGGATTTCGACTGCTTCACATGGTCGATCGGACAGGCTTCCAGCAACCGTGCGCCCTGACCGCGGGCATAATCGACGGCACCAGCAAGCAATCTGTGGCTCAAGCCTTTTCCGCGCAGCTTCGGCAACAGGAAGAAGCAACTGACTGCCCAGATAGAGGGATCATGAGCGTCACCCTCCTCGAGTGGCCGCGAAACCGTTCGCGGCGAATTGAACTGCGGCACGTCGTGGCGCGGCCCCACCTGAACCCAGGCCACAGGCTCGCCCTCGATATAACAGAGAATGCCCGGCGGCGGTCCCACCTCAATGCGGCCCTGCATATGGGCCTTGCGCTCCGAAGGCTCCATCGTCGTGCGGACGGCATGCGGAAGGCGCAGTGCCACGCACCAACAATTATAGAAGGCACCCTGCGGGCCGAACAGCTTTTCGAAATCGCCCCAGCGCTCGGCCGTGACAGGTTCGAAACGAAGATCGATATCCACGGCCAAGCTGTCCTCCCTCTCTTGAGACTCAAAAGCTTAGGGCGTAATGTTGCAATGTTCAACCTTTGTTCTCACCATGGCGCCTGCATCTGACAAGACACCCGGCTTCTGTCGCGACTGCCTTGCCGAGCAGAAGGGAGACGTGCGTCGCTGCCATGTTTGCGGCAGCCCGCGTCTGGTGCGTCACAAAGAGCTCTATGATCTGACGCTCGCGCATATTGACTGCGACGCTTTTTACGCCGCCGTGGAGAAACGCGACAATCCGGAGCTCGCCGATAAACCCGTGATCATCGGCGGCGGCAAGCGCGGCGTTGTCTCCACCGCCTGCTACATCGCCCGCATCCACGGCGTACGCTCGGCTATGCCGATGTTCAAGGCGCTGGAGGCTTGCCCGCAGGCGGTCGTTATCCGCCCGGACATGGAGAAATATGTCAAGGTCGGGCGGGAGGTTCGCGCACTGATGCAGGAACTGACACCGCTTGTGCAGCCGCTCTCCATCGACGAGGCCTTCCTGGAACTCGGCGGCACGGAACGGCTGCATCACGATCCGCCGGCCCGCACGCTGGCGAAGTTTGCCCGCCGCGTCGAAAAGGAGATCGGCATTACCGTCTCGGTCGGTCTTTCCTATTGCAAATTCCTCGCCAAGGTCGCCTCCGATCTGCAGAAACCGCGTGGTTTTTCCATCATCGGACGCGAGGAAGCCGTGGAGTTTCTGGCGCCCCGTCCCGTGACGACCATCTGGGGCGTCGGCAAGGCATTTGCCGCGACGCTCGAAGCAGACGGCATCCGCACGATCGGCCAGTTGCAGCAAATGGAAGAGAACGACCTGATGCGTCGTTACGGCAGCATCGGCCAGCGGCTTTCCCGCTTGTCGCGCGGCATCGACGACCGCGAGGTGCATATCAACGATGCCGCCAAGAGCGTCTCAGCCGAAACCACCTTCTTCGATGACATCTCTCGTTATGACGATCTGGTGCCGATCCTGCGCAACCTCTCGGAAAAGGTCTCCTGGCGGCTGAAGAAGAACGGCATTGCCGGCCAGACGGTGGTGCTGAAGATGAAGACGGCCGATTTCAAATCGCGCACCCGCAACCGGCGCCTTGAAGACCCGACACAGCTTGCCGACAAGATCTTCCGCACGGGGCTCGACCTTCTGGAGAAGGAAACCGACGGCACGAAATTCCGCCTGATCGGCATTGGCGTCACCGATCTCGGCGATGCCGGCCGCGCCGACCCGCCCGATCTCATCGACCAGCAATCCGGCCGCCGCGCGGCGGCGGAAGCCGCCATGGACAAGTTGCGCGACAAGTTCGGCAAGGGCACGGTCGAAACCGGCTATACTTTTGGCGGCAAGGGGAACCGCTAGCCTACAGCATCAGCCCGAAAATCGGAATCGATTTTCGGAAAGCCTGATGCGTAGATTCCAAGAGTTAGAGCGTCTTTGTGCGTCCGAATGGACGCACGGCGCTCTAGGCCGGCACCGCGGCCAGTTCCTGTAGTGCCGCCGCCCTGTTCTTCGCAGCCTGTGCATAACCGGGTTCGATCGCGATGGCACGATCATAGCTTTCCAGCGCCT
This sequence comes from Rhizobium sp. 01T444, assembly GCF_056398305.1. Lineage (NCBI taxonomy): Bacteria > Pseudomonadati > Pseudomonadota > Alphaproteobacteria > Hyphomicrobiales > Rhizobiaceae > Rhizobium > Rhizobium sp. 01T444. The sequence goes on from NZ_JBFTPD010000016.1 coordinate 48,162, forward strand.
CATCGTGGCGCCCCAGTCGCCGTAAAACATTGCCGCGATTGTTGAGAGCGATGGCGTGACCCGCATCGAGAGCGATTGCCCGATCGTAACTTGCAAGCGCGCCATCGAAATTCGAAAGCCGCGCCTGGATATTGCCGCGATTGCAATAGGCTGAGGCGGATGTCGGTTTCGCCTCGATCGCATTGTCGACGCAGACTGCTGCGCCACGCAGATCGCCCTTCTGCAACAGAAGCAATGCCAGATGCTGCAGAGCATCGAAATGATCTGGCATGACTAAGATCACGTCGCGATAGCCAGCTTCCGCAGCAGTAAGATCGCCGGCCCGATGACGTTCGGCGGCAGCACTGAAATGGGTTTCGGGGTCACCGGTCAACCTTGGCCGCCGCGCCGCCTCGATTTTCGCCAGCAATGAGCTGGCTTGCGCATGTTTCTCGTCGACGGCCAGGATCTGCCGGCAGCAGAGTTCGGCGGCGGTCGGGTTTCCATTCCTGAAGAAATGCACCGCCTGATGCATGGCGATGCCAAGCGAGTGCGGATCGAGACGGTCGCCGATATTACGGCCGGTGAGCGTCGAGATCTGTAGCTTCTCGACGATATGATGCTCCGATCCGAGTAAATCCTTATAGCTGTAATTGCCGGTGCCCATGTCGTAGATGCGGTAGCCATTTTCGATCGCCCAGCGCAGATTGTAGCAATGGAGCATGAAGCCGGGGCTGATCGAGTGGCGGAAGGTCAGGTCGCGGCTTCCGAGAAAGCACATCATCGACTTGCGGTAGGGATCGAGGAAGATGATGAAGGTGCCGACCGGCTTGTCCTGATGCCAGAGGATCGGCATGAAGACCGTGCCATGCTCGATGCAGGCCGGCAGCATATGACGGCTGTTGTCGAGAATGAACTTTCCGTAGCGCGGCTGGCGCTCGCCCCATTGCAGGTTCCACATCTCGTAAAAGAGCGCCAGGTCGCGCTCCATCGTCTCGGGCGTGACGTGCGTGATGCGCAGCTTGTTCTGCGGCGCGACCAGATCGCGCAGCGCTTTTCGCGCATTGCGCCGGGTCTTCGAGCCGAAACGCTCATCGACGAAGGTTTCGAAATCATCGCCGAGCGGCACATAGACATAGACGTCGTGGTCGATGTTTTCACCAACCGAGGTGATGTGCGGCCTGCGAGCGACCTTTCTCTTTGAAAATTCGGAAGCCGGAAAGGCCTCGAGGAGCGCCTTCAGTCTCTCCTCGGATATATAGACATCGTCGAGATCGAGATGTTTCCAATTGAAGGTCTGGAGGCAACCGGCAAAGGCGCTGAGCGCCGCTTCGACATCCTCGGGACGCGTCAGGAGGCCGTTATAGCCGGCATAGGGTGTGCCGCCGAGCCGCAGGATATTGACGAGGCCCTGCCCTTCCTCGAATTCGACATGCAGCTGGATGGGCAGGAAAGCCACGTATCGTTCATCCCCCTCCTGCCGCCTGGCGGCGAGAACGAACCACGACGCGCGCCGCTCCAGCCATTTGACGATCCAGTGCCAGGAGAGGAAGTAGTTCCCCTCCGGATCGGCAGCATAGACCTCGTTCCAGTTGTCTTTCAGGGCATGCAGATCATCGAACGCGGAAACAATATCGACATGCATTTCCAAGTCTCCCCCAAGACTTCTCCTTTTTTAGATTTGCATAAAATTGAATATCCCACAATCTCGTGATCAAAGCGGCGCCGCGTATTCAAGCCTTCGTTAAACTTCGCGTGCTTAACTCGCGTCGTTTTTGTGCATGTGGTGTATTGCGTCATGTCTGTGCGTGTAAGCGTTCTTATCGGGTTGCTGTCGGCAACCGCTCTTGTCCATCCGGCTTTTGCAGCAGACGCGCGCACGCTGCAGATTTTCGTGTCCAAGGATAAGCAGTCGCTGGCCGTCTATGACGGTGCGGAGGTCGTGGCGACCTCCAAGATCTCGAGCGGCAAGGACGGGCACACGACGCCGAGCGGTATCTTCTCCGTCATCGAGAAGCAGAAGTACCACGAATCCAACATCTATTCGAACGCGCCGATGCCCTTCATGCAGCGGCTGACATGGTCCGGCATCGCGCTGCACGAGTCTAGTTCCGTGCCGCGCTATCCGGCCTCGCATGGCTGCGTGCGCATGCCCGGCGCCTTTGCGAAATCGCTCTACAAGATGACCGAGATGGGCGTGCCTGTCATCATTACCGACAGTGAGCTGATACCAGAGCCGATTGACCATCCGACCCTGTTCCGCCCCGACCGGCCCGAACCGGCACCACTGCTGTCGGACGTGGAGCTGCGGCCGTCCATAGGTGACGCGAAGAAGCAGGTGCAGGTCGCCATGAACGAGACGACGGCTGCCCTGCCGATGCCGCAGTTCCAGCTGCAGGCGCCTGCTGCGGATAGCGCGCCGATCAGCATGCTGATTACGCGTCGGACGCTGCGTGAAAACGTCATCGATATCCAGACCCTGCTGAACCAGCTCGGCTTTGCTGCCGGCGAGCCTGATGGGCTGGCCGGTCCTGCGACCGTTCAGGCCATCAATGCCTTCAAGGCGCTGCGGCCAACGGAATTTGTCCGTGACAAGGGCCTGGTCACTGATACTCTCCTTAAGGAAGTTTACGCCGCGGCAGGCAAAGGCGAGCCTCCGAATGGCGTCATCATGGTACGCCAGGATTTCAAGCCGCTCTTCGAGGCGCCCATTACCATCGCCGATCCGGGTCTTGCTCTCGGCACGCACTTCTTCTCGCTGCATTCAGTCAATGAGGCCGCCGGCACGGCGGACTGGCTGGGCGTAACGCTGGAGAACAATCTCTCCCGCGAAACGGTGAAGCGGCTCGGCATCGCCAATCAGGAAAGCTCCATCATCAGCGGCCGTTCAATCGCCAGAGCGCTCAGCCGCATCTCGATGTCAGAAGAAACCCGTCACCGGATCGATGCACTGATCTCGCCCGGCTCAACGCTGACGATATCAGATACCGGCCTCGGATCCGAAACCGGCGAAGGCACGGGATTCATCACCATCACCCGCGAGAGCTGAGGCCTACCAAAGCTTCTCGCTGGCGCGTTCATCGTAGCTTCGGCGGGCGGAGATGATCTTTGCCTGGTTCGTTTCCGTCCAGACCACGAGCGCCTTGATTGTGTCGTGCAGCGTGCAGCCGAGCTCCGTCAGAGCATAGTCAACCCTTGGCGGAACGACGGGATAGACTGTCCGCTCGATCAGCCCGTCACGCTCGAGCTGACGCAATGTCGTCGTCAGCATGCGCTGGCTGATGCCATCGATGCTCTTGCGCAATTCGGTAAAGCGCAAGGTGCGTTTTTCGAGCAGGGCAATGACCAACAGCGACCATTTGTCGGCGATGCGATCGAGGATCTGGCGCACCTCACATTCCTCCCGCGAATCCCACTGGTGGACGTCGTAATCGCGGTCGGTGCTGCAGCAGTCACTCGGTGAGTTTGAAGTGCCTTCTTCCATGGCTGCAAACCATGCCTTATGTCAGCCTTGGTTACAATAGGGAACCGAGGATCAATATGTAACCATTCTCGCTCTTCCCTGCTTCACCGACAAGGAAATCAGAATGTCTACAAGTCCTCCACTGGCAGTGGATAGCGGAAGAATGAGCCGCAGCGCCGCCGGAATGCTCGCCGTTCTGTGCGGCGCGATCTTTCTCGAAGGCGTCGATGCGGCCATGCTCAATATCGCGCTTCCATCGATCCGGGCCGAGCTTGGTCTTTCGACCACCACGCTGAGCGCCGTGGTTTCGGCCTATGTGCTTGCCTATGCCGGGATGATGCTGCTTGGCGGGCGCGTCGCCGACATGTACGGCAAGCGCAAGGTCTTCCTGACGGCACTGACCGTCTTCCTGCTGTTCTCCGGCCTCGGCGGCTTTGCGACCGAGGGCTGGATGCTGCTGACGGCCCGCTTCGTGACGGGTGCAGCGGCCGCCTTCATGACGCCCGCCGGGCTTGCGCTCATCAATGGCAGCTTTCGCGAGGGATCGCAGCGTAACAGGGCCGTGCTGATCTATGCCGGCACGGCATCAGCCGGCTTCTCCCTCGGCCTTGTCATCGGCGGGCTTCTGTCCGCTGTCGGCTGGCGATGGGTGTTCTTCGCACCTGTTATCTTCTCCGCCATCCTGCTCGTTGCCGGCATGAAGCTGATCGTGGAGAACAAGGAGGACACAACCCCACGCCAGAGGTTCGACATTGCCGGTGCGGTGACCCTGACTGGCGCCATGCTGCTTGCCGCCTATGCGCTGACCCGGCTGGAACATGCCACCAGTGAGCTAACCTTGACGATCGCAGCAGCAGGCGCGAGCGCTGTGCTCTGGCTCGCCTTCATCCTGATCGAACGCAATTCGCGGGCGCCGCTGGTACGGTTCGGGATCTTCCGGTCTGCCGCCTTGGTACAATCCAACCTCGGAGCGATGCTCTTCACCGGCGCCTTCTTCGGCTTCCAGTTCATCGTCTCGCTCTACCTGCAGGAACTGCTCGGCTGGTCCTCTTTCGAAACCAGCCTCGCCCTCATCGTCATCGGCATGGACGCCATTCTGGCGCCGCTGCTGACGCCCCTGCTCGTCGAGCGCTTCGGTAATGGACGCGTGGTGCTTGGCGGCTTTGCTTTTGCCATCGCGGGCTACGCGCTCTTCCTTGGTATGGGGCTCGACTGGACTTATGCGGCGATGCTGCCGTCGACGATCCTGCTCGGCCTGGCCTTCTCGCTTGGCTACGGCCCGCTGACGATCATTGCGACTGAGGGTATTGCCGAAAACGAACAGGGACTGGCAAGCGGGCTGGTGAATACGTCGTTCCAGTTCGGCGCGGCACTCGGCCTCTCTGCCGTCAGCGCCGTCGGCACACTTGCTCTCGGCGATGGAGACAGCCCATCCGAACGCCTGGAAGCGCTGCGCACCGCCTTGCTGGTGCCGGTAGCGGCGACGTTGATCGGCATGGTCATCATGGGCTTCGGCAGAGGCCGCTGCGCGGATGCATCCTGCCGTCTGCAGGCCGGCTGAAAAATAATGGCGACCGGTGCACTGCCGGTCGCACTTTTCGTTCAGACGAGTTCGACGTCGACGACGCCAGGAGCAGCCCGCAACGCAGCTGCGATCTCGGGCGTGATGCGATATTTCTCTTGCAGCACCACTTCGACCTCGCGCTTGCCCTCCTCCTTGATGACGATGAAGGAGACGAGGCCGTCGCCCTTGGCGTTCAGATGTGCGGCGACGGCGCGTAGCGGGCCGGAGTCGCGGACATAGACGCGTAGCGCCTTCTGCATCTGCAGCGACTTTTCCTCCAGCGACTGGATGGTCTGCAGACGCAGGCTGACACCTTCCGGCCGCTCTTCGCCGATCGCGGTGATGACGAAGGATTTCCCGGGCTCGAGTATGTCACGATACTGGTTCAGCATTTCGGAGAAGAGCACGGCTTCATACTGGCCGGAGGAATCCGAGAAGACGATGATGCCCATCTTGTTGCCGGTGCGCGTCTTGCGCTCTTGCTTGGAAATGACGGTGCCCGCCAGTCGCCCGTTCGCAGCACCTTGCTTCACCGCCGTCGAGAAATCCGCGAAGGTCTGTACGCGCATCTTCTGAAGGATGTTGTTGTAGCTGTCGAGCGGATGGGCGGTCAGGTAGAAGCCCAGCACCTGGAACTCCTTGAGTAGCCGCTCGGAGGCAAGCCAGGGCGAGAATGGCGGCAGGGCGATCTTTTCCGGGCCCGAGGATAGGGCACCGCCGAAAATATCCGACTGGCCGCTCAGTTTGTTTTCCTGGGCGCGCTGCGCATAGCCGAGCACGCGGTCGAGACCGGCCGAAAGCTGGGCGCGATCCAGGTTGAAGCAATCAAAGGCTCCGGCGTAGATCAGGCTTTCCAGCACGCGGCGGTTCACCTGGCGCGGATCGATCCGCAGGCAGAAATCCTCGATGCTGGCAAAGGGCTTATCGCCGCGCATTTCGACGATGTGATCGACAGCGGATTCGCCGACACCCTTGAGAGCCGCAAGCGCGTAATAGATACGGTTATCGCCGGTCTCGAACTGGCGGAAGGAGGTCTGGACGGAGGGCGCGATGACCTCGATGCCCAGGCGCTTGGCATCCTGGCGGAAGTCGTTGACCTTTTCGGTGTTCGACATATCGAGCGTCATCGACGCGGCCAGGAATTCGACCGGATAATGCGCCTTCATATAGGCCGTCTGATAGGAGACGATGGCGTAGGCGGCAGCGTGCGACTTGTTGAAGCCGTAGTTTGCGAACTTTGCGAGCAGTTCGAAGATGTTGTCGGCCTGCGGCTTCGACACGCCGTTCTGGACCGCGCCAACGACGAAGCGCTCGCGCTGCTGGTCCATTTCTGCCTTGATCTTCTTACCCATGGCGCGGCGCAGAAGATCGGCTTCGCCAAGCGAATAGCCCGACAGGACCTGGGCGATCTGCATCACCTGCTCCTGGTAGACGATAACGCCCTGCGTTTCCTTGAGCAGATGATCGATCATCGGATGGATCGATTCCAGCTCTTCATCGCCATGCTTGCGGGCATTGTAGGTCGGAATGTTTTCCATCGGACCCGGGCGATAGAGCGCGACCAGCGCGATGATGTCCTCAATGCAGTCTGGCTTCATGCCGATCAGTGCCTTGCGCATGCCGGCACTTTCAACCTGGAACACGCCGACCGTCTCGCCGCGCGAAAGCATCTCGTATGTTTTCTTGTCGTCGAGCGGGATCTTGGGAAGATCGACCTCAATGCCGCGCTTCCTGCAGAAGTCGACAGCGACCTTGAGCACGGTCAGCGTCTTCAGGCCGAGGAAGTCGAACTTGACTAGACCGGCCTGTTCCACCCACTTCATGTTGAACTGGGTGACCGGCATGTCGGAACGCGGATCGCGGTACATCGGCACGAGCTTCGACAGCGGGCGGTCGCCGATCACGATGCCGGCGGCATGGGTCGAGGCGTGGCGGTAGAGGCCTTCGATCTTCTGGGCGATATCCAGGAGGCGGGCAACCACCGGTTCCTTGGCTGCCTCTTCCTGCAGCTTCGGCTCTTCCTCGATCGCCTTGGAAAGCGGCGTCGGGTTTGCCGGGTTGTTCGGCACCAGCTTGCAGATCTTGTCGACCTGACCGTAGGGCATTTCCAGCACGCGGCCGACGTCGCGCAGCGCGGCGCGCGCCTGCAACGAACCGAAGGTGATGATCTGCGCCACCTGCTCGCGACCATATTTCTGCTGCACGTAGCGGATCACCTCTTCGCGGCGGTCCTGGCAGAAGTCGATRTCGAAGTCGGGCATCGAGACGCGTTCCGGATTGAGGAAGCGYTCGAAGAGCAGCGAGAAACGCAGCGGATCGACGTCGGTGATCGTCAGTGCATAGGCGACGAGCGAACCCGCACCTGAACCGCGGCCGGGACCGACCGGAATATCATGCTGCTTGGCCCATTTGATGAAATCCGCAACGATCAGGAAGTAGCCGGGAAACTTCATGCGCTCGATGACGCTGAGCTCGAATTCCAGCCGTTCACGATAATCCTTCTCCTCGTAGCCGGCCGACATTCCAAGCTCGGCAAGGCGCATGTCCAGCCCCTCCTCCGCCTGGCGGCGAAGTTCGAGCGATTCTGCGCGCTCGGCCTCCTCGGGATCATCGGTCGCGCCGGTGAAGCGCGGCAGGATCGGCTTGCGGGTCTTCAGAATGAAGGAACAGCGCCTTGCGATCTCGACGGTATTATCCAGTGCCTCAGGCAGATCCGCGAAAAGCTTTTCCATCTCAGCACGGCTCTTCAGATAATGGTCCGGCGAGAGGCGGAAGCGGCTGTCGTCGGAAACGATCGCGTTGTGCGCCACCGCCATCAGCGCGTCATGCGCGTCGTAATCGTCTCGTGTTGGGAAGAAGGCCTCGTTGGTCGCCACCAGCGGCAGATCATGCTTGTAAGCAAGGCCGATGATCTTCTGTTCGTGCCGCTTGTCGTAGGTTCCGTGCCGCTGCAGCTCGACATAGAGCCGATCACCGAAGAGGCGCTTCAGCGCCAGCAGCCGCGTCTCTGCCGCAGCAGCATGGCCGTCCTTAAGCGGCATGTCGACAGGGCCGGTCGAGGCACCGGTCAAAGCGATCAGCCCCTCGGTACCGATTTCCTCCAGCCAGGAGGAACGGATATGGACAGCCTGATTGCTCTCGCCGCCGAGATAAGCGCGGCTGACGAGATCGACCAGCCGCTCATAACCTGCGTCCGTAGCGGACAGAAGCACGATCGAAGGCAATTTGACCAGCGCCTGCTGACCGCCCCGCTTCTCGGTGTCGAGGCCATCTTCCATGTCGATCGACACCTGGCAGCCGATGATCGGCTGCAGACCGTCGTCCAGCGCCTTCTGGGAAAATTCCAGGGCGACGAAAAGATTGTTGGTATCGGTGATGGCGATTGCCGGCTGGCTGTCGCCCGATGCCTTGTAGAGGATCTTTTTGAGGGGCAGCGCGCCCTCGAGCAGCGAATAGGCGGAGTGGACCCTCAGATGGACGAAGCCCGGTTTCCCGCCGACGACTGCGCCAGCAGCACCTTTTTCCGCATCCGCCATGATCTGCCTTTCGAACCGCCTCACTGAAGAGTGCGCATTGTCGGCATTGTCGGCGATTCTGTCCAGAAAAAGTCCTGCTTCGGGACCGCATGGCTGCCATGCGATCCCCTGAATTCTTACATTGCCATGACGATCAGCGAGAAGCTGGTAATGAACATTGCGATGGAGGTGAATGCTGCGATATCACGGATCATGTCAGTCATTTGGCTCTCCTTTTGCTCTTATGTTTTTAATTTGTTCCATTTATGTTCTGTTGTCAACAGGTTTACCCCCCGCTTCTGCGGGACATGGTTAACATCGGAGCAGTGGGACGATGGACACGCAGGAACTCAACGGCTTCATTGTCGAAGCCAAATCGCAGACTTATGTTGCCGGCGCCAAGGCACAGCCTTCCTATCGGATCGGCGCCCATGACCTCGGCTACAAGCGCGGCATCTGGCGCTATCTCGACAGCTATTTCGGCGGCACGGATTTTGCCGGTCAGGAAGTGGTGTGGCTGGAGGAAAAGCCGGTGTGGGCGATGAACTATTTCGGGCGGATCATCGAGCCCGGGATCATCGACGGAACTGTCGCCGGCACGATCATTAGCGCCGCGCTGTCACAGCTCTACAAACAAGGCCGCTTCCTCGGCGGCATGGTCTTCGATCATTCGCTGGGGCGCTATGTCGATACGAGCGAAGGCGACTGCACGCATTTCCGTGGCCATGAATTCATCCTTGTCGATGGTCACAAGGCCTATGAGCTCGATTATCGCGGCGGGCTGATTATCCCCTGATAATCAGAAATCCACGACCTTGCCGTCGGAGATCGTCACGCGCCGGTCCATGCGCCGGGCGAGCTCGTGGTTGTGTGTGGCGATYAGCGCGGCAAGGCCGGACTGACGCACCAGAGCCTCGAGAGCGTCGAAGACATAGCTGGCGGTTTCCGGGTCGAGATTGCCGGTCGGCTCGTCGGCCAGMAGCAGGCTCGGTGCATTGGCAACGGCGCGAGCGATTGCCACGCGCTGCTGCTCGCCGCCGGAAAGCTCGCCCGGGCGATGCGTACCGCGGTGGCCGATGCGCATGTAATCCAGAAGCATCTTTGCCCGCTCGCTCGCTTCCTTCCATGAGAGACCGGCGATGAGCTGCGGCATCATGATGTTCTCCTGCGCCGAGAATTCCGGCAGCAGGTGATGGAACTGATAAACAAAGCCGATCTCACCGCGGCGGATGGCCGTGCGCTTGTCATCGGAAAGGCCATCACAGGGGCGACCGTTGACCATTACCTCGCCGCCGTCAGGATGCTCCAGCAGCCCTGCGACATGCAGCAGCGTCGACTTGCCGGTGCCTGACGGCGCCACCAGCGCCACCATCTCACCGCTCGACAGGGTGAAATCCGCACCCTTGAGGATGGTCAGCAGCGTTTCGCCCTGCCCGTAATGGCGCTCGACGCCCGAAAGCTTGAGAACGACGTTGCGTTTCATGAATGCGGCATTCCTTGGATTGGGCCGGGGATTTGACCTTGGATCACGGCCCTATTCGTAACGAAGGGCCTGGACGGGGTCGAGGCGGGAGGCGCGCCAGGCGGGGAAGATCGTCGCGATGAAGGAGAGCGTCAGCGCCATGATGACGACGGACACCGTTTCGCTCACATCCATTTCCGCCGGAAGCTGGCTCAGGAAGTAGAGCTGCGGATCGAAAAGCACCGTGCCAGAGACCCATGAGAAGAACTGGCGGATGGACTCGATGTTGATGCAGACGAGCACGCCGAGCAGCACGCCAGCGATCGTGCCGACAATGCCGATTGCAGCTCCCGTCATGAAGAAGATACGCATTATTGCGCCGGCGCTCGCGCCCATGGTGCGCAGGATCGCGATATCGCTGCCCTTGTCCTTCACCAGCATGATGAGGCCGGAGATGATGTTGAGCGCTGCGACGAGCACGATCAGCGTCAGGATCATGAACATGACGTTGCGCTCGACCTGCAGGGCGGAAAAGAAGGTCTGGTTGCGCTGACGCCAGTCGGTGATGGCTATCTGCCGACCGGCCGCCTCCTCCACCTTGGGCCTCAGATTGTCGATATCGTCGGGGTTATTGACGAAGAGTTCGATCGACTGCACCAGCCCGTCGGCATTGAAATAAAGCTGCGATTCCTCGAGCGGCATATAGATGATCGAGGAATCGTATTCCGACATGCCGATCTCGAAGAGACCGGAGATCTTGTAGGATTTGATGCGCGGATTGACGCCCATCGGCGTCACATCACCTTCCGGTGACGTCAACGTAATCAGGTCACCGACCCGCAGGCCGAGCTGGTCGGCCATGCGCGTGCCCATCAAAACGCTGTCGCCTGCAGCAAAGCCTACCATGTCGCCGGACTTGATATTGTCGGATACTGCCTTGAGCTTGGTCAGGTCTTCGGCGCGCGTGCCGCGCACCAGCGCACCGGTGCTGCCGCCCGTCCGCGAGGAAGCCAGCACCTGGCCCTCGACCAGCGGCAGCGCCATCTTGATACCGGGCACCGCCTCGAATTTCTTCACGAGGTCGGCATAGTCGGTGAAGGGACCATCGACCGGCTGGATGATCATGTGGCCGTTGATACCGAGGATGCGGGAGACGAGTTCCGTGCGGAACCCGTTCATAACAGCCATGACGATGATCAGCGTCGCAACGCCCAGCATGATGCCGACAAAGGAGAAGCCGGCAATCACCGAAATGAACGCTTCCTTGCGGCGGGCGCGCAGATAACRCCACGCCACCAGGCGTTCGAAGGTGGAAAATGGCTTGCCAGCCGGACCCAAGCCGGATTTGGAACTCCGGTCCAATGCTGCCTCTGCCATTTCGCCTCCGTCTTTCTTAAGCCACGAACCTGTTAATCGCCGCCTCGATGGTCATCGTCTCGCGGGCGCCAGTCTTGCGGTCCTTCACTTCCACTTCGCCATTCGCGACCGCGCGCGGACCGGCAATGATCTGGTACGGCACGCCGATCAGGTCGGCGGTCGCAAACTTGGTGCCGGCACGGTCGTCCGTGTCGTCATAGAGCACATCCTTGCCGGCCTTGGTCAGCGCCGCGTAGATCAGCTCGCAGGTGCCGTCGCAGGCTTCGTCGCCGGCCTTCATGTTGATGACCACGACATCGAAGGGCGCGACCGACTCCGGCCAGATGATTCCGTTCTCATCATGCGATGCTTCGATGATGGCGGGAACAAGGCGTGTCGGGCCGATACCGTAGGAACCCATGTGAACGGTATGTTCCTTGCCGTCGGGACCCTGGACCTTCGCACCCATCGGCTCGGAATACCTGGTACCGAAGTAGAAAATATGACCGACTTCGATGCCGCGCGCAGAAAGACGCTCGCCTTCCGGAATGGCGTTGAAGGCGGCCTCGTCATGCATCTCGGAGGTCGCGGCATAAAGCGACGTCCACCTGTCGAAGATCGACTTCAGGCCGTCAACGCTATCGAAATCCGTATTTTCCACGGGAATGTCAAAATTGACGAAATCCTTGTGGCAGAAGACTTCAGACTCACCGGTATCGGCAAGAATGATGAACTCGTGGCTGAGATCGCCGCCGATCGGGCCGGTGTCCGCGCGCATCGGAATGGCGCGCAGGCCGAGACGATCGAAGGTGCGCAGATAGGCGGTGAACATCTTGTTGTAGGAATGTTCCGCACCTTCGCGCGTCAAGTCGAAGGAGTAAGCGTCCTTCATCATGAATTCGCGCGAGCGCATGGTGCCGAAGCGCGGACGGATCTCGTCACGGAATTTCAGCTGGATATGATAGAGATTGAGCGGCAGGTCCTTGTAGGACTTCACGGAGGAACGGAAGATATCCGTGATCACTTCTTCGTTGGTCGGGCCGTAGAGCATCGGACGGTCCTGACGGTCCTTGATGCGCAGCATCTCCTTGCCATAGGCGTCGTAACGGCCACTCTCCTGCCAGAGCTCGGCCGACTGCAGCGTCGGCATCAGAAGCTCGATGGCGCCGGCGCGGTTCTGCTCCTCGCGGATGATGTTGTTGACCTTGTCCAGCACCTTCTTGCCGAGCGGCAGCCAGGAATAGATGCCCTGGGACTGCTGGCGCACCATGCCGGAGCGCAGCATCAGCCGGTGAGAGACGATTTCCGCCTCCTTGGGGTTTTCCTTCAGGATGGGTATGAAAAAGCGGGACAGACGCATGGCGGATTCCGGTACAGTTGAGACGCCGCTTACCCAAGCGGAATCGACGGCATTTGTTAAAGATGGGAGCGTTCATAGCCGCTTCGCGGCAGGAAGGAAACCCGCGACCGGTGCCAGCTGCCTCCCGCAGACGCATGTTAGCGCCCACAAATTGAGCAGGCGCGAAAAAGCGCGTATTTATAAGGGCTTGAAGGCAAATCTTGTCAACAGAAAAATTTTGCGTGAGTGTAGCAAAAATGCAAAAAAAGCTAATGACAAAGCACAATCTTTGAGCTAGCTTTAGCTCACAAAACAGGCAGGAAGGTTAAATTCTTGCCGAACTCGCGGTCAAGTCTTGGGAGGATCAGATCTTAGGCGCGCTCGTCGCTGCCCCGGTAACGGTTAAGGATCACGCGATAATTAAAACAAGGCTTTTAGCCTTGTTTTTTTTTGCTTTTTCGGCTTCCACCATTCCTGAAAAATCAAGCTCGCCTTTCGTTAAGTAAGCTCGCCTTCCGTTACGCAAGCTCTTTGCCTCACTTGCGTGACGTACGTATGACAGATTTTTCGCGGTTGCATTTACATCTGCTCAAAGATTGAGCAAAAGCCATCCCTAATAGAAGCTAGGCCCTATTTGTGGAAGTGCATCGAAGCCGAGACCGAAATAGGTCGAGCAGATATACCAGAAGCCATAAATTGCACCTGAAACGAGCGTCGTCAGCGAAAAAACAAAAACCGGACGAAAACGGGTCGGGGCGCTCGGCACGGTGCCCAGCACAACATCATTATCGTCCGCCTGGGTGCGCAGGCCGATCGGCAGTACGGCAAAAAGCGTGATCCACCAGATGATGAAATAGACTGCGAATCCCTGGAGGAAGGCCTGAAACATCTTGGTTCCCGTCGATATGGTGCCTTGGCGGCAGGTTTTGGCTGCTTATAAGGCGGAATGGCCGCGAGTTCAAAGGCGGTGAACAGTTTAGGTCACTCTGACGCAGAGCTTCAGACCTGTTCCAGCTCGATCAATGTACCGAAGAAGTCCTTCGGGTGGAGGAAAAGCACCGGGTTGCCATGCGCGCCAATCTTCGGCTCGCCATTGCCAAGCACCCTCGCCCCCGATGCCGTTAACCGATCGCGGGCGGCGAGGATATCGGCGACCTCGTAGCAGATGTGGTGCATTCCGCCCGACGGGTTCTTCTCGAGGAAGGCCGCAATGGGTGAGGCTTCACCGAGCGGCTCCAGCAGTTCCACCTTGGTATTCGGCAGTTCCACGAAAACGACCGTCACGCCATGCGCCGGTAGTGCTTGCGGCTGCGAGACCGCTGCCCCCAGAGTGTCGCGATAGCTCGCGACTGCGGCGGCCAGATCAGGCACGGCGATGGCGATATGGTTCACCCGGCCAAGCATCATCAGACCCTGGTGATGAAGACCGTGACGAGAGGCTTCTTGCCCCAGGTATGATTGGCGGCAGCGCGCACGGCGCGGCGCAGAGCCTCCTGTACCATGTCGATATCCTTCCGGCGGGCGCGTGGAATGCTCTCGAACGCCCCGATCGCGGCGTCGAACAACCCATCTTCCATATCCTCGCCCTCGTCGTCATAGACCGGCAGGCCGATCGCCACGAGATCGGGCTCGCCGATGATGTCGTAGCGGCTGTCGAGCACGATGCTCAGGGCGACATGGCCGACATAGGAAAGCTTCTTGCGCTCGCCGATGCCCATCTCATCGAAGTCACCGATCAGTGACCCATCCTTGTAGATGCGGCCATGCGGCGCCTCGTCGATCACCTCGACCGGTCCCGGTGCAAGCCGCAACACATCACCGTTTCGCACGCGCGGCACCGTCGGAATGCCCGACTGTTCGGCAAGCTCCTTATGCGCCGTCAGATGCGTTGCCTCGCCATGCACGGGCACAACGACTTTCGGCCGTGTCCACTCGTACATCTTCTGCAACTCGTTGCGGCGCGGATGGCCGGAGACATGCACCAGCGCCTCTGTGTCGGTAATGATGTGAACGCCCTGCTCCACCAGACCGTTCTTGATGTCCTGGATCGCCTTCTCGTTACCGGGGATGGCACGCGAGGAGAAGACAACGATATCGCCGGCGGTGAACGCCACATTGCGCATCTCGTCACGGGAGAGCTTGGCAAGGGCAGCGCGCGGCTCGCCCTGACTGCCGGTGAGGATCACCACGACCTTGTCACGCGGGATGAAGCCGTAATCTTCCTCGGAAATGAAGGGCTTTACGCCTTCCAGCAGGCCGATGTCCTGAGCAACGTCGCACACACGCTTCAGCGAGCTTCCGAGCAGCAGCACTTCGCGACCGGCGGCTTCGGCGGCTTCGGCGACAGTGCGGATACGGCCGACATTCGAGGAGAAGGTGGTAATTGCCACACGTCCTTCGGCATTCTCGATGATCTTGCGCAAGCTCTCCGAGACATCCTTCTCGGAGGGCGAAACGCCGTCACGCAGCGCATTGGTGGAGTCGCAGAGCAACGCCAGCACGCCCTCATCGCCAATCTGACGGAAGCGCGCCTCGTCGGTCAGCGGTCCGAGCGACGGCTCATGGTCGATCTTCCAGTCGCCGGTGTGGATGACATTGCCGAGCGGCGTGCGGATCACCAACGACATGGGCTCGGGGATCGAGTGATTGACGGCGACACCCTCGATGCTGAAGGGGCCGACATTGATCGTATCGCCGGCCTTGAAGATCGTCACCGGTACTTCGCCGATCGCATCCTTCTCGAAATTGCGCTTGGCTTCCAGCAAGCCGGCCGTGAAGGGCGAGGCATAGACCGGCACGTTGAGGCCCGGCCAGAGATCGGCGAGCGCGCCATAGTGATCCTCATGGGCGTGGGTGATGATGATCGCCTTGAGGTTCTTGCGCTCATTGGCAAGGAAGCGGATATCCGGCAGGACGAGATCGACACCCGGCAGATCCGGCCCCGGAAAGGTTACGCCGCAATCCACCATGATCCACTGGCGATGATCCGCCGGGCCGTAGCCGTACAGCGCGAGATTCATGCCGATCTCGCCGACGCCGCCCAGGGGCAGAAATACCAGTTCGTCCTGTTTCGCCATAATGTTTGTTTTTTCCACTATCCAAAGAATACATCGCCGGCCGCAATCGGCATTATCCTGCCTGCGCCGGTATCGAGCATCAACAGGCCATTATCATCTATTCCGGCGAAATATCCTGAAATCGACCTGTCGGGCAGATTCACGGTTATCTTTTCGCCAATGCCGCAGGCAACCGCACGCCATAGCGCCGTGACCTCGCTTATACCCTGCCCCTCGTCCCAGATATCCAGCACTTCGGTCATCGACGCAAAGAGGTGGGCGAAGAGTTCTTCGGGCGAAGCCGCACTTCCCTGATCACGCAGGCAGGTCACCGGATAGATTGGGTTGTCCGGCATGACGGATACATTGATGCCGATACCGATCACCACGGCATGGCGACCATCCGCCAGCCGTTCGCCTTCCACGAGGATGCCGCAGGTCTTCTTGCGGCCGATCAGGATATCGTTCGGCCATTTCACTTCCAGCGGCTCGGCGCCCGGCGGCAACACGCTTCGGATCGCCTGATGCACGGCGACCGCGATTGCCAGCGGCAGGGAGGCAAGGCGCTCCATAGGCGCCGGATCGATCAGAAGAAGGGAGGCGTAGAGATTGCCGCGCTCGGAAACCCAGGGACGGCCCCGACGGCCGCGGCCGCCGGTCTGTCTTTCGGCGGTCACCCAGAGCAGACCGCCATCCCCTGCCCGAGCCCGGGCAAGGCATTCCGTGTTGGTCGACGACGTATCCGACAAGGCCTCGTGCCTGATATCGCCGAGCGATATCCGGCGCCGCTTGTCGGAAGCCATCAGAACAGCGTTGCCGCAGCGAGCTCTGCCGCACCACCGATCGGACCGCCGATGAGAACATAGGCAGCGACGAAGAGGCCGGAGAGACCGAAGACGAGGCGCAGCGAACCGGAAACGCGGGCGAACTCGCCGGTCGCCTCATCGAACCACATCAGCTTGATGACGCGCAGGTAGTAGTAAGCGCCGACGACCGAAGCCAGGACACCGATGACGGCAAGCGCATAGAGCTTGGCTTCGATGGCGGCGACGAAGACGAAGTACTTCGCAAAGAAGCCAGCGAGCGGCGGGATACCGGCAAGCGAGAACATCAGTGCGGTCAGCACGACAGCCATGAAGGGGTTCGTCGTCGACAGGCCGGCGAGATCGCTGACATTCTCGACAACCGTACCGTCCTTGCGGCGCATCGACATGATGATGGCGAAGGAGCCGAGGGTCATGACCATGTAGATCGCCATGTAGAGTATGACGCCTGTGACACCCGTCTGGTTGCCGGCTGCGAGGCCGACCAGTGCATAACCCATGTGACCAATCGAGGAATAGGCCATCAGTCGCTTGATGTTCTTCTGGCCGATGGCGGCAAACGAACCGAGCAGCATGGAAGCGATCGAAATGAAGACGATGACCTGCTGCCAGTCGGTCAGCACCGGCTCGAAGGCGGTGATGACGATACGGGTCATCATCGCCATGGCGGCAACCTTCGGTGCGCTCGCCAGGAAGGCAGTGACCGGGGTCGGCGCGCCTTCATAAACGTCCGGCGTCCACATGTGGAACGGAACGGCCGAGATCTTGAAGGCGATGCCGGCGAGGATGAAGACGAGGCCGAAGATCAGGCCGAGCGAGCGTGCTCCTTCGACCGTGAGCGCCTGGGCAACCTCGGCGAAATGCGTGTGACCGGTGAAGCCGTAGACCAGCGACATGCCGTAGAGCAGCATGCCCGAGGAAAGCGCGCCAAGGACGAAATACTTCAGGCCGGCTTCGGTCGACTTCAGGCTGTCGCGGTTGATCGCAGCGATGACGTAGATCGCCAGAGACTGCAGTTCGAGGCCGAGGTAGAGCGCAATCAGATCATTTGCCGAGATCATCAGCATGATGCCGAGCGTGCAGAGCACCAGGAGAACCGGGAACTCGAACTTGTCGAGCTGGTTTTCCCGCGCATGACCCATCGACATGAACAGCGCGACCAGAGAACCGATCAGGGCCAGCACCTTCATGAAGCGTGCAAAGCCGTCGGCGAGATAGACGCCGCCATAGGCAAGGCCGTCGCCGGGAACGAAGATCAGCCACAGGCCCGAGATGGCAATCACGATCATCGCCAGCGCGCTGACGAGCGGACCGGACCGCTCGCCCGAGAAAACGCCGATCATGAGCAGCAGAAGGGCACCGATCGCGAGGATGATTTCCGGCGCGGACAGGTACAGGCTCAGGGAGATTGTTTCAGCAGTCATGTCCTAAAGTCCCGTCATTTCATCGACAGCGCAACATTCTGCGCTGCCTGCACTGCGGCCGAATAGCTGTTGATCAGATGGTCTACCGAAGCTGCGGTCGCATCGAAGACCGGAGCCGGATAGACGCCGAAGAAAATAGTGAGCGCGACCAGCGGATAAAGGATGACCTTTTCACGCGGCGAAAGGTCGAGCAGAGCCTTCAGCTTTTCCTTCTCCAGCGCACCGAAGATCACCCGGCGATAAAGCCAGAGCGCATAGGCAGCCGAGAGGATGACACCGGTGGCGGCAAAGAGCGCAACCCAGGTGTTGGCGCGGAAGACACCGATCAGCGTCAGGAATTCGCCGATGAAGCCCGAAGTGCCCGGCAGGCCGACATTGGCCATAGTGAAGACCATGAAGGCCACGGCATATTTCGGCATGTTGTTGACCAGACCGCCGTAAGCCGCGATCTCGCGGGTGTGGGTACGGTCATAGACGACACCGACGCAGAGGAAGAGCGCGCCCGAGACGATGCCGTGCGACAGCATCTGAAAGATCGAACCCTGCAGGCCCTGAGCGTTCGCCGCGAAAATGCCCATGGTCACGTAGCCCATGTGAGCGACCGAGGAATAGGCGATCAGCTTCTTGATGTCGTCCTGCATCATCGCGACCAGCGAGGTGTAGATGATAGCGATAACGGACAGCGCGAACACGAGCGGCGCGAAATGATCCGAAGCGACCGGGAACATGCCGATCGAGAAGCGGATCAGGCCGTAGCCGCCGAGCTTCAGAAGCACGCCTGCCAGGATGACGGAACCGGCCGTCGGCGCCTGGACGTGTGCGTCGGGGAGCCAGGTATGGACCGGCCACATCGGCATTTTCACCGCGAAGGACGCGAAGAAGGCAAGCCACAGCCAGGTCTGCATTGCCGGCGGGAACTTGTAGGCCAGCAGCGCGGTGATGTCAGTCGTGCCGGCCTGCCAGTACATGGCCATGATGGCGAGCAGCATCAGCACCGAGCCGAGCAGCGTGTAGAGGAAGAACTTGTAGCTCGCATAGACGCGGTTCGCACCGCCCCAGACGCCGATAATCAGGAACATCGGAATGAGGCCGCCTTCGAAGAAGACGTAGAAGAGAACGATATCGAGCGAGACGAAGACACCGACCATCATCACTTCAAGGATGAGGAAGGCGATCATGTATTCCTTCAGGCGCTTCTCGATCGAGAGCCAGCTTGCGAGCACGCAGAAGGGCATCAAGAAGGTCGAGAGGATGATGAACAGCATGGAGATGCCGTCGACACCGACATGGTAGCCGATACCGGTGCCGAGCCAGCTATGCTGCTCGATCATCTGGAAGCCCGGATTGGCGTTGTCGAAACCGATCCAGATGAAGAGCGAGAGGATGAAGGTGAAGACCGTGGTGATCAGCGAAATCCACAGCACGTTCTTGCGGCCGTTCTCGGTTTCGCCGTTCATCAGCAACAAGAGCACCACGCCGACGAGCGGCAGGAAGGTGACCGTTGAAAGAATAGGCCAATCGGTCATCAGAAGGAACTCCCGAGYATCATCCAGGTAACGAGCGCTGCAACGCCGATCAGCATCGCGAAGGCATAGTGATAGAGGTAGCCGGTTTGCAGGCGCACGACGCGGTCGGTAACGTTGACGACGCGGGCGGCAATGCCGTTCGGACCGTAGGTATCGATGACGCCGACATCACCCTTCTTCCAGAGGAAGTTGCCAAGCGCCTTGGCGCTGCGCACGAAGAGGAAGTCGTAGAGCTCGTCGAAGTACCACTTGTTGAGCAGGAACTGGTAGAGCACACGGTGCTGCTCGGCGAGCTTGCGCGGCGTCGACGGCGACCTGATGTACATGTACCAGGCGGTAACGAAACCGA
Organism: Rhizobium sp. 01T444; assembly: GCF_056398305.1. Classification (NCBI taxonomy): domain Bacteria; kingdom Pseudomonadati; phylum Pseudomonadota; class Alphaproteobacteria; order Hyphomicrobiales; family Rhizobiaceae; genus Rhizobium; species Rhizobium sp. 01T444. The sequence continues at coordinate 68,019 of NZ_JBFTPD010000016.1, forward strand.
GCAGCATGGCGATGAAGGGACTGAGGCCGACCCAGGCCGGGACGTGATGGAATTCTTCCACCAGTTCGTTCTCGGCACCAGTGAAGAGTGCGCCCTTCCAGAACTCGGCATATTCCTCGCCGTAGAAACGGCCTTCGAAGAGCACGCCCGCGACGACCGCGCCGATCGCCAGGATGTAGAGCGGCACCAGCATGACCTGCGGCGATTCATGGACGTGATGCATGACTTCATGCGAAGCGCGCGGCCTGCCGAAGAAGGTCATGAAGATCAGGCGCCAGGAATAGAAGCTCGTGAAAAGTGCCGCAATAACGAGCAGCGTGAAGGCGAAGCCCGCAGCCGGCGAATGCGACGCATAGGTAGCCTCGATGATGACATCCTTGGAGAAGAAGCCTGCAAAACCGATCGGGGTGAAGGGGATGCCGACACCGGTGATCGCGAGCGTACCGATGATCATGAGGCCGCCGGTAACTTTGATATGCGGGTACAGACCACCCATATGACGCATGTCCTGCTCGCCATCGACGGCGTGGATGACCGAGCCGGCGCAAAGGAAGAGCAGAGCCTTGAAGAAGGCGTGCGTGAAGAGGTGGAAGATCGCCGCGCCATAGGCGCCGACGCCGAGGGCGACGAACATGTAGCCGAGCTGCGAGCAGGTCGAGTAGGCGATGACGCGCTTGATGTCGTTCTGCACAAGGCCGACGGTCGCCGCGAAGAAGGCAGTGATCGCGCCGATGATCGTCACGACGACGAGTGCGTCCGGCGACAGTTCGAAAAGCGGCGACATGCGGGCGACTAGGAAGACGCCGGCGGTCACCATTGTTGCGGCATGGATGAGTGCGGATACCGGGGTTGGGCCTTCCATGGCATCCGGCAGCCAGGTGTGCAGCAGGAACTGCGCCGACTTACCCATTGCGCCCATGAAGAGCAGCAGGCAGGCGCCGGTCAGCGCATGCGCCTTGTCGAGATGCATGCCGAAGAGGTTCAGGATCACTTCACCGGCTTCACCGCCGCCTTCCGCCGGAGCGAAGGTCGAAGCATTGGCGAAGATCGTGTCGAAGTTGATCGAGCCGAACAGCACGAAGACGGTGGCAATACCGAGCACGAAGCCGAAGTCGCCGACGCGGTTGACGATGAAGGCCTTTATTGCAGCCGCCGATGCCGAGGGCTTCTTGTACCAGAAGCCGATCAGCAGATATGAGGCGAGACCCACGCCTTCCCAGCCGAAGAACATCTGGGCGAGGTTGTCGGCGGTCACCAGCATGAGCATGGCGAAGGTAAAGAGCGACAGATAGGCGAAGAAGCGCGGGCGATGCGGATCGGTGTGCATGTACCCGATCGAGTAGACGTGCACCAGGGTCGAGACCGTATTGACGACGATCAGCATGACCGAGGTCAGCGTATCGACACGCAGAGACCAGGAGACGTCGATGCCGCCGGACTGGATCCAGCGCAGAACCTCGACCTTGATCACGCCTTCCGGATGGCCGAGCGCAACCGTGAAGAAGACGACCCAGGACAGGATGGCGGCGATGATCATCAGGCCGCTGGTGACATATTCCGACGCCTTGGCGCCGATCGCACGGCCAAAGAAGCCGGCAATGATCGCACCGATCAAGGGAAGGAAGACGATAGCCTTATAGAGGAACATGAGCCGCTCAGCCCTTCATCATATTGACGTCTTCGACCGCGATCGAACCGCGGTTGCGGTAGAAGACAACGAGAATTGCGAGACCGATCGCCGCTTCAGCAGCAGCAACAGTCAGAATGAACAGTGCGAACACCTGGCCGACGATGTCGTTGAGGAACGACGAGAAGGCGACCATGTTGATGTTGACCGACAACAGGATCAATTCGACCGACATCAGGATGACGATGATGTTCTTCCGGTTCAGGAAGATGCCGAAGATGCCGATCGTGAAGAGGATGGCGCTGACCGTGAGATAGTGGGAAAGTCCGATGACCATGTTCTTTGCTCCTTGACCTCTCGGCTCAGCTCACGCCTTGGCCCGGCTTGACCTTGATCACCTCGACGGCGGTCGCAGGCGTGCGGGCAACCTGGCGGGAAATATTCTGCCGCTTGATATTGGTGCGATGCTTCAGCGTCAGCACGATCGCGCCGATCATGGCGACCAGCAGGATCAGACCGGCGATCTGGAAGAAGTAGACGTAGTTCGTATAGAGCACATCGCCGAGAGCCGCCGTATTGGTGCGTTCGGTCAGTGCCGGGATCGGCATGGCGACCGTCTTGGCAATCTCGGGCGAGATCGAGCTGCCGCCGATGACGACGATGAGTTCGGCTGCGAGGATGAGACCGATCAGCGCGCCGATCGGCGCATATTCGAGAACACCGGCGCGAAGCTCGGTGAAGTCGATGTCGAGCATCATCACAACGAAGAGGAAGAGAACAGCGACCGCGCCCACATAGACGACGAGCAGGATCATCGCCAGGAATTCGGCACCCAGCAACAGGAAGAGACCCGCTGCATTGAAGAACACCAGGATCAAGAACAGAACCGAGTGAACCGGGTTCTTCGCCCAGATGACCATGAACGCCGACGCTATCGCGACAAAGGCGAAAAGATAGAAAAATAGAGCCTGCAGACCCATGTTGGTGCCTTTTTCATCTTCCCCCGGGCAGCCGGGAGTTTCCCTGCCCGATAGGACTTCGCACAGCTTTCGCCGGCAAAGCCCCGGTGCATGTTGACCGCGGTGAGCAAGAGTGCTCTTCCCGCGGCATTTCAAATTTCAATCAACGATACGGCGCATCGATCGCCATGTTGCGGGCGATTTCACGCTCCCACCGGTCGCCGTTTTCGAGGAGCCTCTGCTTGTCGAAGTAGAGTTCTTCACGGGTTTCGGTGGCGAATTCGAAATTCGGGCCTTCGACGATCGCATCAACAGGGCAAGCTTCCTGGCAGAAGCCGCAGTAGATGCACTTCACCATGTCGATGTCGTAACGCACTGTGCGGCGCGTGCCGTCATTGCGGCGCGGGCCGGCTTCGATGGTGATCGCCTGAGCGGGACAGATCGCTTCGCACAGCTTGCAGGCGATGCAGCGCTCTTCACCGTTGGGATAACGGCGCAGTGCATGCTCGCCGCGGAAGCGCGGGCTGACCGGACCCTTTTCGAAGGGGTAATTGATCGTCGCCTTCTGCTTGAAGAAATAGCGCATCGACAGGAAGAAGGCGCCGACGAATTCCTTAAGAAAAAGCGAGTTGATGGAGGCGGACAGGCTTCCCATCTTCAATCTCCAATTTTGCCGGAAACGAGGTTGGACATCAGCCTGCCCATCCCGTCAGTTTCAGCACGAATGCAACGATGACGACCATGGCGAGCGACAGCGGAAGGAAAACCTTCCAGCCGAGACGCATGAGCTGGTCGTAGCGGTAACGCGGCACGAAAGCCTTGACCATGGCGAACATGAAGAACACCAGGCACGACTTCAGCATGAACCAGATGATACCGGGCACCCAGTTGATGAGCCAGAAATCAACCGGCGGCAGCCAGCCACCCAGGAAGAGGATCGTCGTCAGCGAGCACATCAGCACGACGGCCGCATATTCGCCGAGCATGAACATCATGTACGGAGCCGAGCCGTATTCGACCATGAAGCCGGCGACGAGTTCGGATTCTGCTTCCGGAAGGTCGAAAGGCGGGCGGTTCGTCTCGGCGAGCGCAGAGATGAAGAAGACGATGAACATAGGGAACAGCGCCAGCCAGTGCCAGTCGAGGAACGAGTTCGGCAGGCCGAGCATCGTACCGAGGCCGGTGCGCTGGGCATTGACGATGTCAGTCAGGTTCAGCGAACCGACGCAGAGAAGAACGGTAACGATGACGAAGCCGATCGAGACTTCGTAAGACACCATCTGTGCGGCGGAGCGCAGCGCGCCGAGGAACGGATACTTCGAGTTCGAAGCCCAGCCACCCATGATGATGCCGTAAACTTCGAGCGAGGAGATCGCCAGGATGTACAGGATGCCGACATTGATGTTGGCAACCACCCAGCCGTCAGCAAGCGGCACGACCGCCCAGGTCGACAGCGCCAGAAGCACGGTCACGAGCGGGGCGAGCAGGAAGACCGCCTTGTTGGCGCCGGCCGGAATGACCGGCTCCTTGAAGACGAACTTCAGAAGGTCGGCGAAGGACTGGAACAGGCCGAAGGGGCCGACGACGTTCGGACCGCGGCGCAGCTGGACGGCAGCCCAGATCTTGCGGTCGGCAAGAAGGACGTAAGCAATGAAGACCAGCAGGCAGACGAGCAGCAGCAGTGACTGACCGATCATGATGATCGCCGGCCAGACATAGGTCGAGAAGAAAGAATCCATGAGTTCCTGCCCTTACTCTGCCGCGACTTTGAAATTGTTGCGGGCCAATGCCGAGCACTCGGCCATGACAGCCGAGGCGCGCGCTATCGGGTTCGTCAAATAGAAGTCTTTGACCGACGACGCAAACCCGGATTTGTTCATCTTACCGGCTTTTTTCGCCAGTGCGGCAATTTGGGCGCTATCACCTTCGGTGATCTCATCGATGGCCGCAAAATGCGGGAATGCCGCATAGAGTTTGCTGCGCAATTCGCCGAGAGAATCAAAGGGAAGCTTCTTGCCGAGCACGTCGGAAAGGGCGCGGATGATCGCCCAGTCTTCGCGGGCGTCGCCCGGTGCGAAACCGGCGCGATTGCCCATCTGGACACGGCCTTCGGTGTTGACCCAGGTGCCGGACTTTTCGGTGTAGGCAGCAGCCGGCAGGATGACATCGGCGCCATGTGCGCCGTTATCGCCATGCGAGCCGATATAAACGGTGAACTTCGCAGCCTTGGTCGAGAAGTCGAGTTCGTCGGCGCCGAGCAGGAAGAGCACGTCCATGGCCTTCAGCATCTCGGCGGCATTGGCGCCCTTGGCGCCCGGCACGAAGCCGAGGTCGAGGCCGCCGACGCGCGACGCCGCGGTGTGCAGCACCGCAAAACCGTTCCAGCCTTCAGCGATCGCGCCGACATTGACGGCGAGCTTGGCGGCGGTTGCGAGAACGCCTGCGCCATCCGTGCGGGTCAGAGCGCCCTGACCGATGATGATCATCGGCTTGGAAGCCTTGGAGAGGACTTCGGCGAAGGCGTGGCCGCCGTCGAGAATGTCCTTCAGCGTATCGGGGCCTGCGCCGAGGTAATCATACTTATAGCGCATCTCGCCGCCCTCACCGATCACACCGATCGGGAAGCCGCCGCGACGGAAACGCTTGCGGATGCGAGCATTGAGGATGGCGGCTTCAAAGCGCGGATTCGCACCGACGATAAGCAGCGCGTCGGCCTGTTCGATGCCTGATATAGTCGGATTGAAGAGGTAGCTTGCACGGCCGAGCGACGGATCAAGTGCCGCCCCATCCTGGCGACAGTCGAGGTTCCCGGAACCCAGCGACTTTACCAGTTCGGACAGGGCATACATTTCTTCAACCGAAGCGAGGTCGCCGGCAATCGCGCCTATCTTTTCGCCCGACGTTGCCGATACGGCAGCCTTGATGGCGCCGAAGGCTTCGCCCCAGCTCGCCGGCTGCAGGCGGCCGTCCTTGCGGACGTAAGGGCGGTCGAGGCGCTGCGTCTTCAGGCCGTCCCAGACGTGACGGGTCTTGTCGGAGATCCACTCTTCGTTCACCGCCTCGTTGACGCGCGGCAGGATGCGCATGACTTCGCGGCCGCGGGTATCCACGCGGATTGCCGAACCGACAGCGTCCATGACGTCGATCGATTCGGTCTTGTTCAGCTCCCACGGACGGGCCGTGAAGGCGAAGGGCTTGGAGGTGAGCGCGCCGACCGGGCAGAGGTCAACAACGTTGCCCTGCAGCTCGGAGGTCATGGCCTGCTCGAGATAGGTGGTGATTTCAGCGTCTTCGCCGCGGCCGATCAGGCCGAGTTCGGAAATGCCGGCCACTTCCGTCGTGAAGCGGACGCAACGCGTGCAGTGAATGCAGCGGTTCATGACGGTCTTGACGAGCGGGCCGATATACTTGTCTTCGACGGCGCGCTTGTCTTCCTGATAGCGCGACGTGTCGATCCCGAAGGCCATGGCCTGGTCCTGCAGATCGCATTCGCCGCCCTGGTCGCAGATCGGGCAATCCAGCGGATGGTTGATCAGCAGGAATTCCATCACGCCTTCGCGGGCCTTCTTGACCATCGGCGTGTTGGTGAAGACTTCAGGCAGTTCGCCGTTCGGGCCGCCGCGGATATCGCGCACGCCCATGGCGCAGGAAGCCTGCGGCTTCGGCGGACCGCCCTTGACCTCGACGAGGCACATGCGGCAATTGCCGGCAACCGACAGACGCTCATGGAAGCAGAAGCGCGGAACTTCAGCACCGGCCTCTTCGCACGCCTGAATCAGCGTGTAATGATCCGGAACTTCGATCTCGTTACCGTCAATCTTCAGTTTTGCCATCGTCACTCAGTCCTGTTTCCCATTCGCCGGGCACCGGCAAACAAACCTATTTTTGCAACATCCATATTGCCAAGACAGACATTTCGTCCGTCCTGGCGCCGGAATTGCCCAAATTCTCTTTCGCTGGTTCCGAGACCCGAAACCCGCCATCGGCACCACGACCCGGAGCCCCTGCCCCGTCGATCAATATGCCATTCTTCCGGCCATCGCCTGCGGCCGGAAACCTATTTCTTCCTGCGACCCCGTGTCGCCAGGACCTTGGCCTGGCCAACCCAGTCGTCACGCAGGATGCGGCCATCGAAGCCGAGTTCGGCGTCCAGGCTCGCAACGTCGGCATCGCTCCATGCCGCGATATCAGCAAAGGTGCGGATGCCTCTTTTGTTCAGCACCTGCTCCAGCTTCGGACCGATGCCGGCGATCAGCTTCAGGTCGTCAACCTTCCTGGACCTTGCGGCCGGCTTCGCCTTGGCAACCGTCGGCTTTACAGTTTCTACCGTCGGGGCCCTGGTGGAAACCACCGTCAGCTTCGGCTTTACAGCCTTGCGAACCGGCATAGCCGTTTCAGCCGGGCGGCGAATATTCTCCGGACGGATGGCCATCTCAGGCGTTTCTTCATCCGGCGGCGTTTCGTCGAGCGCTGCGGCTGCCATGTTCGCCGTCTCGAATGCTCCCTGCAGCGCGCCGAAGAAGACGCCGGCCATCTGCGTGGAAATGCCGAAACCGATCGCCGTGGCTGCGGCAAATGCCGCAGCTTGATGCGCCATCAGCGGATGAACGGGCATCGCACGCGCATTTTCCAGCATGCCGGCAGCAAGACGGCCGAAGTCAGCCGCGAAATCGGCTGCCCCTTCTCCCACCTTGCTATCGGATGCCTTGGTCGTCATGCGCTTACTCTGCCGCCTCCAGAACCGCACCGTGATCGAGCGCACTGGCCGTATACTGGTCGATGCGGGCTTCGATTTCCGGACGGAAGTTACGGATCAGACCCTGCACCGGCCATGCGGCGGCATCGCCGAGCGCGCAGATGGTGTGGCCTTCGATCTGCTTGGTGACCTGGAACAGCATGTCGATTTCGCGCTTCTGGGCGTTGCCGCGTGCCATACGCTCCATCACGCGCCACATCCAGCCGGTGCCTTCGCGGCACGGCGTGCACTGGCCGCAGCTCTCATGCTTGAAGAAGGCCGAGATACGGGCGATCGCCTTGATGACGTCGGTGGACTTGTCCATGACGATCGAGGCGGCCGTGCCGAAGGAGGAGCCGACGGCGCGCAGACCGTCGAAGTCCATCGGGCAGTCGATGATGTCCTTGGCCGGAACGATCGGGCACGATGCGCCACCCGGAATGACGGCCAGCAGGTTGTCCCAACCGCCGCGGATGCCGCCGGCGTGCTTGTCCACCAGTTCGCGGAAGGTGATGCCCATGCTCTCTTCTACGGTGCACGGCTTGTTGACGTGACCGGAGAGCATGAAGAGCTTGGTGCCGACGTTGTTCGGACGGCCGATGGACGAGAACCAGCCGGCACCACGGCGCAGGATGGTCGGGGCAACGGCGATCGATTCGACATTGTTGACCGTCGTCGGGCAGCCATAGAGACCCATATTGGCCGGGAAYGGCGGCTTSARGCGCGGCTGGCCCTTCTTGCCTTCAAGGCTTTCGAGCAGCGCGGTTTCTTCGCCGCAGATATAAGCGCCGGCGCCGTGATGGACGAAGATGTCCATGTCCCAGCCGAGCTTGTTGTTCTTGCCGAGAAGGCCGGCATCATAGCATTCATCGATTGCGGCCTGCAGCGCTTCGCGCTCGCGGATATATTCACCGCGCACATAGATATAGGCAGCGTTGGCGCCCATGGCGAAGCTTGCGACCACGCAGCCTTCGATCAGCGTATGCGGATCGTTGCGCATGATGTCGCGGTCCTTGCAGGTGCCGGGCTCCGATTCGTCGGCATTCACGACGAGGTAATGCGGACGGCCGTCGCTCTGCTTGGGCATGAACGACCACTTGAGACCCGTCGGGAAGCCTGCGCCGCCACGTCCGCGAAGGCCGGAAGCCTTCATCTCGTCGATGATCCAGTCACGGCCCTTTTCGAGGATCTGCTTGGTGCCATCCCAGTGGCCGCGGCTCATCGCGCCCTTCAGGGATTTGTCCTTAAGGCCGTAGATGTTGGTAAAGATGCGGTCTTTATCTTCTAACATATCTCACACCTCTTACCGCGGCTTCTTGCCGAAGACCTTGATATATTCCGCTTCGCCGCCCTTGGCGAGCGCCTTGGCCTGCTTGACCCAGTCATCGCGCTCGATGCGGCCGCGGAAATTCAGGAAACCATCGACCCATTCGCGTTCGGCCTTCTTCCAACCCGCGATCTGCGAGAAGGTGAAAATGCCGATTTCGTTCAACGTTGCTTCGATCTTCGGACCAACGCCGGAAATCATCTTGAGATCATCGGGAGCGGCGGGCTTTTCGATGCCGGCCGGGCGATTCTTGTCGGTCAGCGACGGCTTTACAACGGCTTCAGCAACAGGTTTCGGCGCGGGTTCGGAAGCAGCCGTACCGGACAGCGGCTGAACTTCGGCAGCCTTCGCGTTCTTGGCCGATGCCTTGGGAGACGTTGCCGGCGTCTTCAGCGACGCGTTGGTCTCTGCATCGGTGCTCTTCGGGCGAGCGGCCTCGGAGGGCGGAACCGGCGCGCCGTCGACAGGCGCGGCAGCCGGGGCCTTCTTAACCCCAGTGCGGCTGACAGCAACATCGTCCAGCAGGGTCGTCGGGCCACCTTCGGGTGAGGACAGGTGACGGTCGATCTGCGGGCCGACCTTGACGCTCGCCCCATTTCCTGCCGCGAACGTATCGATGATTTCTTCCAGGCGCTCCGGCGTCAGATCCTCGTAGGTATCCTTGCCGATCATCACCATCGGAGCGTTGACGCAGGCCCCGAGACATTCGACCTCTTCCCAGGAGAGCGTGCCCTCGGCGTTGCGCTCGAACGGATGCTGGTGGATCTTGCTGCGGCAGACCCCCATCAGCTTTTCCGAACCGCGCAGCATGCAGGGCGTCGTGCCGCAGACCTGCACGTGAGCGCGGGTGCCGACGGGATGAAGCTGGAATTGGGTATAGAAGGTCGCGACTTCGAGGACACGGATATAGGCCATGTCCAGCATGTCGGCGATCTTTTCGATCGCCGGACGGGTGACCCAACCATCCTGCTCCTGCGCACGCATCAACAGCGGAATAACCGCGGACTGCTGACGGCCTGCGGGATATTTCTGAATCGTCTTTTCCGCCCAGACCGCATTTTCATCGCTGAAAGCGAATGCGGCCGGCTGGAATTGATCTTCGGCTAATCGACGAACGGACATTCTTCCTCACGCCTTGTCAGTTTAGCGTTCCACACCGCGAAGCAGTCAAAGACTGCATTTCACAGGCATAGGCCGACTGGTCTTTTTGCATAAACACCACGAACTTGCCGCCATTCGGCACGGCGGCCTTGATTTGATAGCCCTTGGACAAAAGATCGCCCATGGACGATTGCTCTGCCGGCGGCTGCGCTTCCTCATGGCCCAGCGGCGTGCCGAGCTTTCCGGCATCCTGCGCAAAGGCGGAGGAAGCCGAAAGAAGAAGTGCGGCTGCGAGCGGCAGAGCCTGCATCAGCGGTCCACCTCGCCGAACACGATGTCGAGCGAGCCGAGAACGGCCGCGACGTCGGCAAGCTGGTGGCCACGGCACATGAAGTCCATCGCCTGCAGGTGTGCATAACCCGGAGCGCGGATCTTGCAGCGGTAAGGCTTGTTGGTGCCGTCGGAGACGAGGTAGACGCCGAACTCACCCTTTGGCGCTTCGACGGCAGCATAAACTTCGCCGGCCGGAACGTGATAGCCTTCGGTATAAAGCTTGAAGTGGTGGATCAGCGCTTCCATCGACCGCTTCATCTCGCCGCGCTTCGGCGGAACGACCTTGCCGTCGATCGAGGAGAACGGTCCCGCCTTGGCATCACCGAGCAGGCGGTTCACGCACTGCTTCATGATCTTCACCGATTCGCGCATCTCGATCATGCGGATCAGGTAACGATCGTAGTTGTCGCCGTTCTTGCCGATCGGAATGTCGAACTCGAGATCCGAGTAGCATTCATAGGGCTGCGCGCGGCGCAGGTCCCAGGCAGCGCCCGAACCGCGCACCATGACGCCCGAGAAGCCCCAGGCCCAGCAATCTTCCAGCGAGACGACACCGATATCGACGTTACGCTGCTTGAAGATGCGGTTGCCGGTCAGAAGGTCGTCGATATCGTCGAGCTTGCCCGGGAATTGGTCGCACCACTTGCCGATATCCTGCACGAGCTCTTCCGGCAGGTCCTGATGGACACCGCCCGGACGGAAGTAAGCGGCGTGCATGCGTGAGCCGCTAGCACGCTCATAGAACACCATCAGCTTTTCGCGCTCTTCGAAGCCCCAAAGCGGCGGCGTCAGCGCACCGACGTCCATGGCCTGCGTCGTGACGTTCAGCAGGTGCGACAGAATACGACCGATTTCCGAGTAGAGCACGCGGATGAGCTGGCCGCGAATCGGGATCTCGATGCCGAGCAGCTTTTCGACCGCCATCGCATAGGCATGTTCCTGGTTCATCGGCGCCACGTAGTCGAGGCGGTCGAAGTAGGGAACGGCCTGCAGATAGGTCTTGGTCTCGATCAGCTTTTCGGTACCGCGGTGCAGCAGGCCGATATGCGGATCGACGCGCTCCACGATTTCGCCGTCAAGCTCCAGCACAAGACGCAGAACGCCGTGCGCTGCCGGATGCTGCGGCCCGAAATTGATGTTGAAGTTACGGACGTTATGTTCGGTCATGGCGATGGGCTCGCTTTTTCAGGTAGTCAGTGAACAGCAGGCTTTCGGCCCGCCACACGCCTCAAACTTACTGCTTCGCCTTTTCGTCGCCCGGCAGCACATATTCCGTGCCTTCCCAAGGGGACAAGAAATCGAAATTGCGGAATTCCTGCTTCAGTTCGACAGGTTCGTAAACGACGCGCTTTGCCGCATCGTCGTAGCGAACTTCAACGAAACCGGTCGTCGGGAAGTCCTTGCGCAGCGGATGGCCTTCGAAACCGTAGTCGGTCAGGATCCGGCGCAGGTCCGGGTGGCCGGTGAAGAGCACCCCGTACATGTCCCAGGTCTCGCGCTCGAACCAGTCGGCGCCCGGATAAACGGCGCAGGCGGACGGAACCGGCGTATCCTCGTCGGTCGCCACCTTCACGCGGATGCGCAGGTTCTGCTTCGGAGACAGAATATGATAGACGACATCGAAGCGCAGTTCGCGCTGCGGCCAGTCGACGCCGCAAATATCCGTCAGGTTGACGAAGCCGCATTTGGCGTCATCGCGCAGGAAGGTCAGCAGCGGAATAAGGTTATCGCCAGTCGTCGTCAGCGTCAGCTCGCCATATTTGAGCTGTGAGGCGGCAATCAGGTTGCCACGCGCTTCCGAAAGGTACGACGAAAGCTCAGTAAGGGCTTCGCTCATAATTCTCTGTCCTTACCCTTAGCGTTCGATCGTGCCGGTGCGGCGGATCTTCTTCTGCAGCAGAAGCACGCCGTAAAGCAGCGCCTCCGCCGTGGGGGGACAGCCCGGCACGTAGATATCGATCGGCACGACGCGGTCGCAACCGCGCACGACCGAATAGGAATAGTGGTAGTAGCCGCCGCCATTGGCGCAGGAGCCCATGGAGATGACGTAACGCGGCTCGGGCATCTGGTCGTAGACCTTGCGGAGCGCAGGCGCCATCTTGTTGGTCAGCGTGCCGGCGACGATCATGACGTCGGACTGGCGCGGCGAGGCACGCGGGGCGAAGCCGAAACGCTCGACGTCGTAACGCGGCATGGAGAGCTGCATCATTTCGACGGCGCAGCAGGCAAGACCGAAGGTCATCCACATCAGCGAGCCGGTACGGGCCCAGTTGATCAGCTCATCGGTCGAGGTGACGAGAAAACCCTTGTCGGCGAGCTCGTTGTTGATCTCGCCGAAGAACGCGTCGTTGCTGCCGATCGGCTTGCCGGTGGAGGGATCGATAATCCCCYTCGGCTGCTGCGCTACGAGCGTCTGATTGCTAGCGGGGGCTACTCCCATTCCAGGGCTCCCTTCTTCCATTCATAGATAAAGCCGATGGTCAGCACGAAAAGGAAGACCATCATGGACCAGAAGCCGAACCAGCCGATGGCGCCGAAGGAAATGGCCCACGGGAAGAGGAAAGCGACTTCAAGGTCGAAGATGATGAAGAGAATCGACACGAGATAGAAGCGGATGTCGAACTTCATGCGAGCGTCGTCGAATGCGTTGAAGCCGCATTCATAAGCCGAAAGCTTTTCCGAATCGGGCGCCTTGAAGGCAACGGCAAACGGCGCAATGAGAAGCGCCAGGCCGATAACGAGCGCGATGCCGATGAAGATAGCGATCGGAATATAGGAACTGAGCAGTTCAGTCATCATGTTCATCCCTGCTTGCGGGCGGCGCCTGGCGGCGCAACTGGGCAAATGCCCGGCAAGCGAACGTGCGTTGCAACAAGCCGTGGTTAGCGCAGCCGGAGCCCCGGCGCAAGACTTTTACAGAAGCTATTCGAACAGCGTGAGACGGACATTATCAAGCAGATGCAACGATGTCGCGACAAATCCGCAAATGTCGTGGAAGGCCGCATGGCTGACCCTCGGAAACTGCATGGCTTTTCGGAGATAAATGGCGCGAGTGACGGGGCTCGAACCCGCGACCTCCGGCGTGACAGGCCGGCACTCTAACCGACTGAGCTACACCCGCGCATTGGACCTTTCGGACCGTGAGGATACCACGCAACCGGACAGACGGCGTCAAATTGACGCCTGCTTTGAAATGGCGCGAGTGACGGGGCTCGAACCCGCGACCTCCGGCGTGACAGGCCGGCACTCTAACCGACTGAGCTACACCCGCATTCTTTCAAGCAATCCGGTGCCTGAGCACCTTCTCCAAACGGGCTGGCCGTTGGGATGAGCGGCTAACTAAGGGGTTCGCCTTTTAGTGTCAAGCAGGTTTGGAGACAAAACCATGACAGTCCTGAAATTGTTTCGGAAAGCCTTCTCGATCCTCCCGGCAAATCGGCGATTCTGCTTTGCCTGCGGACCTCATATCCGTTGCGTCAGGTTTTCCACAAGCAGCCCGCACGGATGCGGTGGGGATGCCTGAAACGCCTCGGCCCGCGACAGAGCTTCGCAACGGAAGCTCGAATCGCATGCGCTCTCTCAGAGCCTGAAGTCGGGCAGCCGCCTCAGGCCTTGCCAGCATATTGCTCGTCGCTGACCTGCTCCAGCCAGTCGGCGACGCTGCCGTTCAATGCTTCCTGGATGGCGATATGGCTCATGGCGGTCTCGGGGCTTGCGCCATGCCAGTGCTTCTCGCCCGGCGGGAACCACACAACATCACCCGGGCGGATTTCCCTGATTTCCCCGCCCCATGTCTGAGCGAGGCCTCTGCCTGACGTAACGATCAGCGTCTGCCCCAGGGGGTGCGTATGCCAGGCAGTGCGCGCGCCCGGCTCGAAGGTCACGTGAGTGCCCCGCACGCGCGCCGGCTCCGGCGCCTCGACGAGCGGATCGAGACGAACTGAGCCGGTGAAATAATCGGCCTGGCCCTTCGTGGAAGGGCGCGAGCCTGTAGCCTTGATATCCATGATCTTTCCTGTTCTTCCGTCGTCTGCGGTTGAAGCCGTCGTGGACAAGGATATTTGATCGCAGCAGGCGATCCAAGCGCCATCGGCAATTGCCGCCCTACCCGGCGCCTGCTACTGCGAGGGCCTTTCATCACGAACGGAGGATTTCCATGAAACATCATGCTTTTGGCCGCCTGCCCTTTACCGTCACCGATGTGGGCTTCGGCGCCTGGCAGATCGGCGGCTCCTGGGGCGATGTCAGCGAAGCGGACGGCCGCGCTGCCTTGAATGCCGCGCTCGACGCCGGCATGACCTTCATCGATACCGCCGACGTCTATGGCGACGGCCGTTCCGAAAAGATCATTGCCGAAGTGCTGAAGGCGCGCGGCGGTGAACGCCCGATGGTCGCGACCAAGGCCGGCCGCCGTCTGAACCCGCATGTCGCTGATGGCTACACCAAGGCCAATCTGGAAGGCTTCATCGACCGCAGCCTGAAAAACCTGCAGGTCGACAGCCTCGATCTCGTGCAGCTCCACTGCCCGCCGACGGAAGTGCTCTATCGCCCGGAAGTCTTCGCAGGTCTGGACGAGCTGCAGAAGGCCGGCAAGATCAAGGGCTACGGCGTCAGCGTCGAGAAGGTCGAGGAAGCACTGAAAGCGATCGAATATCCCGGCGTCGTCAGCATCCAGATCATCTACAACATCTTCCGCCAGCGTCCCGATCATCTGTTCTTCAGCGAAGCCCGCCGCAAGAACGTGGCGATCATCGCCCGCGTGCCGCTCGCCAGCGGCCTGCTCTCCGGCAAGATCACCCGCGACACGAAGTTCGCAAGCGACGACCACCGCAACTTCAACCGAAATGGCGAAGCCTTCGATGTCGGCGAGACCTTCTCGGGCGTGCCCTTCGAGGTCGGCCTGCAGGCCGTCGAGGAAGTACGCAAACTGGTGCCGGCGGGTGCGAGCATGGCCGCCTTTGCGCTGCGCTGGATCCTGATGGCAGAGGCCGTCACGGTCGTCATCCCCGGCGCACGCAATGCCGAGCAGGCCAAGGCCAATGCGGCCGCCGCCGATCTTGCGCCGCTCTCGGCTGACGTCATGGCGGCGACACGCGAGATTTACAAGCGACTGATCGCACCGCATGTCCATCAGCGCTGGTAGGCCCTGACTGATTGCTCAGGCCCGGCCGGCCAAGACGGCCGGGCCTGATCTATCCATCCGGCCCGTGCTGGATCACACCGTTACGACAATCTTGCCGAACTGCTCGTTCGATTCCAGGAAGCGGTGCGCCTCGACGATCTGCTCGAAGGGGAATGTCCTTGATATGACGGGTTTGAGAGCACCGGATGCGAACCCTTCCAGAATAAACCGCTTTGCCGCGTCCAGCCGGGCCGGATCGCGGGTGATTTCGTGAACGAGATAGCCGCGCAGCGTCAGACATTTTCCGAGCACGGCAGGCAGAGGAAAGGGCGTCGGCGCCGAGCTCAGTCCGCCATATTCGATGAGAATGCCGCCCGATGACATTGCTGCCGTCAGCGGTCCGAAGATCGGGCCTGCCACGGCGTCGAAGACGACCCGCACACCGTCCGCCCCGGCGATTTCCCTCAGCCGCATTTCAAGGTCCTCCTCCTGCGATGCAATGACATGCGCGGCACCGACATCCTGCAATGACTGACGTTTCGCCGCGGTCCTCGTGATCGCGATCGGCGTGGCACCCACCATGTTGACGATCTGGATCGCAGCAAGCCCCACGCTGCTCGATGCCGCGGTAACGGCAATGAAATCACCCTTCTGCAGCCGAGCAATATCGATAAGAGCGCCATAGGCCGTGAGATATTGCATCCAAATCGCGGCTGCCGCCACCCAGGAGAGCGACGGCGGGTGCCTGACTACGTATTCAGCGGGAAATGCGACCAGTTCGCCATAAGCCGGTGTGCGCACCATGGAGATCGGCGGAATGATGCTGACGCCGTCACCCGGCGCAAAGCCATCCACGCCCTCGCCTACCGCCTCGACGATGCCGGCCGCTTCGAGGCCCAGCCCAGATGGCAAAGGCGCAGTCTCGATGTAGTTGCCGGACCGGAGCAGCGCCTCGGCTCTGTTGATGCCCAGCGCCTTGACGCGGATTTGAACCTGCCCCGGCCCGGGTGCCGGTACATTTACATCCTCGATGCGAAGAACCTCGGGACCACCCAGCTCGTGAAAGCGGATTATGCGTGCCATTTCCATCGACTCCAAAACAATTGAACCGAATGAGCTATGACAAGCGGACGACAGAAGATAAATTCGCCAGAAAGCAAGACAGAAGAAACTATGGGTTTGCAATATGGATCGTCTCACCAGCATGACCGTCTTCGTGAAGGCCGTGGATCTGGGCTCATTTGCGGCAGCGGCAGCAGCACTCGGCCTATCTGGCCCCATGGTCGGCAAGCACATCCGCTTTCTGGAAGAGCGATTGGGGGTCAGCCTTATCAGCCGGACGACACGCCGCCAGAGCCTGACGGATTTTGGGCGCGCCTATTATGAGCGCTGTCGGATGATCCTTGCCGAGACGGAGGCGGCGGATGCGCTCGCGATCGATCATCTTTCCGAACCATGCGGCAAGCTGCGTGTCACCATGCCCGTGCATTTTGGGCGTCATTGCGTGCTTCCGGTTCTGATCGAGCTTGCAAAGCGATATCCGAACCTCGAACTCGATCTGTCGCTCAGCGATCCCATTACCGATCTCGCCGATGACGGTTACGATCTCGCGATCCGGACCGGCGAACTGGCAGACAGGTCAGGCATTATCGCGCGCCGCGTCGCGCGCCAGCGCATGGTGGTCTGCGCCTCAGCGAGCTATCTCGATGCGCATGGTAGACCTGAGCAGATCGAAGATATCGGCAGGCACAATGCGATCATCTACGCACGCTCTGCCCGCTTCAGCCCATGGCTCTTCCCGCATGGCGACCAGCCTCCGGTGGAAGTTCGGCCGAACAGCCGATTGCGGCTCGATGATCTCGATGCAATTGCAGATGCGGCAACGGCCGGCATGGGGCTTGCCTGGCTGCCTTACTGGCTCATCCGCGACCGCGTGCAGGCTGGAGCGCTGGAAGTGCTGCTGCCGGGTCAGCCGGAGTTTCTCTATGACTGCCATGCGCTTTGGCTGCAGACACCGCACCTGCCGCTCAGGATCCGTCTTGCCGTCGACGCATTGGCGGCCGCACTGCCCAAATTCATGGTCTAGGTCCGTCGGGTCGTCAGTGTGATTGAGCCAAAGAAAAGGCCGGGCAAAACCCGGCCTTTCCATTTCGCGGGAATGCGAACTCAGTTCGTAGCGGTCAGGTTGACCGGGAAGAACAGGGTTTCGCCCGAGGAGTCGCTCACACCGTCATTGTCGGTCACAGCATAGGCCTTGCCTGATGCGTCGAAGGCGAAACCTTCCAGCTTGTCGAGAACATAGCCATTGGTGGCCGACTTCAGGTCGCCGATGAAATCATGGGCTTCCGTCTTCTTGACGACCGGCAGTTCGGCCCCGAGCTTGCCGGGCTTCAGGTCGGAGATTGCGACCTTATAGAGCTTCTTCAGCTTGGCCGCATCGCCGACGAGGTTGTCGCGCTCGATGATGTAGACGCTGTCGCCCTGAGCGGTGATTTCGGAGAGGCCGACCCAGCCGCTCTCGGTCTTATCAAGCGGATAGCGGACGCCGCCCCATTCCTTCTTCTTGGGGTTATAGGAGAGGAGCTTCACAAAGCCCTTCTCGTCGTCGTTCCACTCGCGCTGAACGGCCATCCACAGCGTTGTATCGTCGCCGGTACCGATGATCGTGACACCTTCGAAGCCGTAGCGGATTTCGTTGGCGAGCAACTCCTTCGGCAGGGCGATCTCGGTCTTGATGTCGCCCTTGGCGGTAACATTGTAGAGCGCATGCGGAACCAGGCGCTCGGTATAGCCTTCCGAAGCCAGCCAGAAGGAGCCGTCGGCGGCAACAGCGATGCCTTCGATATCGAGCTTCTGAGCCGGAGCGCCGTCACGCTTGACGACCAGCGCATCGGTGATGACGGCCGGCTTCTTGGTGGCGTCGATCGTGTAGATCGTCGGCTGCGAACCGAGGACGCTGTCGCTGACGGCGTAGAGCATGCCCGGCTTGCCCGGAACGGCGGCGAGGCCCGAAAGGGCTGCAAAGCCGATCGGATTGCCGTCCTTCTCGGCGGAGACAATGTGCGGATAGGCCTTCTCGCCTTCGCGGCGCTCGTAGATCATCACGTGCGAACGCGCACCGCCGTCTTTGCCGAGGTCGAGTTCATTGGCGGTCGCAAGCAGGTTACGCTGCGGAATGGCGATCGCGCCTTCCGGAGAAATACCCGACGGCAGGATCTGCAGCAGTTCCGGATCGGCGCCCGTGTCCTTGTAGACGCCGACGACGGAAGCGCGCTCGGCGAGCAGGAAGAACAGGTTGTCAGTGCCGAACTTGGCCGCTTCGAGACCTTCCGGCTCGACGCCCTTCGACGAGGAGCGGCTTTCCGGATAGTGGCCGAGCGCGGCGACGGCACGCTCGAAGGAGCTGCCGGATTCGAAGAGGACCTTGCCGGTCTTGTCGAAGATGGTGAAGCCGCGCGAACCGCCTTCATAATCGCCTTCGTTGGCGACGACGAGACGGTTGTCGTCCAGCCACTTCACAGCGTCGGGCTCGCGATGGACGCCCTTCTTCTCGCCGGTAAATTTCAGGGCGCCGTCACGCTTGGTGTCGATGCCGGTGAGATCAACGGTGCCGGCGGTGAAATGCGTCTTCACCGTGCCGGTCGCGCCGTCGAGGATGATGATCTCGTTATTTTCCTGCAGGGTCAGGGCGATTTCGTTCTGGCTGTTGAAGGCAACGAATTCCGGCTCCGGATCCTCGGGTGCAACGCCGGCGAGACCGGCCAGGGCAACGTGCTTGATTGTGCCACAATCGACGGTACCGTCGGTCTTGACCTGGAAGACGACGAGGTCGCCTGCCGGCATCTGCGGGATCTTGCCGTCGTTGACATCTTCGTCGCGCTCGTTTTCGATCGCGATAGTGCCGAGCGTCCTATCCTTGTTGAGGGCGATCGAATCAGGCTGGCCGCCGAGATCGCAGGTGGCATCGATCTTCTTACCGGCGATATCGACGATCGCCAGACGGCCTGACGGCTTCTGCTTGCTTTCGCCGGTGTTGACGGCGACGAGCGCCTTGCCGGCTGCAGTCGTGACCGAGGTCGGTTCACCGTCCATCATCAGCGCGCCGCCGGCCTTGGGCGCTTTGGCATCGGTGATGTCGATGAAGCCAATCGCGCCGAGCGGACTGTCGCTGTAGATCAGCGTGTTACCATCCTGCGAAGCGGTAATGATTTCGGCCGAGGTGGCCGAAAGCTTGTCCTTGTCAGCCGGCAGGTTGGTCGCGACCGGGAAAGAGGCGATGCGGTTGAAAACCGGCTCGGCCGCTGCCGGGAAGGCAACGGATGCAAAAAGCATGGCAGCGAGCGCTGCCTTGCGCGAAGACAATGTCATTGAAAATCCCCCAATGTCGAAAAAATCGAACAGAGGTTTTTTGCGGGACTGCCATGACAGACACATGACAGCCTGCGACATTTTGTACGGTTTGCGTCAGGCCGCCTGCCGTTCGCGACGCATCTCGCTGCGCATGATGAAGAGCGACGCGGCGAGGATAAGCGCAGCGCCGAGCCACAGATAACCAGCCGGCGCATAGCCGAAGAAAAGCCAGCCGGCGAGCACGTTCAGCGGCAGCTTCAGGTCGTCGAAAGGCTGCACATAGGCAGCGTCGGCACTGGCATAGGCGAGCGTCAGCAGATATTGCGCCACGACCGTCAGGAGGCCTGCCAGAAGGAAGAGAGCAAGTGCGGCGCCCGTCGGCACCACAAAGCCCGCCGCGAGCGCCAGGCCGCCATTGATCGGCGTCAGCAGCACCAGCAGCCACACGGTGATCGTCTCCGGCTTCTCAATGCCGGTCAGGCTCTTGGTGATGAGCGAAGAGGCGCCCCAAAGCAGGGCCGAGATAACAGGCAGAAGTGCTGCCCAGGTGAAGCTGTCCGACCATGGCTGGAGGATGATCATGGCGCCGATAAAGCCGACACCTGTCGCCATCCAGCGAGTGGGGCCAACACGCTCGCCGAGGAAAAGGCGTGCGCCGAGAATGATGAAGAAGGGCGAGGTCATGACGAGTGCGATCGCCTGCCAGATCGGCACGGAGGCGAGGCCGGAGACCCAAGCCTCGACGCCGAGCGCGGCAAGGACGACACGCACGATATGCCGCCAGGGATAATCCGTGCGCATGGCAGAAAGGCCAACCTTGCGCAGGAAGGGCAAGGAGAAAAGGAAGGCGAAGCCATATTGCCAGAAGGCTGCGGAGGCCGCCGGGAAGGCAAGCTTCATCGTGAGCCATTGGGTGACGACATTGAGGAGCGAGAAGACGACGCCTCCAAGCACCATGAAGGCTGCACCGGCGAAGGCGCGGGAGTGCGAAACTGCAAGGGAATTCTGATTCATGTCTTCCATCCGGAATAGGGACCAAACATAAATCAGGACGCATGAGGCTACAGAACGCAGACGCCGACAGATCCCTGCCCGCGCGCGGCCATGCTCATTCTCTTTCATCCGGACTCTAACCGTCGGCTCCGGAATCACACCGGATCTGCTGACCCTTCCCAAACCAAGGCTTGAGAAGGCGCTCGCGGGCTCAGGCCGTAGCCCTTACCGCCGGTGGGGACTTTCACCCCGCCCTGAGAACATCACCGTCGTAAGACAAAGCGCTGCATGCCGCAAGCGGCGAAAACAAAAAGGGGTCCGGCGATGCCGAACCCCCCTCGAAATCCTGCGCGACCGTTCTCGTTTACGGCCGGCGGACAATCTCGTATCAGCCGTTGACGGCGTCCTTCAGGCCCTTGCCGGGCGTGAACTTCGGCACGTTGCGTGCCGGAATGTCAACTTCGGCGCCGGTCGACGGGTTGCGACCCTTCGTGGCAGCGCGATGAGAAACCGTGAAGCTGCCGAAGCCAGCGAGACGGATGTCGCCCTTGTTCTTCAGCTCGGCCTGCACAACATCAAAAACTGCGTCTACGGCAGATGCTGCGTCAGACTTCGTCAGTCCAGCCTTTTCGGCTACTGCGGACACGAGTTCATTCTTGTTCATGTTTCCACCCCTTTCTAAATGGTTTGAAACAACTCAATCTGTAAGCTAGGCGCAGAAATCGCTTTCATCAGGCCCGCCGAGAACCCAAAAACCCTGCAAATCAAGGAAAAGCAAGCGTCTACATGACGTTTTCACAAAAAAGGCCGGCGTTTCCGCCGGCCTTTTTCAGGATTTGCAACAATTGGGCATAAATGTGGCCGCCAAAGCTCAATGAGCGATGGCTGCACCTGCATCATCGAGCCCTTCGACAGTCGCGATGACGGGCGTTTCCACCGTGCCATCCCACTCGATCGGCTCGGGACGACGGACCAGCGCATGCTTGATCACTTCGCCCATGCGGGAGACCGGAATGATCTCCATGTTGTTCTTCACGTTGTCCGGAATCTCTGCCAGATCCTTGGCATTCTCTTCCGGAATCAGCACCTTCTTGATGCCGCCGCGCAATGCGGCCAGCAGCTTTTCCTTCAGGCCGCCGATCGGCAGGACACGGCCGCGCAGGGTGATTTCACCCGTCATTGCCACATCCTTGTTGACCGGAATGCCAGTCATGATCGAGACGATCGCGGTTGCCATCGCGACACCTGCAGACGGACCATCCTTCGGCGTTGCGCCTTCCGGCACGTGCACATGGATGTCGCTCTTGTCGAAGAGCGGCGGCTGGATGCCGAAATCGACGGCGCGCGAGCGGACGTAAGACGCCGCTGCCGAGATCGATTCCTTCATCACTTCCTTCAGGTTGCCGGTGACGGTCATGCGGCCCTTGCCGGGCATCATGACGCCTTCGATCGTCAGCAACTCGCCGCCAACTTCCGTCCAGGCAAGACCCGTGACCACGCCGACCTGATCCTCACGCTCGGCTTCGCCGTGGCGGAAGCGCGGAACGCCAAGATAATCGTCGATATTCGCTGCCGTGACGTGAACCGACTTCGTCTTGCCCTTGATGATCTCTGTGACCGCCTTGCGGGCGAGCTTCATCAATTCGCGTTCGAAGTTACGGACACCGGCTTCGCGGGTATAATGCTGGCTGATCGCCATCAGGGCATCGTCGCTGACCGAGAATTCGCTCGGCTGCAGCGCATGTTCCTTGATGGCCTTCGGCAGCAGGTGCCGCTTGGCGATCTCGCGCTTTTCGTCTTCGGTGTAGCCGGCGATACGGATGATTTCCATGCGGTCCATCAGCGGAGCCGGGATGTTCAGCGTATTCGCCGTCGTGATAAACATCACGTCCGACAGGTCGTATTCGACTTCCAGGTAGTGGTCCATGAAGGTCGAGTTCTGAGCCGGATCGAGTACCTCGAGCAAAGCCGAAGACGGATCGCCGCGATAATCCTGGCCGAGCTTGTCGATCTCATCGAGCAAGAAGAGCGGGTTGGACTTCTTCGCCTTCTTCATCGACTGGATGACCTTGCCGGGCATCGAACCGATATAGGTGCGGCGGTGGCCGCGGATTTCGGCTTCGTCACGGACGCCACCGAGAGCCATGCGGACATATTCACGGCCGGTTGCCTTGGCAATCGACTGGGCGAGCGAGGTCTTACCGACGCCCGGAGGGCCGACCAAGCACAGGATGGGACCCTTGATCTTGGTGGCACGAGCCTGGACCGCCAGATACTCGACGATGCGCTCCTTGACCTTTTCGAGACCGAAGTGATCGGCTTCGAGGATCTTCTCGGCATTGTTGAGATCGGCCTTGATCTTCGACTTCTTGCCCCAGGGAATACCGAGCAGCCAGTCCAGATAGTTGCGCACGACGGTGGCTTCCGCCGACATCGGGCTCATCTGGCGCAGCTTCTTCAGCTCCGCATCGGCCTTTTCACGGGCTTCCTTGGACAGTTTGGTCTTGGCGATGCGCTCTTCCAGTTCGCTCATCTCGTCGCGGCCTTCCTCGCCGTCGCCGAGTTCCTTCTGGATCGCCTTCATCTGCTCATTSAGGTAGTATTCGCGCTGGGTCTTCTCCATCTGGCGCTTGACGCGCGAGCGGATGCGCTTTTCGACCTGCAGGACCGAGATTTCGCCTTCCATGAAGCCAAGCGCCTTTTCGAGGCGAGCCTTGACGCTGGTGGTTTCCAGCATCTCCTGCTTCTCGGTGATCTTGATCGACAGGTGCGAAGCAACCGTATCGGCGAGCTTCGAATAGTCGTCGATCTGGCTGGCCGCACCGACAACCTCGGGCGAAATCTTCTTGTTGAGCTTCACGTAGCTCTCGAATTCCGACACGACGGAACGCGACAAGGCTTCCAGTTCGACCGGATCGTCATGCGGCTCTTCGAGCACATGGCCGAGGGCTTCGTAGAAATCCTCGCGGCTCGTATAGGTATCGATCTCGGCGCGGGCACGGCCTTCGACCAGAACCTTTACGGTGCCGTCAGGCAGCTTCAGGAGCTGCAGCACGTTCGCAACCGTACCGACGCGATGGATCGCTGACGGGTCCGGATCATCATCGCTGGCGTTGATCTGGGTGACCAGCATGATCTGCTTGTCGGAACCCATGACCTCTTCGAGCGCGCGGATCGACTTTTCCCGTCCGACGAACAGCGGGACGATCATATGGGGGAATACCACGATGTCGCGCAGGGGGAGAACAGGATAGGCGGTGCTGGTGCTCGCTACAGACGTTTTCTTCGTCATTTTTATTCCTTTCCATCGTCCCGTTACCGGGCTCTTTGGCGCGGCCGCTTGGGACCGGCCGGCACTCTCACTTGTTGTTACAAGTGGAGGTTCTGACTACGCTTTTCAAGCCACGTTAACGCCCGCGTTCCACGGTTGTGACAGCTTTATTACATGGAACGCCAACACAATGAAGCGCCTATCTGGAGCGACGCTTACCATTTCCGAACCGCCTAAAATAACAACGCCAGCAACACGCTACGGAATCACAGCATCATTGCCAAGGGTCATCCTTTGCGCAATATCGGCGAAGGCTGTTTTCAACCTTGCCCGCAACTATTATCAGCGCCCGGCACCTGTTTTCAAATAGAAAGGGGCCTGCACAAGGCAAGCCCCTTAAAATAACGGTTCTCAGCTCAAGCTTCAGGCCGAAACGTTTGCCTTCTCGTCCTGGCGGTCGGCGTAGATATACAGCGGACGGGCCGAGCCGCGTGCGACCTCTTCGGAGATGACGACTTCACGAACGCCTTCCAGCGCCGGCAGTTCGAACATCGTGTCGAGCAGGATCTTTTCCATGATCGAACGCAGGCCACGAGCACCGGTCTTGCGGATGATCGCCTTGCGGGCGATTTCGCGCAGCGCGTCCTCGTGGAAGGACAGTTCCACGTCTTCCATCTCGAACAGGCGCTGRTACTGCTTGAYSARGGCGTTCTTCGGCTCGGWCAGGATCTKSAYCAGKGCRKCCTCATCGAGGTCTTCCAGSGTSGCSAKMACCGGCAGACGRCCGATGAATTCCGGGATSAGGCCGAACTTGACCAGGTCTTCCGGCTCTAGTTCGCGCAGCACTTCGCCGACGCGGCGGTCGTCCTGTGCCTTAACGGTCGCGCCGAAGCCGATCGAGGTCTTCTCGCCGCGAGCCGAAATGATCTTGTCGAGGCCAGCAAAGGCGCCGCCGCAGATGAACAGGATGTTCGTCGTGTCGACCTGCAGGAATTCCTGCTGCGGATGCTTGCGGCCGCCCTGCGGCGGTACGGAAGCAACCGTGCCTTCCATGATCTTCAGAAGCGCCTGCTGCACGCCCTCGCCCGATACGTCRCGGGTGATSGACGGGTTGTCGGACTTGCGGGAGATCTTGTCGACTTCGTCGATGTAGACAATGCCGCGCTGGGCGCGCTCGACATTGTAATCCGCAGCCTGCAGAAGCTTCAAAATGATGTTTTCGACATCTTCACCGACATAGCCGGCTTCCGTCAGCGTCGTCGCATCGGCCATCGTGAAGGGAACGTCGATGATGCGGGCGAGCGTCTGGGCAAGATAGGTCTTGCCGCAGCCGGTCGGGCCAACCAGCATGATGTTCGACTTCGCCAATTCGACGTCGCCGTTCTTGGAGGCGTGCGCGAGACGCTTGTAGTGGTTGTGAACGGCGACCGACAGGATCTTCTTCGCCTGACGCTGGCCGATGACATATTCGTCGAGGACCTTGATGATGTCCTGGGGCGTCGGGACGCCGTCACGGGACTTGACCATCGAGGACTTGTTCTCCTCGCGGATGATGTCCATGCACAACTCGACGCATTCATCGCAGATGAACACGGTCGGTCCGGCAATAAGCTTCCGGACTTCATGCTGGCTCTTTCCGCAGAAAGAACAATAGAGGGTGTTCTTACTGTCGCCGCCGTTGCTGCCGCTGACCTTGCTCATATCACTTTCCTTCCAGCACGCCGCATTTCGAACGCGAAATCACGGTCCACTCAATCAGCTCCCTGGCAGCACTCCCTACCCGGAGTTCCTGCCGACAAGGGCTTCAGGGGGTACGAACCGGGCCCAATCAATCATGTCCGGGTACCGGCGGCAACGAATTCCCCTTCGAATGCCGAATGCTATGTCACAAAAATTCAACATAGCATTAATAGTTACTATTAGCGTCTCCGCCGCCAGATGAAACCCCTTGTTCAATCACAAATGGGATAGAACTGTGGCGGCGAAAACACCATCCCTATTAATTACTAGGCCTGATCGCCTTCCATTTCGATGCGCGAGGTCAGAACCTTGTCGATGACGCCCCAGGTCTGGGCCTCGTCCGCATCCATGAAATGGTCGCGGTCAAGGGTCTTTTCGACTTCCTCATAGGTACGGCCCGTGTGCTTCACATACACCTCGTTGAGGCGGCGCTTCATCTTCAGGATGTCGCGGGCGTGGCGCTCGATGTCCGATGCCTGACCCTGGAAACCGCCCGAAGGCTGATGGACCATGATGCGTGAATTCGGCGTGGCGAAGCGCATGTCCTTGTGACCGGCGGCCAGAAGCAGCGAGCCCATGGAAGCGGCCTGACCGATGCAAAGCGTCGAAACGGCCGGCTTGATGAACTGCATCGTGTCGTAGATCGCCATGCCGGCAGTGACGACACCACCCGGCGAATTGATGTAGAGCGCGATTTCCTTCTTCGGGTTTTCGGCCTCGAGGAAGAGAAGCTGGGCGCAGACGAGTGTCGCCATATGGTCCTCGACAGGGCCCGTCAGGAAGATGATGCGTTCCTTGAGCAGGCGGGAATAGATGTCGTAGGAGCGTTCACCGCGATTGGTCTGTTCCACAACCATCGGCACGAGTGCCATAGCGGTATCGACTGGGTTTCTCATGTGCGTCCTTTTAACGTCTTTCCGGCGAAAGCCGGGAATCAAAGAAAAATGCCTTGTCCCTACATAGAGTGTCCCAGCCCCCCTCTTCAAGACACGCATAAGGATAACGTTAAGAAGCAGGCGCGACATATGGCTTTGACATTTCCCTATCCCGTTTCTCCCAAACGCTTGTTAACGGCGAGGCCAGACCTTTGGCTCTCACAGTTATTCTCTGCGACAGGATGAAGGAAGGCTTACCGCGCCCGATGGATCTCACGGGTATTTACCGGGCGGAAAGCTTACCGGCAGATATCGACGAAATTGCCGAGCGCAGATCTGTGCCATTAATCAAACAGCGAGCTTCTTCGGCAAGGATGCGGCCAATTCTCAAGGGGTTGCTGCCGTGTTCAATGTCACTACAGGTCTGTCCATCTGGTGTTCCGAAGCCCTTACGCTGGCTCTGGTTCTGTTCGTGGCCTGGCGCCACGACCGGAAAAGCGGCGCCTACCTTTATTGGGGGCTCGGCTTCCTGTTCAGCGGCATCGGCTTTGCGCTGGTTGCGGTCCGCGGCGAAATCCCCGACCTGCTTTCCATCGAGATCGGCAATGCCATCGCCCTGCTCGGACAAAGTGCCTGGGTCGCCGGCTTCCTGGCGCTCGACCGCAAGAAGATGGAATGGTGGGCGCTTCTGCCGCCAGTAATCTGGCTTGCAGGCGTCTTCCTGCCGTGGATCAACGAGGATTATTCCAACCGCGTCATTCTCTACAATCTCGCCTCGGCGACCGGCGCCACTGCGCTTGCCATGGCGATAGCCGCCGGCGATATCCATCGCGAACGCACGCGCATCATGCTGATGGCCGTCTTTGTGCTGCAGGCCTTCCTCTGCTTCGGCGTGGCGCTGGCAATGGCGCTTATCCTGCCCTCGGATAAGCAGGCGACGAATTTCAGCGGCGGGGCCGCCATGGCCAGCGCCTTCCTGCTCACCATCGCCTTCGCGCTCACCTGCCGCCTCATCATGGAACGGTCGGAACGTCACCTGCGCTTCCTGACGCTGACGGATTCGCTGACGGGCGTGCTGAACCGCCGCGGCCTGCTCGGCTATTTCGACAAGATCCAGGA
The DNA here is from genome assembly GCF_056398305.1 of Rhizobium sp. 01T444. Classification (NCBI taxonomy): domain Bacteria; kingdom Pseudomonadati; phylum Pseudomonadota; class Alphaproteobacteria; order Hyphomicrobiales; family Rhizobiaceae; genus Rhizobium; species Rhizobium sp. 01T444. Next base: position 95,571 of record NZ_JBFTPD010000016.1, read on the forward strand.
AAAGGCACATGACGAGCAGCACCAGGTCGGTGTCATCCTCTTTGACCTCGACCATTTCAAGCGCGTCAACGACCGTTTCGGCCATCAGTCGGGCGATGCCGTCCTCACCGCCTTCGCCCGCCTTGCCCGTCAGTATATCCCGAACAATATCTTCGGCCGCATGGGCGGCGAAGAATTCGCGGCCTTCGTGACCGTCCGCGACCAGACGGAAGCCGAAGCGTTGGCGGAATCGATCCGCGCCGAATTCTGCCGCCTGCCGGTCAGCACGGGCGAGGCACTGATCCCCGCCACCGTCAGCGTCGGCATCGCGCTTTCCTCGGCGATCGAAGCCAATATCGACCGGCTGGTGTCGGCCGCCGACCGTGCGCTCTATTCGGCAAAAGCTGCCGGCCGTAACTGCACGGTCGTCTTCGGCGAGGAAGAAGCGGCGGCACCCGCGCCTGGCGAGCCGAACTCCCATGCCGGCGAACTCGTGCCGACGGTCGACGATCAGGTGGAAGCACTACGCCGCATGGGTGTACTTTCCCGCGCAGGCTGAGTGGCCATCTTTTCGAGGCAAGGCAAATCCGCTAAGCCTCTGCCCATGATGATACCGCCCTTCCTCAAGATCGATCCAGCCACCCGCCATGTGTCGCTCGACGGCAGCGACCCGGCCTTCTACGGCAACCCGAACGCGGTCTATGCCGCGCTCCATGCCCATTGTCCCACCTTCTACTGGGAACAGCAGAAGCAGTGGTTCGTCACCGGCTACGATCATGTGAACGGGCTGCTGCGCGACCGCCGGTTCGGCCGGCAGATCCTGCATATTGCCAGCCGCGAGGAGCTCGGCCTGCCCGAACCTGAACCGCACCTCGCCGCCTTCGATCTCGCCGAGCGCTATTCGCTGCTGGAGCTGGAGCCGCCGGAACACACGCGGCTGCGCACCCTCGTCAACCGCGCCTTCGTCTCGCGCCATGTCGAGAAGATGAAGCCGGAAATCGAAGAACTTACCAACAGGCTGATCGACGCCTTTGCCGACAAGGGCGAAGTCGAGCTGCTTTCGGCCTTTGCCGATATCATCCCGGTGACGATGATCGCCCGCATGATCGGCATTCCCGAGGAAATGGGGCCGCAGCTCCTCAAGTGGTCACATGCCTATGTGCGCATGTATATGTTCGGGCGCACCCGTGCAGACGAAGATGCTGCGGAGCAGGCGGCACGGGAATTTTCCGATTATGTGAAGACGGTCATTGCCGTGCGCCGGTCCGAACCGCGTGACGACCTGCTGACACATATGATCCATACCGAGCACAAGGGCCAGTACCTGACGGAAGACGAGCTCATCTCGACGACCATCGTGCTGCTCAATGCCGGCCATGAAGCGACGGTCCACCAGATCGGCAATTCGGTGCGCATCATTCTGGATAGCGGCTACAACCCGGCTGAGCTTTTCCGCGACGAAACCGCCACCGAGCGCACCGTCGAGGAGTCACTGCGCATCTGCGCGCCCGTCCACATCTTCCAGCGCTGGGCGCTCGAGCCCGCCGAGATCGACGGCATCGCGTTCAAGCGCGGCGACAAGGTGAGCATGATCCTGGCCGCCGCCAATCACGATCCAGCGAAATTCAGCGATCCCCTCACCTTCAAGCCCGACCGCAACGAGGCACCCAATCTCTCATTCGGCGCCGGCATCCATTTCTGCATCGGCGCGCCGCTGGCGCGGCTGGAGCTCAACGTCGTGCTGCCGATACTGTTCAAGCGCCTGCCGGGGCTCAAACTTGCCAAGACGCCCGTCGTCAAGGACGTCTACCACTTCCACGGGCTCGATCGCCTGGATCTCGTCTGGTAAGCCTTCATATCCGACACTCGGAAACGAAAACGGCCGGCAAGCTCATCGCGTGCCGGCCGTTTCTGTTCCGCGAGGAAATATCGCATCAGCCGTAACGGCCGGTGATGTAGTCTTCCGTACGCTTGACCTTCGGAGACTGGAAGATCTGCGCGGTCGGGCCGTATTCGATCAATTCGCCCAGATACATGAAGGCTGTGTTGTCAGAGATGCGGCTTGCCTGCTGCATGTTGTGAGTGACGATGACGATCGTGAACTCGCCCTTCAACTGCGCGACCAGCTCTTCGACCTTGGCAGTCGAGATCGGGTCGAGGGCCGAGGTCGGCTCGTCGAGAAGCAGCACCTCCGGACGCAGCGCCACGCCGCGGGCGATGCAAAGACGCTGCTGCTGGCCGCCCGAAAGGCCGAGGCCGCTGCCCTTCAGCTTGTCCTTCACCTCATCCCAGAGAGCGGCCTGACGCAGCGCCTGCTCGACGCGCACGTCCATATCGGCCTTGTTGAGGCGCTCGTGGTGGCGAATGCCATAGGCGATGTTGTCATAGATCGACATCGGGAACGGCACCGGCTTCTGGAACACCATGCCGACGCGGGCGCGCAGTTCATTCATCGAGAAGCTCGGGTCGAGGATGTTCTTGCCGTCGAGCTTGATCGAGCCGGTGGCGCGCATCTTCGGATACAGCATGTAGATGCGGTTCAGGATGCGCAGCAGGGTGGACTTGCCGCAGCCGGACGGACCGATCAGGGCCGAGACCTGGCGCTCCGGGAAGCTCAGGCTCACATCCTTGATCGCGTGGGCGTCGCCGTAATAGAAATTGACTTTCTCGAGGGAGATCTTATCTCTCGCCATCGGCTTTTCCAGCTTGCTGGCAGTATCGATAGTGTCTGCAGACTGAAGCATCATTTCCCACCTTTTCGGTTCAGGACGGAGCGCGATACGACGCTCAGGATTAGAACGACGGCCGTCATCACGAAGGCACCGGCCCATGCAAGATTCTGCCATTGCTCATAGGGGCTCATGGCAAACTGGAAGATGACGACGGGAATGTTCGCCATCGGCTGCGACATATCCAGGCTCCAATACTGATTGTTCAGAGCCGTGAAGAGGAGCGGCGCGGTTTCGCCCGAAATGCGGGCGATCGCAAGCAGGATACCGGTGAGGATACCCGTGGAGGCGGCACGATAGAGGACGTTGAGAGTGACCTTCCAGCGCGGAATGCCGAGCGAAAGGGCTGCCTCACGCATGACATCGGGAACCAGCCTCAGCATCTCGTCGGTCGTGCGCACCACGACCGGCAGGAAGATGAAGGCGAGCGCGATGCCGCCGGCAAAGCCGGAGAAGCGTGAGGTCGGACGGACGACCACTTCATAGACGAACAAGCCGATGATGATCGACGGCGCAGAGAGCAGGATATCGTTGACGAAGCGGATGGCCTCGCCGAGCTTCTTGCCGCGGGCGAATTCCGACAGGTAGGTGCCGGCGAGCACGCCGATCGGTGTACCGATCACAACGGCGAGAACGACCATCAGCAGGCTGCCCATGAACGCGTTGGCGAGACCGCCGCCGTCTTCGCCGGGCGGCGGTGTCATTTCCGTGAGAAGGCTGGGGCTCAGCGCAGACAGACCGTGGACCAGCGTCGTCCAGAGTATCCACACCAGAAAGACCAGGCCGAGTACGGTGGCGATGCCGCAGAGCGTCAGCGCGATTGCGCTGCCGATCTGGCGGCGGCGGTAGAGGGAGCCCGAATAGGTAGCCATGATTATTCCCCCCTCTGCTTTGCCATACGCACCAGCATGAGTTTGGCGGCCGCCAGAACGATGAAGGTGACAACGAAGAGGATGAGGCCAAGTGCTGCCACCGACGACCGGTAGAGGTCGTCCGAAGCCTCGGCAAACTCATTGGCGAGCGTCGCGGCAATCGAGGTGCCGGGCTCCATCAGCGACACGGCAATGTTATGGGTGTTGCCGAGGACGAAGGTGACCGCCATGGTCTCGCCGAGCGCGCGGCCGAGACCAAGGAAGATGCCACCGACAACGGCAGTGCGGGTGTGCGGAATGACGATGTCGCGCACCACTTCCCACTTTGTCGAACCAAGCGCATAGGCCGATTCCTTCAGCTGCGCGGGGACGACTAGGAAGACGTCACGCATGACCGACGAGATGAAGGGGATGATCATGATCGCCAGCACGATGCCTGAGGTCAGCATGCCGATGCCGAGCGGGGCACCCGAAAACAGCGCACCGATCAGCGGGATCGGACCCAGCCAGTCGATGAGCACCGGCTGGATGTAATCCGACATGAACGGAGCAAAGGTGAAAAGACCCCACATGCCGTAAATGATCGAGGGGATGCCGGCGAGAAGCTCGATGGCACCGCCGATCGGTCCGCGGATGGAGCGCGGCGCAACTTCGGTAATGAAAACCGCGATGCCGAGGCTAACGGGAACGCCGATGATCATGGCGAGTGCCGAGGTGACCAGCGTGCCGTAGATCGGCACGAGACCTGCGAATTGCTGAGCAACCGGATCCCATTCGGTGCCGGTCAGGAAGCCGAAGCCGAAGGTGCGGAAGGCAAGAAGCCCGCCCATGGCCATGGAGATCGCCGCTGCCAGCAGAGCGGCGAGAACAAACAGGCCGCAGCCCAAAACTATCCAATAAAAAATCCGATCGCCTGCGGCGCCGTCGCGGCGCTTCACGCCCGCGGTGTCGGCGGGCAGCGATGCCAATGCTTCGCTCATATCCGTACGCTCTGCTGCTTTGAGGGGGTGTCAAAGGCATTCGGGGCAGAAAGCTTGGCTTTCCGCCCCGACCGCAGTTTCGTCAGGATCAGCTCTTGAAAGAGGCCGTCCAGTAATCTTCGATCTGCTTCACGAGCGTGTCCGGAAGCGGAACGTAATCGAGCGAGGAAGCTTCCTTCTGGCCCTTTTCGAGAGCCCACTTGAAGAAGGAGAAAGCAGCCTTGGAGCGTTCAGCGTCCTTCGGCTCCTTGTACATGATGGCCCAGGTGGTTGCCGTGATCGGCCAGGCCTTTTCGCCCGGAGCGTTGGTCATGATCAGGTAGAAGTCCTGAGCCTTGCCCCATTCTGCGCTTGCAGCGGCAGCCGAGAAGCTTTCAGCGTTCGGCTTCGGATACTGGCCGGCAGCGTTCTGGATGAGAACGTAGGGCAGCTTGTTCTGCAGGGCGTAGGCGTATTCGACGTAACCGATCGAGTCCTTGACGCGGGTAACGTAAGCAGCAACGCCTTCGTTGCCCTTGCCGCCGATGCCGACCGGCCAGTTAACGGCAGTGCCTTCACCAACCTTCGACTTCCAGTCCGGGTTTACCTTGGAGAAGAAGTTGGTCCAGTTGAAGGAGGTGCCCGAGCCGTCCGAACGGTGAACAACTGCGATCTGGCTGTCGGGCAGCTTCAGGCCCGGGTTCAGATCGGCGATGGCCTTGTCGTTCCACTTGGTGACGTTGCCGAGGTAAATGTCAGCGAGGACCTTGCCGGAGAGCTTCAGTTCGCCTGATTTGATGCCCTTGACGTTGATGACGGGAACGATGCCGCCGACAACGAGCGGGAACTGGCCAAAGCCGCCAGCCGTCAGATCTTCCGGCTTGAGCGGGGCGTCGGAAGCGCCGAAGTCAACCGTTGCAGCCTTGATCTGGGCGATACCGCCGCCCGAACCGATCGACTGGTAGTTCAGCTTGTCGCCGGTTTCCTTGTTGTAGTCTGCCGACCACTTCGAAAGAACCGGATAGACGAAGGTCGAACCAGCGCCGGTAATATCGGCAGCGGAGGCCGAGACTGCCAGAGCGGCAACCAGGCCGGCGCCGAGGCAGGCCGAAAGAAGTTTCTTGGTGAGCATTTGCGACTCTTCCCTGATGGAACGAAAGGACGACGAGGCTCGGCGCCATGGAGGGGGTGTCCACTGTCAGGGGCGCTGAATTTCCTCGTCACGGGAAGGCGGCTAGGCGTCTATTATTACAGTTTGATGACAGTTTGTGACGGGTGACATGAAATGCAACGCTGTGCATAAGTCGCTGAAGTCACTGACTTTCCTAGTGAATCGCGCGCTGACAAAGCCTTCGTAAATGAGGTGCGGCCCTATTGCCGCAGGGCTGCGGTCGATTGCCGCAGCAATGCGTGAAAATGTCGTTTTCAGACGCCAAAATGCTCCGAGGACCGGACGACCACCCGAGTGTGCTGCCGCAATCTATGCGGCAAGCTCTTGAAGCTTGCTGGATATCTCGAGTGCCGACATAGGTTTTCCGATCAGATAGCCCTGCAGCTGGTCGCAGCCGGCCTCACGCAGGATCGCCGCCTGGCGCGTATTCTCGATACCTTCAGCTGTCACGGGAATCTGCAGAGCGGTCGCCAGGGAGATGGTGGCTCTCAGAACATCGGCGCCATTCGAGGCTTGGTCGAGAGCGGATACGAGCGAACGGTCGATCTTCATGCGATCAAACCCGAACTGCCGCAATGCGCCGATGCTTGCATAGCCGCAGCCAAAGTCATCAAGCGCGAATTTTATACCGACCTGTTTGAGGTGATCTATCGACCTGCGGGCCTGTTCCGGATTTGTCATCAGGACGCCTTCCGTGATCTCCAATGTCAAACGCTTCGGATCGAAATCGAGCTCCTGCAGAAGCGAGATCACTTCGGCGGCGAATTCCGGATTGCAGAGTTGGACCGGCGAAACGTTCACCGACAATGACAGGCCAGGCCAGTTCTTGGCATGCCCGATCGATGTTTTCAGCATATGAGCGCCGAGCGCATCGATGAGGCCGCACCTTTCGGCGAGCGGGATGAAAATCTCAGGGCTTATGTTCCCTGTTGGAACTCGCCAACGCGCTAGCGCTTCAAGACCAGTAACAGCACCTGTCGCAGCAGAGACGAGAGGCTGGAAAAAGGCTTCGATCGCACCATTGCTAATGGCGCTCTTCAACAAAGCTTCCATTTCGGCGACCCTCTGGCGTTCCAGATCCAGCTCCGGGTCGTATTCGATCGCCCGGCCTCTGCCGTTTGCCTTGGCACGATAGAGCGCCATATCCGCCCTGCGGAGAAGCTCCAAAGGCGGTACGTCTCCGTCACGTGCGGCAGCTCCGATGCTTGCGCCAACTTCGATCGTTCGCCCTTCGATTTTGAAGGGCTCGGTGAACAGCGCCAGAATAGTCTCTTCTATCTCCCCACGCGCGGCGGTTCCAATCTGCACCAGCGCAAACTCGTCGCCTCCCAGCCGGGCGGCCGCAACGACTTCAGGGTGACAGGCGATCAGGGCGTTCGAGACGATCCGGATCAGGTCATCCCCTACCGCATGCCCCCAGGCGTCGTTGACAGCCTTGAATCCATCGAGATCGACCAGATAGAGCCGGGGTGGCGCAACATCGGTATCTTCCAGCTCTTCCAGCAGTGCGAGAAGCCCGTGCCTGTTCAACAGGCCGCTCAGGCTATCGTGGTTCGCTTCGAAAATCGCCGCTTGCGCCAATTGGCGCWGGCGGCGCGCCTCTGCTGCACCCACCAGCAGAACACCACCCAGAAACATCGCAAGGATGATGACAGCAGCCGCGACGTAAGGATAGACTTCGTGAAACACGGCGGTTCCGGGCGCTTTGCTGGGCCAGACAAGATGGCCTATGACGCCACCTCCTATGTCCGTGATCGGTGTGTTCAGCAGGCCCGACTCGGGCGCGGCGGCGAGGCGCAGCCCTTCGAGTTCATGCTCGTCCGAAAAAGTGTCGAGAACCTCCGACGTGAGATCCTTGTAGAGGCTCAGCACACTCAGCTTCGGAAGCTCGCCTTCTGCGGTGAAAGGCTGGATTGCCTGTGACACGATCAGCGCGATGCCCGTTTCGGTTCGGATGAAATTGACCACCGGCGCCTGTCCGGATTCAGCAGCTTTGTCGATCTGCTGGTAAAAAGCTTCGCCGAAAGAAGCACTAGGCTGGAAGGGCTTGCCTTTGGCATATGCGGAGATGACCGAAGAGCGGTCGGGGCCGATCACGACCGCGCCGTCATAGAGCGGATAATCCGCTGTGGTCTTGCCCCAGTTCTCATAGGCCCAATCCGTGGCGTCAGGAGATGAGATCGCTTTATAGGCATCATCCCATACGGCGTTGTCCGTGGTTGTCGCGCTCAAACGATTGGCAAAGGCCGAGATCGCTGCACGGGCAGCGCGCGTGGCCCTGGCATCATCGATCTTGTTTGCAGACCGGTTCATCGTGGCGACGACATGGGCCATGAGGCCCGTCAGCACGAGAGCGACGACGAGGAAGAAGATGGTTGTCGCAATGATGGAAGACGTTTGGGTTCGAACGTGCCTACCTGCAAGATTCGACGACATGCCAATCCCGAAAAGATGAATTGCAAGGCCATGTCTATGGTGACGGCAGGAGACATCATGTCCGCAATGCGCTGCAGATAAGATCTATCATTTGATGATGTAGACACTATTAACGAGAATGATCAAAAGCCATCCATCCGGGCAGCTTTTTAGACCTTGATCACATAATCCTTGCGAGTCGTTTCAACGACTTCCCAGGTTCCTTTAAAGCCTGGCCTGAGGATTATCCGGTCGCCCGCCTTCAGATGAACCGGCTCACCGCCATCCTCGGTCACGATCGAATGGCCGGAGAGCAGGCTGAAATATTCCCACTCCTCATAGACGATCCGCCACTTGCCAGGCGTTGCCTCCCAGATGCCGGAATATAGGCCGCCCTCGGCCTCCTCCAGGTTCCAGGTGCGGAATTGCGGATTGCCGGAAATGATGCGCTCGGCGGCGGGAGCGCCGACTTCCGGTTCGACGCTGTCGATATCGAAGGAGATCATGTTTGCCATGGTTATCGCGCTGAGGTCAGAAGTTTCAGGCCGAAGCCCATGAAGATGACGCCGGCCGCGGCGTCAAGTGTTCTACGGCCGCGCGCATAGACGCCTGCAACGGCAGGGTTGCGCAATACTGTCAGCACGAACGAGTACCAGAGCGAGGAGACCAGAACCATCGTGGCGACGGCAGCAGCACCCTGCATCCAGCTATGCTCGGCCGGCAGCGTCGCCGCAAAGAGCGAGGCGACGAAGAAGGCCGATTTCGGATTGGCGAGGTTGGTTGCGAGCCCCGAATAGAAAGCCTGCTTCGGGCCGATCCCTGCCCGCACGGCTTGCGGCTCTCCACTGCCCGCCTTGCGCCAGGTGCTCCAGACGAGCTTTGCACCGAGGAAGCAGAGATAGAGCCCGCCGGCGACCTTCAGGAACAGATAGGCGAAAGGTGCGGCCGCAAAGAGTGCGCTGATGCCGAGCCAGCCGGCGAGCCCCCAGCAGAAGGTGCCTAGGATGACGCCAGCGATGACGGCCACTGCCGCGCTTCGCGAACCCTCCAGCGCCGTCCGGACGACGATGAGGAAGTTCGGACCTGGCGTGATGGCGGCCACCGCCCAGATGGCGGCGACGGAAAGCAAAAACATGAAGGCTTTTCCTCAGGTGTAGTCCGTCACATAGCTTTGACAGACTTCTCATTGAAATCAAACGATTTTAGGGATGATAGCAGCCACCATGTCCGGCAATTTCCGCGAATGATCGGCTTGGCCGCCTTCACGCCAAATCCGTCACCACCAATAAAAGATCGCTGCAATTACAGCGCGCTCCGTGCCTCTCAGCCGGCTTGCGCGAGCGCCTGCGCGGCCGCACGAAGAGCGGGCGTGTCCCTCCCCTCCGTCAGCCGCTCATAAACGGGTCGAAGCAGCCCATCGGCTTCCTCGGTCCGCCCATGCTCCGTCCAGAGCCTCGCCAGATCAGTTGCCGCCCGGATTTCCCAGGCGCCAGCGCCTTGCCTGCGGCTCACGTCCAATGACAACGTAAAACAGGTCTCTGCATCCATGTGGCTCAGTCCTGGTGCAGCCAAAAGAATGCAGCCCCTCAGCCGCAGAAGCTCCGGAAGGTAGGAATAGTAGCCCTTTTCCTCGATCAGCTGCTCGGTTTCCTCTGCGAGTTCCCATGCTTCGGCAGATCGCCCGCCGGCCAGAAGGCCCATGATGAGAACGAAGTGGAACCGCACTGTGAAGAGTTCGAAGCGTGTGGCGTGAAGATCCTCCAGCTGTTTACGCAGCGCCGTAACGCCGGCTTCGAAGTCACCCCGCCGTATCGCGATCTCGGCCTTGTAAGCATGCCCCATGGAGAGATATGGGCCGAAAGCCTGGGTCTCCGCGCGGGCGATGAAGGAAACCAAGTGTTCCTCCGCCACGTCGAAATCGCCGATCCACAGAAGCGTCGCGATCGAACTCAGCGAGATCGCGAAGGATACGGGATGGCGCATCGTCTCCGCATCCTTGAAGCATTGGCGGATCACCGCGCGAGCCCGGTCGGTATGGCCTTCCAGCCAGAGATTTGTCGACCAGCCTATCCTGGCCCAGGTGTAGTGATCGAAGCCGTAATGCATCTGCTTGCTGGCTGGCGAAAGAGCGGGCTCGACAACGGGTTTCAGCGTCGCATGTGCTTCAGCGAGGCGCCCGACCAGACAGTAAGAGAGGCCGAGAAGAGCCCTGGATAGCGTGGTCGCCGCAGGATCGCCTATTCGATCGGCGATCTCGGTGCAGCGCTCGGCGTATTCCACGCATAGCCTGAACTCGCCGCTGCGCAGATGGAAGAAGTGGATCGGTCCCAGCAGTCTTGCGGCATTGAGGTCGTCGCCGCGCGCTTCGGCTATCTCCAGACTCCTGTTCAGCGCGGCAGCCGACATCTCGTTGTGGCCTCGCATGAACATCATCGATACTCCGAATGCCGCCTGGAGCTGCATCTCCTCGCTCGTGCCACGGGTGGCATCGTCCAGCGACTGGAGTGCGCGCTCCGTCCATCGTTGGCACTCCGGCAGCAAGCCCATCGCACGGAAGACAGGAGCAACGGAGGCGACAAGGCCGACCCCGAGCGATGTGTCGCCGTTCTCTCCAAAACACCATTCAAGTGCGCTGCGAACGTTATCGACTGCATTGAAGTGCGGCGCTCGCTCCAAGGGGGTCGAGAGCGACGTCCACTCGCTGCCGTTCTGTTCGAACCAAAGGCGGCAATAGGCTGCGTGCCGCCTCGCCAGTTCCTGCCACTCGTCGTCCCTGCCGAGTTCGATCACGTAGGCGCGCGTGGTGTCGAGAAGCCGGTAACGCATCATGGCACCGATCGGGCGGGCGGCCACCATCGACTTTTCCACTAGATTGTCGATAGCCGCAAAAACCGAAGCACGATCGAGCGTGTCGTTCGTCACCACCTCCAAAGCAGCATCGAGTGGAAAATTTCCCACGAACACCGCGAGCCTGCGCAGCACCGCACGTTCGGTTTCGGACAGAAGCCCATAGCTCCAGTCGAGGGTGGCCTGCAGCGTTTGCTGGCGCGGCGGGGCTGTCCGCAAACCCTGCCACAGGTGTGTCAGCCTTTGATCGAGCAATGCTGCGGTCTGCTCCAAACCATAGGCCTCGACGCGTCTGGCGGCGAGTTCGATGGCCAGGGCGACCCCGTCGAGCTTTCGGCATATGTCGCAGACAATTGCAGCTTCGGCCTCGTTTCCGTCGAGTTGGGCACCGCTGGCTATCGCACGTTCGACGAAAAGCTGCGCTGCCGGATATTGCTGAACGGCTGCGGACGGCGCTTCATTGACTTCCGGTGGATATCCCAAAGCATCCAACCTGTAGATGCGCTCGCTGTCGATGCGCAGCGCCTCACGGCTCGTCGCAATGATATGCACCTGTGGTGCGGCGTCCAGAATGGACGAAGCAATGGTGGCGACCGTTTCCACCAGGTGCTCACAGGTATCGAGGATCAGGAGAAGGCGTTTGTCCCTGAGAAACCGCATCACATCGGGTGTCGCGTCTTCGGCCTGGACCGGAAGTCCGAGCAGGGCAGCGATCGTCGTCGCAGCAAGTTTCGGATCGGCGACCACGCCGAGATCAACGAACAGCACGTGTCCGGCAAAAACCTCGGCGGCCTGATGGGCTGCAGCAATCGCGACGGTCGTCTTTCCCACTCCGCCCGGGCCGACGATCGTGACGAGCCGGGAATCCGTCAGTTGTGCGCCCAGCTTCATGACATCGACGTCACGGCCGACCATTCGGGCGAGCCGTGGAGGAAGGTTCGCATGCGGAAACACGTCCTCGACGAGCGGGCTATCGCGATGATCGGGCAACACGGCGACAGTGGGTGCGACGAAGCAGTAGCCCCTCCCCGCAATCGTGGTGATGTAGCGCGCGCCGTCCTGGCCATCGCCGAGGGCCTTGCGTAGCCCGGCCATATGGAAGCGAAGGCTGCCTTCCTCGACGAGGGCGTCGGGCCAGACCCTGTCCATCAGCTCCTTCTTGCTGACGATTTCATTTGGGGATGTCACGAGCGCTACAAGAATGTCGAGGGCACGTCCGCCCAGTTCCACAGGGACACCCTCCCTGCTCAGAAGCCTTTCGCCTACCGCCAGCTTGAACGGTCCGAAGCGAATTCCCTTGATATCCCCGACTGCTACGATCGCCATGGCTCATCCCTCTGGCCGACGTCTGTGCGCTGGCGGACATTAGTCCAGCAGTTCGATCCGTGCCACTACCCGAAGGTATTGAAACGGGAGAAAAACAGTCGATGCGCGAATATCGGCTGTTGTTAACATGCTCCGCTTTCGTCTCCTGACAACAGCTAACAACGCATAACGGGCGCTTCTCGGCATACGGCAGTAGGTTTCGGTCAGCACAAACGTGCAACTGCAACATCCTGATCCCCGAGGAGAAAGCCATGATCAAGACCGAAGTCGCTGATGCAATCGACCAGGACCGCCGCCGTTTTCTCGCCGCCGCCTCCCTGGGCGTGGCGGTTGCAAGTTCAGGCGCGCTTCTGCCTTCCCATCTGCTTGCTGCCACAGCCGATGAGGCGATCAAGCCGTTCCACGTTCATTTTCCGAACGAAACCCTCAAAGACCTCCATCGCCGCGTCGCCGCCACACGCTGGCCGGATCGCGAGACGGTGAGCGACCACTCGCAGGGCGTTCAGCTCTCCACCATCAAGAAGCTCGCCGACCACTGGGCCAAGAACTACGATTGGCGCAAGGTCGAAGCGAAGCTCAACTCCTACCCGCAGTTCATCACGAAGATCGATGGGCTGGACATCCACTTCATCCATGTGAAGTCCAAGCACGAGAATGCGCTGCCGATCATCATCACCCATGGCTGGCCGGGATCGATCATCGAGCAATTGAAGATCATCGGGCCACTGACCGATCCGACAGCGCATGGCGGCAGCGCCGAAGACGCCTTCCATGTCGTCATTCCCTCGCTTCCCGGCTATGGTTTCTCCGGCAAGCCGACTGAGCCGGGCTGGAATCCGCCGCGCATCGCCAAGGCCTGGGCCGCGCTCATGCAGCGTCTCGGTTACACGAAGTATGTCGCCCAAGGCGGTGACTGGGGCAATGCCGTCACCGAACTGATGGCGGTGCAGGAACCGGCCGGCCTTCTCGGCATCCACACCAACATGGCGGCCACCGTACCTGCCGATATTGCCAAGCTGCTGTCGTCAGGCGCCCCCGCACCCGACAGCCTCTCGGCCGATGAAAAGCGCGCCTATGAGCAGCTCGACGATTTTTACAAGAACGGCCTCGGTTATGCGATCGAGATGAACAACCGGCCGCAGACGCTCTATGGCATCGTCGACTCCCCGATCGGCCTTGCCGCCTGGATGCTCGATCATGACATCCGCAGCTATGACATGATCGCCCGCGTCTTCGACGGAAAACAGGAAGGGCTTTCGAAGGACGATATCCTCGACAACGTCACGCTCTACTGGCTGACGAACACCGCAATCTCTTCCGGCCGGCTTTATTGGGACAACGCCCACTTCCCCTCCGGCGGTTTCTTCGATCCGCGCGGCATCAAGATACCGGTCGCGGTCAGCGCCTTCCCCGACGAGATTTACCAGGCTCCGAAGAGCTGGGCCGAGAAGGCCTATCCGCAGCTCATCTTCTACAACCGCCCATCCAAGGGTGGCCACTTCGCAGCCTGGGAGCAACCCATGTTCCTGACCGAAGATCTGCGCGCCGCGTTCAAGCCGCTTCGCAAATCGATCTGACAACAGGGCGGCGCGGTGCGCGCCGCCCGACACAGCGATCTCAACCCCTTATCGAAGAAGGAGACAGACAATGCGCGACAATCAGATCGTCGATTCCAGCTTCACCGCCATCATCAATGCGCCGATCGAGAAGATCGACATTCCCAACTGGTGCTTCACACTGCCGGAGAAGGAATATCAGTCCTGCTCGCCAGCCCATATCGCCGCCGGCTTTACGACCGCGCCTGACGGCACGCGCATGTCGATCAACGTCGAGACGATCGGCGGCAGCCTGATGGTCCAGCACTATGTCGAGACGCTCGGAGAGAAGGATCATCTGATCCTCGATTCAGACTCCGACGTCTTCACGCCGACCGGCCGCGTGACCATCCATGTGACCTGGGAATTGAGCGTCAAGGCAATCGACAAGGACCGCTGCGAGTTCACCAACCGCGTCCAGTCCTTCGCCACCGACGAAATGTTGGCGAACCTGGATCGGCAGGGCATCCCCTTCGAGGTGTTCCGCACGCAGCGCCAGCCGATGTCGATCGCCCATAACAAGGGTGAGACGCCGCTCTTTGCAGCGAGCATCGAGCGCTTTGCGCTTCGTAACCAGTCATCGTCGAGAGCCGCCTAAGCGCCAAAGGAGGATGCGATGACCGAACTGTCCTACGAACACGGCATTACCGGGCTTCTGGTGGTCGACCCGTATAACGACTTCATTTCCGAAGGAGGCAAGATCTGGCCGCGCATACAGGCGGTCGCCGAGGCCAACAATTGCGTCCCGCACATGGAGCAGATTCTCAAGGCGGCACGGCAGGTCAAACTCCCCGTCTTCTTCGCGATGCACCACCGCTTTCGCGAAGGCGACTATGAGAACTGGAAGTATATCGCCCCTATTCAGAAGCTGGCCTGGAAGCGCAAGACCTTCGAGTTCGGCACCTGGGGCGGAGAATTCAAGGCGGAGTTCGTTCCTGCTGCGGGCGAGGTCGTGGCATCGGAGCATTGGTGCTCCAGCGGCTTTGCCAACACCGACCTCGACAACCAGCTCAAAAGGCGGGGCATCCACAGACTGATCGTCATCGGCCTGATCGCGCATACCTGCATCGAGGCAACGGTCCGCTTCGCAGCCGAGCTTGGATACGACGTGACGGTCGTGAAGGACGCGGTCGCCGACTATTCCGACGAGATGATGCATGCGGCGCTGGAAATCAACATGCCGAACTACGCCAGCGCCATCGTGACGACCGAGCAAATCCTCGGAGCATTGGCGGCCATGCAGAACATGGCACCGGCGGCGTAACCGGCCGTATCGAGAGCTGAAGGAGGTCGGCCGAATGGCCGTCCTTGGCGCCCACGGCATTCGCCAGCGGTCATAGACGTCGCCGACGCCTGACCGAAGAAGTAAACACCCGCCCAACAGGGGCATCCGCAACGAAAGCAAAAAGGAGTGCGTCATGGACCAGAAAATGAACCCCAAAGTCCTCTACACCGCAAAGACACACGTCACCGGCGGTCGCGAACACGGTGTCGCCCGCAGTTCCGACGGGCGTCTCGATGTAAGGCTCGGCGTACCGGGCACGGCGCGCATCGGCACCAATCCCGAGCAGCTCTTCGCAGCAGGCTGGTCGGCTTGCTTCGAGAGTGCCATCGGGCTCATCGTGAAGAAGAAGCACATCACGCTCGGCGGTGACGTCACGATCGATGCCGAAGTCGATCTCAACCTGTCCGACACTGACGGCTACTCGCTGACCGCTCGCCTTAACGTCGGCATTCCAGGCGTAGAGCGCGACGTCGCCCAATCGCTGATCGACGAGGCGCATCAGATTTGCCCGTACTCGAAGGCAACGCGCGGAAATATCGACGTCACGATCAAGCTGGTCTGACGAGGCCGACTGGCCGCGACCGGTGCCAAGAAGGAGCGCCTGCAGTAACGTCAGGCCTTCGTGATCGCGTTAACGCAGTCGCTCAACAAGGACAGTCTGGAAGCGGTCCACGCTTCCAGACTGTCCTCCGAACAACTCGATTGCCCGCCTGCCACAACGGATCGACGTACTGGCGCCGTCTACTTCATCGGCTTACGCCAGCTTTTTCAAGGCGGCGACCGGTTCCTTTGCCAGCGGTCTCGCCGAGGCAGGGTTCTGGCCGGTGATGAGGCGGCCATCAACGACGACATGGGGCTCCCAGTTGGCCACGGACGAGTACTGGGCACCCTCCGCCGTTAAGGCGTCCTTGGCCCAGCCGGCAGATCAAAAGCCGATCAGAATCTTTCCGACAATCTTGCCGCTATCCTGCAGTTCATGCGCCTCGGCGATCTGATCCAGCACGAGCGTCACCGCGATCTTCGGAACGTAGGCTCCCGAAGCCGCGCAGGCAGAGACTTCCTCGGCCGCTTCCCGCATCGCTGGTTCCGGCATGGTGTAGACGTAGACGAAACGGAAAGCGAAGCCACCGAGCAGCGCGGGGAAGAAGGGGATCGAGAGCGTGGCTTGCGGCGACTCCGTGGAATAGGCCGAGACAACGCCGTCACGCGCGAGACAAGCGACTGCGGTGTCAATATTGGCGGTGATGTCCACGTCGACAATACGGTTGACGCCCCGGCCGTCGGTTGCCGATCTCACCGCCTGCGCGACATCCTCCCTATACCTGTTGATGACGAGATCGGCCCCTGCCGCACGCGCGACGTCCGCCTGTTCGTCTCGACTGACAGTCGCCGCCACCCMTGCCCCGGCCCACTTGGCGAGAAGAATGGCGGCGTTGCCAACCGAACCCGCGCCTCCCTGGACGAGAACCCGCTTGCCGCGCAGGTCCCCATCGGCGAACAGGCATCGATGCGCAGTCATCGCAGGGACTCCGAGCGATGCTCCGGTCTCGAACGACACGTTGGCAGCAAGTCCGACAGCCTGCCCGGACGGTACCAAAACGAACTCCGCCGCGGTACCAAACGCCCTGCCCGTCTGCGCCATATAGACCCACACCCGCTCGCCGATACGGGCGTCGGGCACGCCGGGACCGACGCGGTCGATGATGCCCGCTCCATCCTGGTGCGGGACGATCCTCCGGAACGGCATCGCCTTTCCGCCAAATCCGGTTCTCGTCTTGATGTCGGAAGGATTGATGCCCGACGCGAGAACCCTGACCCGGACTTCCCCGGCCCCGGGTTGCGGATCGGGAAGTTCGCCGATGGTCAGCACTTCTCTCGCAGTCCCTTGTCTTTCGTAGAACGCAGCTCGCATAACGCACCTCTCACAAAAAGCTCGCTTCCAGCTAGGTGCGACACACGCGAACTTGCAAGTAGGCAATAGTTTTGCTTATAGGGATACAAAGTACACTATTGGAGCGCAGGATGGACGTCGATTATAAATGTCCGGTCGAGATCACCGTGGATGTCACAGGCGGCAAGTGGAAGCCGATGATCATCTACCGTCTCCTCGACGGCCCGCGTCGGTTCGGCGAGCTACGCCGCCTGGTGGGAGACCCGAGCCAGCGTTCGCTCACGATGCAGCTGCGCGAACTCGAGGCCGACGGGATCGTCACCCGCAAGGTCTTCGCGGAGGTCCCTCCCCGTGTGGAATATTCCTTGACCGAGTTCGGGCAGACCCTCGCGCCCGTGCTGATGGCGATGCGGGATTGGGGCATGTCTTTCCGGGACCAGCGCCGTTCGACATCAAGGTGACCTACCCCGTCCGCGACTACAGCTGTGGCCTGCAATGATCTGTTTCGCCCGTCCTGTCTTCTTTCCATGTTGAAGTCTCTCATCTCTACGATACGCAAACCAATAGAGGCGATGTCGATGATGTTCGATGGAAGTCAGGCAATTGACTGGATGATGAGCGAATATGAAGCGATCCGCAGTCAGATCTTCGACAGCGACTGTTCGAGATCGGCGATGATATCCTTAACGTCTTCGATGCCGACGGAGAGGCGCACGACATCAGGCCCAGCGCCGGCCGCAATCCTCTGCTCATCCGTCAACTGCCGGTGCGTAGTGGACGCCGGGTGGATCACCAGGGAGCGCGTGTCGCCGATATTGGCAAGATGCGAGAAAAGCTCCAGCCCTTCGACCAGCGCCTTGCCGGCCTCGTAGCCGCCCCTGACGCCGAAGGTGAAGACCGAGCCTGCTCCCTTGGGCGAGTAGCGCTGCTGCAGGGCGTGGTTCGGGTCATCCTCCAAGCCGGCATAATTCACCCAGGCGATCTTGGAATGGGCCTTCAGCCATTTGGCCACATCAATCGCATTGTCGCTATGGCGCTGCATGCGCAGCGGCAGCGTCTCGATGCCGGTCAGGATCAGGAAGGCGTTGAAGGGCGAGAGGGCCGGGCCGAGGTCGCGCAGGCCGAGCACGCGGCAGGCGATCGCGAAAGCAAAATTGCCGAAGGTCTGGTGCAGGACAACGCCATTATATTCCGGCCGCGGGCTGGAGAGCATCGGATAGTTGCCGGTCTTCGACCAGTCGAAGGTGCCGCCATCGATGATGATGCCGCCCATGGAATTGCCATGACCGCCGAGGAACTTGGTCAGCGAATGCACGACGATATCGGCGCCATGTTCGATCGGCCGGATGAGATAGGGTGTCGCCATGGTGTTGTCGACGATCAGCGGCAGATCGTGGCGATGGGCGATTTCGGCGATCGCGGCGATATCGACGAAGGTGCCGCCGGGATTGGCAAGGCTCTCGATGAAGATCGCCCGCGTCTTGTCATCGATCTTGCTCTGGAAATCATCAGGGTCGTCGGAATCGGCCCAGCGCACCTGCCAGCCGAAATTCTCGAAGGCATGGCCGAACTGGTTGATCGAGCCGCCATAGAGGCGGCGGGCGGCGACAAAATTCTCGCCGGGACGCATCAGCGTGTGGAAGACGATCATCTGCGCGGCATGGCCTGAGGCGACGGCGAGCGCTGCCGTGCCGCCTTCAAGGGCCGCGACGCGTTCCTCCAGAACCGCCTGGGTGGGGTTCATGATGCGGCTATAGATATTGCCGAACTGCTGCAGGCCGAAAAGGGCTGCGGCATGGTCGGAATCGTTGAAGACGAAGGCCGTCGTCTGGTAGATCGGTGTAATCCGCGCGCCGGTCGCCGGATCGGGCTGCGCGCCCGCATGGATTGCCAGCGTGTTGAATCCCGGATCGTTTTTGGCCATGTCGTCCTCCCGTACAATTGTTGACGGGCGCGATCATAGCCGCTCGAATGTGAAAGTTAACCGCGATCTTTTTCAACCGCGGCGCGTTCCGAGGAAAATCCGTTCTGCCCGACCGCGTCAACCAAAAAGACGCGGATACTCGATCGCCGGGCAACGGTTCATGACGACCTTGATGCCGCCGGCTTCGGCCTTGGYGGCGGCCGCGTCGTCGCTTACGCCGAGCTGCGCCCACACAACCTGCGGGCGGGGCTCGAGTGCCAGCGCTTCGTCCACCACCCCATCAAGATATTCGGATGCGCGGAAGACATCGACCATGTCGACCGGTTCGGGAATGTCGGCGAGACGTGGGTAAACGGTCTGGCCCTGGATCTGCTTGCCCGCCTGCCCCGGATTGACGGGAATGACCTTGTATCCGCGCGACAGGAGATAGCCCATGACACCATTGCTCGGCCGGGCCGGATTGGGCGAAGCCCCCGTCAGCGCGATGGTTTTGACGGATTTCAGAATGCCGGAAAGATAGTCGTCGGCGTAGGCATCATGATCCATATCTGGTGTCTCCGGTCTGGTGCCGCAGGAGGCGGATTTGACAGTCGCGATTCATTGAAACCGGGCGGCTCGTTTCGACGTATATATAGGTGCCGGAAATATCAGGGAGAAATTATGCCATGAAAAAAATAATCCTTGCGCTCGCGCTCGTGCTAGCTGCCTCGCCGACGCTTGCGATCTCACGCTACAATCCGCTTGCCATGAGCTGCCAGAGCGTGCGGGCGGCGATCCACAACGAAGGCGCCGTCATCTTTCGCTATACCTCGCCGCGCGGCCTTCCTCTCTACGACCGCTATGTCCGCAACAGCTACTATTGCGACGCGACCGATTATGCGGAATGGACGAGCATTCCTTCCAAGGACAACCCCAAGTGCCGGGTGCTGAACTGCCAGAATATCGACAACCTGGACGGGATGCTGTTCATTCCACACTATAGTCTCTAACTCTGCATTTATTCGGAATTGTGAATATTATCGATCCTTTCGCACCTGCGAAAGGATCGGACGATCAATCTAGGGATACAAAATATCGGCGACACCTCTCCCGGTTGTTAATTTATAATCATTTCAAAGTTATAGAATAATGTCTATATTTCAGCATCATAGGATTGTCGACACTCTCTTTCTACAGATGAATTTCACCTTTCATACATAATTTGATCACGATATGTTCATGCGTCCATTAGCGACATCTCATAGTTGTGTGAGCTGAGCGTAATTGAACGTATTTCGAGCGCACGCAGAAATTGCTACAACGATGGGCAATTGTTCACCTGATCAATCCATGCTATTGAAAATTCGACCGTGCGGAGTACACCTTCCGGGGCAAATCACGCAAACCCAGGTTGTTATTTCAAGGCAGGTTCAAACGGGAAAGCTGTGATGTTTTCCCCAATTTTGTTGCACTGCTCCTGGACCATCCACCTTGCCCCTCGATGTTCTTCTTCTCGTCCTTTTCGGTGCTCTTCTGCATGCGACATGGAATGCCATCATCAAAGCCGGCAAGGACAAATCGCTTGATGCGGCGCTGATCTCTGCAGGCGGCGCTGTCGCCTCGCTACCTTTCCTACCGTTGCTCCCCCTGCCGCAGCCACAGGCCTGGCCCTTCATCGGCGCTTCCGCCATCCTGCAATTTGCCTATTTCCAGCTGGTCGCCGCCGCCTACAGGGCCGGCGATATCGGCCTGGTCTATCCGCTGATGCGTGGCGGCGCGCCCCTGCTCATCGTCGCCACCAGCGGCTTCATCCTGGGAGAGCATCTGACGGGTGGAGCGCTTGTCGGAACCATGACGATCTGCGTTGGCATCCTGACGCTCGCCTTCGAAGCCCGCCACGGCAGCCGTCACGCGATCATGCTGGCGCTCATCAACGCCTGCGTCATCGCCACCTATACCTATGTGGACGGCATCGGCGCACGGCTTTCGGGCAATGCGATTTCCTACACGCTGTGGATGTCGCTTCTGCCGCCGGTTCTGCTCTTTGCCTGGGCGCTTTCACAGCGCGGTCTGTTGACTGTCGCCACTCACGTCAGGCGCAACTGGTGGCGCGGGCTGATCGGCGGGGCGGGCTCGATTGCCTCCTACGGGTTGGCGCTCTGGGCGATGACGAAGGCTCCGGTTGCGACGGTGGCGGCGCTGCGGGAAACCGCCATCCTGTTTGCGCTTGTCATCTCGGTTCTGGTGCTGAAGGAAAAAGCCAGCATCTGGCGTTACCTCGCCGGCATCATCATCGCGCTCGGCGGGCTGATCCTGAAACTTGCCTGATCACTCGCCCTTCCATTCGGGCGTGCGCTTGCCAAGGAAGGCGCCGATGCCCTCTTGCGCATCATCGGTCAGCATGCTGTCGACCATCACGCTTGCGGCATAATCATAGGCTTCCGCGACGGGCATTTCGAGCTGCTTGTAAAAGGTTTCCTTGCCGATCCTCAGCGCCTGCGGCGACTTCGAGGCGATGACGGAAGCGTATTTGTTGACCACCTGCGTGAGGTACTGCTTCGGCACGATACGGTTGACCAGACCGAAATCCTTTGCAGTTGAGGCGTCGATCGTCTCGCCCGTCAGCAACATCTCCATCGCCTGCTTGCGGTGGGCGGCGCGCGAAACGGCGACAGCCGGCGTCGAGCAGAAAAGCCCGATATTAACGCCTGGCGTGCAGAAGGTGGACGTATCCGTGCAGATCGCGAGATCGCAGCTCGCGACGAGTTGGCAGCCCGCTGCGGTCGCGAGTCCGTCGATCTCGGCGATGACCGGCTTTGGCAAGCGATTGATCTCCAGCATCAGATCGGCGGCCAGCGCAAAGGCCTCTTCGAAGAAGGCGACACCTTCGTCCTCGTCGGCGCGATGAGCGGTCAGCTCCTTGAGGTCATGACCGGCGGAAAAGATATTGCCGGTCGAAGCGATGACGACGATGCGGACGTCCTCGTCCTCGGCTGCACCCTGCAGCTCGCCCATCAGCGTTTCCATTGTCGATATCGACAGAACATTGGCCGGCGGATTGTTGAGCGTCAGGCGCAATATGCCGCCGGAAAGCTGACGGAGCACGAGGGCGCCCTCGCCTGAATTGTTGTTGTCCTTGCGGAAGGATACGATCTCGGCCATTGCATGTTCCTGTGTGCTGTCTAAATCCCGCTTTTGTGCCACAAGGGTGGGGCGATTTCGAGCCGAATACCGCAATGCGACGGCCTTGAAGGGCGAAACTTCCTGTTTTCAGGCACCCTAAGATGGGGTATTCACATACCGCACTGTTAAGATATTGTTTTTATTTACTTATTTTTCCGATCGTCAAAATGGCTTGTATTGACCGGCTAATCGATTGTCGCTATAAGCCGCACCGGAAATGCAGCCTTTGCGGGCTGCTTTCTTTTTGGTCTGTCTTACGGCCGACCAACCAAGCAACAAGAAACGCCCCTCGCCTTCGGGCATGGGGATCCAAGAGAGAGTAACAATTATGGCAACCTTCTCCCAGAAGCCTGCAGAGGTGGAGAAGAAGTGGGTCGTCATCGACGCCGAAGGGCTCGTCGTTGGCCGTCTCGCTTCCGTTATCGCTATGCGTCTGCGCGGCAAGCACAAGGCAACTTTCACGCCTCACGTTGACGACGGCGACAACGTTATCGTCATCAACGCCGACAAGGTCGTTTTCACCGGCAAGAAGTATTCCGACAAGGTTTACTACTGGCACACCGGTTATGCCGGCAGTATCAAGGAGCGTACGGCTCGCCAGATCATCGAAGGCCGCTTCCCGGAGCGTGTCCTCGAGAAGGCTGTTGAGCGCATGGTTCCCCGCGGCCCGCTCGGCCGTCGCCAGATGAAGAACCTGCGCGTCTACTCCGGCCCGAACCATCCCCACGAAGCCCAGCAGCCGTCCGTCCTCGACGTCGCCTCGCTGAACAAGAAGAACGTAAGGAGCGCCTGATAGTGGCTGACCTCTCTTCCCTGAAGGATCTCGGCACGTCGTCTGAAGTAGCTGCTGCTGCTCCGGCTCACGTCCGCAAGGTCGACTCGCTTGGCCGCTCCTACGCGACCGGTAAGCGCAAGAATGCTGTTGCCCGCGTCTGGGTCAAGCCGGGCTCCGGCAAGATCATCGTCAACGGCAAGGAATTTGCGGAATACTTCGCTCGTCCGGTTCTGCAGATGATCCTGCGCCAGCCGATCGTTGCTGCTGCCCGCGACGGCCAGTTCGACATCGTAGCAACCGTTGCCGGCGGCGGTCTTTCCGGCCAGGCCGGTGCCGTTCGCCACGGTCTTTCGAAGGCCCTCACCTACTTCGAACCGGGCCTGCGCTCGGTGCTGAAGAAGGGTGGCTTCCTGACCCGCGACAGCCGCGTCGTCGAACGTAAGAAGTACGGTAAGGCCAAGGCCCGCCGTTCGTTCCAGTTCTCGAAGCGCTAATCGCTTTCGGACATGCTTTCATGGAAAGGCCGGGTTTTCGCCCGGCCTTTTCGTTTATTCGGGCTTGTTGAAGAAAGCCTCAAGCCGATATCCATCAGGATCGATGATAAAGGCGGCATAATAGAACTGGCTGTAGTCGGGACGGATGCCCGGCGCACCATTGTCCTCTCCGCCATTGGCAAGTGCTGCGGCATAAAAGGCATTGACGGCCTCCTCACTCGTGGCGACGAAGCAGAAATGCAGTCCAGAGCCGCGATCGGCCGGCACCGGGCGCTCTACTTCACTCACCCAGAAGGCAGGCCTCTCGGCGCCGTATCCCATCGTTCCGTCGAAATTCGACAGACGCTCATAGCCGAGCGGCGCAAGTACCGCATCGTAAAACTGGCGCGATCTATCGAGGCTTTTTACCCCGATTGAAATGTGGTCGAACATTGCCCGTGGCTCCTTCCTGGTTCCGTCGGCGCAGCTTCTTGGAAGCGGTTTGCGAAGTCAACGCGCCACACTCACCTATTGTCGCCGGTACTGCCGGCTGCTAAAGCCGCATCAGGTTTCAAATCGGACAAGACAGGACCTCACATGGGAGCCACCCCGTCCGCAGACAGATAGGCCGCAGCAACCTTTTGAAGTTGTTGCGGCATCTGTCCGATCAATCCAGACTGCGATGAGAAGGCAGATCGCCGACGGATGAACTCATTCGAGCGGATGAATACCTATGCCTTCCCAAAACAGGAACTGGACTTGCTCCCTGCCGGCAGCGCTGCTGCTTCTGGCGCCCTTCGATATCCTGGCCTCGCTTGCCATGGATATCTATCTCCCCGTCGTCCCGACGATGCCTGAAGCACTCGGCACATCGGCGACAGTCGTTCAACTGACGCTCAGCCTCTACATGCTGATCCTCGGCGCCGGACAGATGCTCTTCGGCCCTCTGTCTGACCGGATCGGCCGCCGCCCGGTGCTGCTTGGCGGCGCGCTGCTGTTTGCGGCCTCTTCGCTGCTGCTCGCAGCCACGTCGTCGGCCGCACTGTTCGTCGTGCTGCGTCTGCTGCAGGCGGCCGGCGCGTCGGCAGCACTTGTGGCGACCTTTGCAACGGTTCGCGATGTCTATGCCGTAAGGCCGGAAGGCGCCGTCATCTACAGCCTGCTTGGCGCGATCCTCTCCTTCGTGCCGGCGCTCGGACCGATCGCCGGTGCATTGATTGCCGATCATGCCGGGTGGCGTGCCATCTTCCTGCTGCTCGGCGGACTGATGCTTGCGGCAACCCTCAATGCATTTAGAGGCTGGCACGAAACGAGACCTGCGGCGGCGGCCAATGTCACGATCAGCATGCGCGCGATCCTGACGAATGCGCATTTCTGGACCTACACGATTGGCTTCAGCGCGGCGATGGGAGCCTTCTTCGTGTTCTTTTCCACTGCACCTCGTGTGCTGATCGATCATGCCGGCTTTTCCGGTCTCGCCTTCAGCCTTTCCTTCGCAACGGCCGCAGCGGTGATGATCATGTCCGCACGCTTCGCCGGCCGCTTCGTCGCGCGATGGGGAATGGCCGGCAGCCTTGCCCGCGGCATGGGCCTGCTTCTTGTGGGCGCATTGCTCCTCGGTCTCGGTGACGTGTTGCTTGCTCCCTCATTCGCCAGCTTCGTCCTGCCGATGTGGGTGATTGCCGTCGGCATCGTGCTGACGACCGCAGTCACAGCGAACGGTGCGCTGGCGGCCTTTGGCCAAACAGCCGGAACGGCGGTTGCGCTCTATTTCTGCATCGAAAGCCTGATCGTCGGCTGCGTCGGTACGCTCTTCGTGCTGCTATTGGATGGCAATACGGCATGGCCGCTCGCCGGCTATTGCGCGTTGATGGGTATCGTCACTCTACTTGCGTTGCGCCATATCCGCGCTCACTGCTGAGATCAAAGGGCGGCGGAGAAGATCCGCCGCCTTAGCTTGAAATCTGTCGGAAGCTCGCCTACCCCTTCCTATAGAGACAAGGAATCCGAGCATGTCCTCCACCCAGCCCTCGCCCTTCGCCACCACGCCCGAACCGCCCTATTACGTCGTGACCTTCTCCTCTGTTCGTACCGAGGGCGACAATGGTTACGGCGCGATGGCCGACCGGATGGCGGAACTGGCGCTGCAGCAGCCGGGCTGTCTCGGGGCCGAAAGCGCGCGGGATGCCGATGGCTTCGGCATCACCAATTCCTACTGGGCCGACGAGGAAAGCCTGAAGGCGTGGAAACAGGTGGCAAACCATCTTGCCGCCCAGCAGCTCGGCCGCAAGCGCTGGTACAAGCAATATAAGGTTCGCATTGCGCGGGTAGAACGCGCTTACGAATTTACCGCAGAGGAAGGAGCCTCCCATGGCGAATAAGACCATCGACCATGCCTTCACGGCACAGAGCCTGACATCGGCTGCCTCCGACCCGACCTTTGCCGGCGCGCTTTCCTTCATGCGCCGCCGCTTCACCAAGGATCTGACAGGAGCCGATGCCGTCGTATGGGGCATTCCTTTCGATGCCGCGACCTCCAACCGGCCGGGCACGCGTTTCGGGCCGCAGGCGATCCGCCGGGCTTCCGCAATCTTCGACAATGATCCGCAATATCCGTTCCAGCGCGATCTCTTCGCCGAGATGGCCGTCATCGACTACGGCGACTGCCTGCTCGACTACGGCAACCATCAGGACACGCCCGCAGCCATCGAGCGGCAGGCGAGCGCCATTCTCGACAGCGGCGCCTTCCTGCTGACCCTCGGCGGCGACCACTATGTCACCTGGCCGCTCTTGAAGGCGCATGTCGATCGCCACGGCCCGCTGGCGCTCGTGCAGTTCGACGCGCATCAGGACACCTGGCTGGACGACGAGCGCCGCATCGACCACGGCTCCTTCGTGGCCCGTGCGGTCCGCGCCGGTCTCATCGATCCTGACCGCTCGATCCAGATCGGCATCCGCACTCATGCGCCAGAGGATTTCGGTATCCATCTTCTCTACGGCCATCAGGTCGAGGAAATGAGTGCGACGGACATCGCATCGATGATCATCGCGCATACGAAGGGTTCGCCTGCCTACCTGACCTTCGATATCGACTGCCTGGACCCGGCCTTTGCGCCCGGCACCGGCACCCCGGTCGCCGGCGGTCCTTCCAGTGCGAAGATCCTCTCCGTGCTGCAGCGACTGAAGCAACTCGACATCCGCGGCGCCGACGTCGTCGAAGTCTCTCCGCCCTATGACCATGCCGACATCACCGCCATTGCGGGGGCGACGGTCGCAATGTATATGCTGGGCCTCCACGCCGAACGGCGCGCGACGGCAGGATGACTGCTGTTATCAAATTGATTCAACTTCATGGCAAACTGATTCCGGAAACAACCAGAACTCACTGAAAGTGCAGGATAATCATGGCAGCAAAGATCTTCATCGATGGCGAGGCTGGAACGACGGGTCTGCAGATCCGCGAGCGTCTGGCGGAGCGCCGCGATCTTGAGCTGCTGTCTATCCCGACCGAAAGCCGGAAGGACAAGGCGGTGCGTGCTGCACTGCTCAACGAGGCCGATATTGCCATACTCTGCCTGCCTGACGATGCGGCCAAGGAAAGCGTCAGCCTGATCGAGAACGACGGTACGAAGGTTATCGACGCTTCTACGGCGCATCGCGTCGCCGAAGGCTGGGCCTATGGCTTTCCGGAAATGAGCAAGGAGCAGGCCGGCGCCATCGCCTCGGCCAAGCGCGTCGCCAATCCCGGCTGCTGGCCGCAAGGCCCGATCGCCACGCTGCGCCCGCTGATCGAAGCCGGCCTCGTACCGGCCGATTTCCCGGTCACGGTCAACGGCATTTCCGGTTACACCGGCGGCGGCCGCACGATGATCGAGGATTATGTCGCCAAGGGCGAGGATGCGCCTGAATACATGCCCTATGGGCTGAGTTTCAAGCACAAGCACCTGCCAGAGCTGCAGCGCTACGCCAAGCTTGGACGCGTGCCCTTCTTCCAACCAGTCGTCGGCAATTTCGCGCAGGGCATGGTCGTGACCGTGCCGCTGCAGCTCTCGCATCTGCCCAAGGTGCCGAAGGGTGCTGACCTGCATGCCGCGATCGCCGACTATTATGCCGGCATCAAGGGTTTCGTCGAGGTCGCTCCCTTAGAGGTATCGGAGCGCACGCCGGAACTCAACCCGGAAATCTACAACAACACCAACCGCATGCGCCTGCACGTCTTTGCCAATGACGATATCGCGCAGGCGCTGCTCGTCGCCGTCTATGACAATCTCGGCAAGGGCGCTTCGGGCGCCGCCGTGCAGAACATGGACCTGATGCTTGGCGTATAACGCCCAGCAATTGCCTGTTATCAGGCGCCTGCGTTAAGACAGGGCCTTCCGCCCTGTCTCTTCCCGAGATACGGAGCCCCGATCGATGACGCTGTAAGCGCTGATGGCCGGCCTGCGCGCCTGGTTTGATGCCGCTCTCCCCGATCACGGCATCTCCTCGCTGATCATATTTGCTTTCGTCGCCGGGCTCGCTCGCGGCTTCTCCGGTTTCGGCGCAGCACTCATCTTCATTCCGCTTGCCGGCGCCGTCATCGGGCCGAAGCTCACCTCCCCTGTGCTGCTCGTCATCGACGGGCTTGCGACGCTCGGCATGATCCCCGCCGCATGGCGCGGGGCGGACAGGCGCGAGGTCTTCACGATGGCAGCAGGTGCCGCCCTCGGTGTTCCGGCCGGAACGGCGGTTTTGGCGCTTATGGACCCGCTTTTGTTGCGCTGGATCATCTCGGCGATCGCCATCTGCCTATTGGTGCTGCTTGTCTCCGGCTGGCGCTATCATGGCAAGCCGGTCGCTCCGCTCAGCGCGGCGATCGGCCTCATTGCCGGTCTCTTCAGCGGCGCGGCACAGCTCGGCGGGCCGCCTGTCGTCGCCTACTGGCTCGGTGGCAAGAGCAATTTCACGCGCGTGCGCTCGAACGTCATCCTCTACTTCTCGATCTCCACCGTCTTCAGCTTCGTGGGCTATTATTTCGGCGGGCTGTTCGTCTCCACGGTCTTCGCGCTCACCATCGTCACGCTGCCCGCCTATGCCGTCGGCCTCTGGGGCGGCTCAAAGCTCTTCGGCCTCGCCAAGGAGAGCACCTTCCGCATGACCTGCTACATCCTGATCGCGGCCTCGGCGATCGGTGGCATGCCTGTCTTCGACAGTCTGCTTCGTTAGTCCCCGACACGATTGCCCGCCTGCTATGAAAGCCTTACACTCCCCCATGTGAGGGGAGCTAAATGGCGTCGGTTCTGATCGGCATTGCCATCATTGGAGGCACGACCGCAACGGTGCTTGCGGCCTATTATTTCATGCATCTGCTCATGGGCGGTGACCCGGGCGGGCGCGACAGGGAGCTGGCAAGTTCAGTCATCACCCGCATCGCCAGCCTGCATGCCCTCATCCTCGCTCTCGTTTTTGCGCAGGAAATGATCGAATACCAGGCGCTGCGAACGGAAAGCGCGGTGGAAAGCAATGCGGTCGGCGATGTCTTCTATGATGCCGAGCGCTATGGCCCGGAGGCGCAGGCGCCAATCCAGAAAGCCCTGAAAGATTATGTGCGCATCGTCATCGAGCAGGAATGGAACGAACTCGGGCGAACCGGCGAACTCTCTTCGGCGGCCTGGGATCAATGGAACAACGCCTATCTGAAAATTCTCGAACTGGCTCCCGTCAGTGCCAAACAGCAGAGCCTGCGCGGCCACATGCTCGATGAAATCCATACGATCTCGGAATCCCGAGACCGGCGGGAAAACAGCGGTACCGATTCCATCAGCCTGATCTTCTGGTTTGCGGCGGTTTCGGGGGTGATCTTTACCGCCATCGGTTACTACCCTTATCCGCCTGATGGCCGCAACCTGCTGCTATTATCGATCTTCGGTGTTTTTACCGGCATCATCCTCTTCTTCATCTACGCCTTCTCCAATCCCTACAGTCCGCCCGCCACGCTATTTCCAACAGCTTTCGAGCGCTTGCAGGAGGAAATCAGCGGGCCGGATCCGTAAGTGGAAATGGCCCGAAGACCTCGCCCAAGCCTATTGCCGTCATGCGCCAAAGCAAAAGACTGTCGCTTTTCGCTGCGTTTTGCGGTAAAAGCGGCACGCTGTCAGCAAGGCCGTGCTGCTTGAACGGCGCGCAGCCCCTGTTTCACGCCGATGGGAGGCACTCATGAAAACGATCCTGAGCAACCAGAAGAACAAGATCAACACTCAGGATATCCGTCTTCATGTCCAGTTTGCTTTCACGCGCGAGGAAAAACCCGCCGCGTCTTAACCGCAGCTTCTCAACAGCATCGCAATCCCACGACAGGCGCCGGCTGCGCCTGCGCAAGTTCCTGTCCTACTTCCGGCCGCATCTTCCGCTGCTCATGGCCGATACTGCCTGTGCCGTCGTCGTTGCTGCTGCCGCAGTAGCGTTGCCGCTCTGCGCCAACATCGTCATGAGCCATCTCATCGGGCTCGCCGATTCGGCTTCGGCCTATTGGCAGATCCTCGGCATGGGCGGCGTCATGCTGGCCATCGTGGCAGCCGAGACAGGTGCGATCTTCTTCGTCGATTATCGCGGCCATATGATGGGTGCGCATATCGAGGCGCATATCCGGCAGGAACTGTTCGACCACTGCCAGAAACTCTCCTTCGGCTTCTACGACCGGCACCGCACCGGCCAATTGATGAGCCGCATCGTTGGCGATTCGTTCTGGCTGGGAGAACTTTTCCATCACGGGCCGGAAGACCTTCTGATCGCTATTCTCAAATATAGCGGGGCGATGGCAGTCCTGTTCTTCATCGACCCGCAACTGGCATTTCTGATCCTCCTGCTGACGCCTTTTGCCGTGGCTTATGCGCTGCACTTCAACAGGCGCATGAACCGTGCCCTCGAGGCGAGCAAGCAGGAAATCGCCGCCGTCAACGAAAGGGTCGAGGATGCGCTGGCCGGCATCCGCGTCGTCCAGTCCTTCGCCAACGAGGATCTGGAGCGGAAACGCTTTGCCGCCCTGAACAGGCGCTTCCTCGAAAGTCGCGCCGATGGCTACCGCAGCGAAGCCTGGTTTTCCGCTGGTGCCGAGACCTTCGCCCAGATCATTACGCTTCTGGTCGTCATCCTCGGCGGATTGCGCATCCTTGCGGCGGAACTCACCATTGCCGATCTCCTGACCTTCCTGCTCTGCGTCGGCGTCCTCGTCGATCCGGTCAAGCGGATGGCCAACCTCGCCCGGCTCTGGCAGGAGGGCTATACGGGCTTCGTGCGGGCCATGGAGATACTGGAGATCGACCCAGACGTCGTGGATCGACCTTCGGCTCATGCGTTGCATACCCCGAAGGGAGAGATCCGGCTCTCGAATGTCGATTTCAGCTATGAGGACGGAGCGGACGTGCTCAGCAACCTGTCGCTGACCATCCGCCCCGGCGAATTCGTGGCACTCGTCGGCCCCTCCGGCGTGGGGAAAAGCACGCTCTGCGCGCTGCTGCCCCGCTTCTATGATGTCACCGGCGGCTCGATCGAAGTCGATGGCACCGATATCCGTGATGTGACGCTCGCCTCGCTGCGCCGGCACCTCGGCGTGGTGCAGCAGGATGTCTATCTCTTCGCCGGAACTGTGGCGGAAAACCTGCGTTACGGCCGACCGGATGCGACAGACGAAGAGGTGGAGGCCGCAGCCCGTGCTGCCCATGCGCATGAGTTCATCATGGCGTTGCCGCAGGGCTATCAGACCGATATCGGCCAGCGCGGCGTGAAGCTGTCTGGCGGGCAGCGCCAGCGGCTGACAATCGCTCGCGCCTTCCTCAAGAACCCTGCCATCCTCATTTTCGATGAGGCGACGAGCGCGCTCGACAATGAAAGCGAGCGGGCCGTGCAGAAGGCCTTCCTGACGCTCGCCAAGGGACGCACGACGTTGGTGATCGCCCATCGCCTTTCGACGATCCGCCACGCCGACCGCATTCTGGTGCTCACCGGCGACGGTATCGTCGAAGAAGGCAATCATGACAGGCTGATGGAGAGCGGCGGCATTTATGCCAATCTCTATGGGCTGCAGGCGAGCATCTGAGGTCCTGGGATTATGAGATGCGGAACAGTTCGGCAGACAGGGCCTGAACTGTTCCGCAGATCGACCAAGTGCTATTTCTCTTCACGCCTACAGCATCGGCCCGAAAATCGGAACGATTTTCGGAAAGCCTGATGCGTAGATTCCAAGAGTTAGAGCGTCCTTAGTGCGTCCGAATGGACGCACGGCGCTCTAGGGAGGAACACCATGACAGTGCTGCGCATCGTTCCGAATATCGCCGCCGCTTCCATCGAAGACGTGCGCAATTTCTATTCCGGGCTGTTCGATCTCGACATCGTCATGGATCATGGCTGGATCGTCACCCTTGCATCCGACAGGCGCGCAATCACCCAGATCGGTATTGCAACGGAGGGTGGATCGGGAACCGCAGTGCCCGACATTTCGATCGAGGTCGATGATGTGGACGAGGTCCATCAGCGCGCTGTGACGGGTGGGCATCGGATCGTCTACGGGCCAGCCGACGAGCCCTGGGGCGTACGGCGTTTCTATATTCGCGACCCCACCGGCAAGCTGCTGAATATCCTCTCTCACGCAGGCTAAATGGGTTTGCCTGAGACGGGACGATCATTGCAATGCCACCGAAAGCCTCTATTCTGCGACAGCCAATCCAAGGCACGAAATAACTGCTTTCATTGAGAATTTTCGAAAATATCCGGATCACGCCATGAACACATTAAACCGCCCGGACTTGAGCGATATTCATCAGGGTGACTGGGTGGACCGGCTGTTGCCGGGCGCATGGCGACCTTACACAAGGCTCGCGCGGCTCGATCGTCCAGTCGGAATATGGCTGACGCTGTTTCCATGCTGGGCGGCGCTGTTTCAGGCCGCCCATGGCCTGCCCGATATCCGGCAGCTAGCCGTCTTCACGCTTGGCGCCCTGCTGATGCGAAGCGCCGGCTCCACGATCAACGATATCGCGGACCGGAAATTTGACGGCCATGTCGAGCGAACCCGTTTTCGGCCTCTGGCGAGCGGGCAGATCGGCGTCAGTCAGGCGTTGACCTTTCTGGCCGTCGAGCTCGCCTTGGCGGCGTCTCTCCTGTTGTTTCTGACACCCTATACGCGGCTGGTCGCCCTCTGCGTTCTGCCGCTTGTGTTCGTCTATCCGCTCTGCAAACGCTTCACCCATTGGCCGCAGGCAGTGCTGGGCGCAGCGTTCAACTGGGGCATGCTCATGGCCTGGGCCGAAATTGCCGGCCATATTCCGGCCGGAGCCGTGCTTATGTGGGCTGGAGCCATCGCGTGGCAGATTGGCTACGATACCGTCTATGCCTATGTCGACGTGAAGGACGACAGAAGCCTCGGCCTGAAATCTACTGCGATCCTGTTCGGTCGGCATGGCAAGCTCATGATTGACCTGTTCTACGCTTTGACGATCGCCGCATGGTCGCTCGGCGGCTGGCTGTCGGGCATGTCCTTGCCTTATGCGTTCGGAATGCTCGTGATTGCCGCACACCTTGCCTCGCAGACCTGGCGCATCGATCTCGCCCGTCCTGAGGTGAACTACCGCCTGTTCCTGGCAAACATTCTGACCGGGCTATTACTGGCGGCCTCTGCGCTCACCGGAACTTGGTGAGCCCTATTGGCTCAATAAGAGCAGGGCCGATTATCGCTGGGACGGAAACCGCCGGCGCAGGCCGGATTCAGGGACGTATCCTCGCCATAATCATATCTCCCCGTCGATGTACAGCCCGAGGCGATTGCGGAAAGCGTGATCAGAGCGCCGGCCATTACGAATGTACGAAATCTGTTCATGTGAACATCCCCCTTCATAGGATCGCCCATGCGCCAAGCCGACAATCTAGCATGTCACGGCAAATCCATGCGAGGAGCATCGCATTGATCCCATTCACTCTTCCGCGAGCCAGGGGATAAGGACGTCTCTATTCCTGCTCAGTCGCGCTCGGCGATAACAGTTGCGCGGGGATATTCGCCGTAATAGCCGCGCCAGTTGGCGACCGCAAAACCGAATACCACCAACGCACCTGCCTGATGCAACAGGCCCCAATGCAACGGCACCTCGAGCAGCAGCGTGGTGATGCCGATTGCCGCCTGGATCGTGACGAGCACGAAGAGCACCACGGCGCGGCGTGCATGGGTGGTCGAGGCAGCCGCGCGCAGCGTGATCACCATGTTGATGAGGGCCAGGGCGAACAGCGTGTAGGCGCCGAAGCGGTGGATGAACTGCACCGTCTTCGGGTTCTCGAAGAGGTTGATCCAGAAGGGCTGCTGGATGAAGAGATCGCCGGGCACGACGGCGCCGTCCATCAGCGGCCAGGTATTGTAGGCAAAGCCGGCATCGAGGCCGGCGACCAGTGCGCCGAGATAGATCTGGAAGAGGGAGAAGATGGCGATCGCTGCCGCCCAGCGGTGGGAATTCTTCGTCGGGGCAGCATCATCGGAATGCGGCGAAAGCCCGCGCATGATCCACATGCAGGAGGCAAATATCAGGCAGGCCATGACGAGATGGGTGGCAAGCCGGTACTGGCTGACATCCGTGCGCACAGACAGGCCGGAGGAGACCATCCACCAGCCGATGAAGCCCTGCAGGGCCCCCAGAGCCAGGATGCCGGCAAGCGGCCAGCGCAGGCGCTTCTCGATCCTGCCCGTCACCCAGAAAAAGACCAGCGGCAGCGCGAAGATCACGCCGATGCCGCGCGCAATCAGCCGGTGCGCCCATTCCCACCAGAAGATGCTCTTGAACTGATCGACCGTCATGTCGCTGTTCAGCTGCTGGAACTCGGGAATGCGCTGGTAGAGCTTGAATTCCTCTTCCCATTCGGCGGCATTCAGCGGCGGGATGACGCCGTGGATCGGCTTCCATTCGGTGATGGAAAGGCCGGAATTGGTGAGCCGCGTGGCACCCCCCACAAGCACGAGACAGAAGAGCGCCAAAAGCACGAAACCCAGCCAGATGCGCACGGCGCGGCGATTGTTATCCTGCCTGCGCACTTCAGTGCGGATCGCCTGCTCCGGGCTCAAGTTCGCGACGGCCATGATGTCTCCTTTTATCCGGCAGTTGATTTGCCCCAGCGGCTGATGCAAAACAAGCCCCGAACCTTTGCGGCATGCCGTCGCGCCGGCTCAGTCCCATCCGTTCGAAAGTTATACGATGCCCGTCCGCCTTCGCAAATTCATCGGCACGATCCTGATCATCATCCTCGTGCTTTTCTATGCGATCGTGGCGAATACGATCGCGGTCGCGACGCTCGGCAATGCGCCCTGGTGGGGGCATCTCCTTTACTTCGCGCTCACCGGCCTGCTCTGGGTGCTGCCGGCGATGGTCATCATCAAGTGGATGGCCGGTCCGAGACAGCGGTAGGGGCCGATTAACGACGGAATAACCCTGATTTGTGGAAATCCTCACTGAGGGGCGGCGGTTAAACCAAATATACGTCTGGCCGCCTTACCTTCCTCTGCAGCAATCTCTCGATCGGAGAAAGATACGTGCAGACGCAGAGGCTCGATGCTCCTGAACAAAAGTTCGACGCTGTGGCGCAAGCTGAAGCCGGCATTTCCCGGCTGCGGCAACTCAGCGTGAAACTTGCCATGGCCGAACTCGATATCCAGCTTTTCGACAGGATGGAGCCCCTGGAAGAGGAATGGCGCGCGCTGGAGCGTGACAACCTTTCCTCGCTGCACCAGAGCTATGATTGGTGTGCCGCCTGGGTGGCGGCTTTCCGCCGTCCGCTCGCCATCCTGCGTGGCAGCAGCGGCAACCGCACCGCCTTCATCCTGCCGGTGGAAATTGTCGCTTCACGCGGCATGCGGATCGCCAAATTCATCGGCGCCGACCACAGCAACATCAATACCGGCCTGTTCTCACAGGACTTTGCCGCAGACAGCGATACGGTAGACAGCCATCATCTTGCTGCCCGCCTTCGTGCAGCACTCGCCGGCAAGGCCGATCTGCTTCTTCTGCAAAATATTCCACTGGAATGGCGCAGCCGTCGCAACATGCTCTCGGGCCTGCCCATGGTGCAGAACCAGAACCACGCCTATCAGCTTCCGCTCTTCGATACGTTCGAGAAGACGCTGCAGCAGTTGAACGCCAAGAGCAGGCGCAAGAAATTCCGCGCGCAGAGCCGGCGGCTGGAGGCGGTTGGCGGCTTCGACTATATCGCGCCTGAAGCATCCTCGGAGCAACACGAACTGCTCGACATGTTCTTCCGTCTGAAAAGCGCCCGCTTCGCCTCGCTCGGCCTGCCCGATGTCTTTGCGGATGCGGAAACCAAGGCCTTCCTGCACGGCCTGATCGACAAGCGGAATGGCGACAATTTCGGCCTGCAGATGCGCGTCCTGCGCCTGAAGGGCGACTATGAGGGACGCATCGCCGCGCTGTCGGGGATTTCCCGCAAGGGCGACCACGTCATCTGCCAGTTCGGCGCGATCGACGAGGATCTGGTTGCGGATGCAAGCCCCGGCGAATTCCTCTTCTGGCAGATGATATCAGGTCTGCACGGCCAGGGAGTTGCGCTCTTCGATTTCGGTCTCGGCGACCAGACCTACAAGCGCTCCTGGGCGCCAGTCGAAACTGACCATTACGATGTGGTCCTGCCAATCTCCGGCATCGGCATCGCAGCCGGCACGGCGCACCGGGCAATCACTCGTGGCAAGGCCTTCATCAAGGCCCGCCCTGGCCTTTATAAATTCGCCCAAAATATCCGTGCCAAGGTCGGGTAAGCATGTCGCGCAAAAGTGTGCAGCGGTTTTGCGACAATGACATGCGTAAAACAAAGATTTAAAGATCAGGCGGCGTGACGCGCGGGGCTGCGCATGGCAGCCTCTTCGCCACCCGACATCAGGACGACGCGCTCGTAGCCGGCGCTCTGGAAATCCTGCATCATGCCGACGAAAGTAGCCTCGTCGATCTCGGGCAGCGACAGGATGATCTCGATTTCCTTGCTGCGCGTCAGCCGCGAAACACCGGCGACATCGGCCGCGCCACATTCGACAATGACGATATCATAGGCCGAAGTCAGAGCATCGAGCAGTAGCGAAAGCCTGTCGACGCCCCGCATGGCGTGGCGCACATCGCTCACACCCTGCGGGATCAGATGTGCATCGGACATACGGTCGCCATGGATCGTCTCGCCGAAGGCGGCCTCACCGCAGAGAAGATCGGTGACGCCCAGTGCCTCTTGGTTCTCGGCCATCAGTTCGCTTGGATAGCCGGAGCCGGTCATGTCGATCACGATTACGCGGCGTCCGGTATCGGCGAGCACGCGCGCCAGGGCAACGGTCGCGGCCGAACCATTGTCACCATTCGGAGATATGGATACGGCAAGCGGAGCGCGGCAGTCGGTGAGATAACGCGCGACTGACGAAACGGAGAATTCGTTGTCGTCGGCAGGCGCTTCCCCTACCAGCTCGGCTTCCGGCTCCTCATCCTCATCAATGGCAGCCGTCAGCATGCTCGGTTTGGCGACCTTCAAGGCGGGAACGGGTGCTGCGTCGCCCTGCCCTTCTTCCTCGACCCTGTCCTCGACATCGGGGGCTTCCACCGGGCGCAGCGCACGGCCGCTGAAGAGTTCGGAGAGCATGATGACAATCGCGCTCATGATGAGTGTTGCGACTGCGGCAACGACGACGATCGGCACGACCTTCGGGAAATAGGGATCGACCTGCTCGATCGCCTTCGAAACAATGCGGGCGTCCGCAGGACTGGAATTCCGGTCGGCGCGGGAAGCGGCCTCGCGGTAGCGGACGAGGTAGGTTTCGAGAAGCTGGCGCTGGGCATTCGCCTCCCGCTCCAGTGCGTTGAGACCCACTCCGTCCTCACCTGCTCTGGCGCTGTTGGCCTGCAGCGTATCGGACTGCTGTTCCAATTCCTGTTCGCGCAGATCGGCAACCTTCGTCTCGTTCTCGATGCTGGCAAGGATCTTCTGCGTTTCCTGGCGGATTTGCACGCGGATATCGGCAAGCTGAGCGCGCAGGCTCTTCAGCCGCGGGTGGTTGTTCAGCAGGCTCGTCTGCAGGTCGGAGATCTGCGATTGGAGGCCGGATTCCGTCGCCTTCAGCCGCTGGATCGCCTGCGACGACATAATATCACTTAGCGTGTCTGAGGCTTCGCCCGAAGAGAGCGCGTTGCGCACGGCCTGCGCCCTCGCCTCGGCATTCGCCTTGTCGGTGCGCACGCGGGTCAGCTCGACGGAGATGTCGTTGAGCTGCTGCGCGGTAAACGTCGTGGTGCCGTTGGTCTGCAGCAGGCCATGGGTGGTGCGGTAATCGGCGACCTTCTTCTCGGCCTCGCTCACCTTCTGGCGCATGCTGTCGATCTCCGGCTCGAGCCAGCGCGTGGCTTCGGTGTTGGAGTCGAGCTTGGCGCCACTCTGGATAGCCAGGTAGACCTGCGCCATGGCATTCGGAATGCTGGCGGCGAGTTTTGGATCCTTGGAGGTGAAGGTGATGCCGATGACGCGCGAGCCCGGCACCTGATAGACTTGCAGGCGCTGAGTGAAGGCGTCGATAACGCGCTCTTCCGGCGGATTTTCCAGCGGGTTTTTCTTCAGGTGCAGCGCCACGAGGATATCGGTGAGCGCAGAGCCGTTCGCAGCCGCATCGAATTCCGGCAGATTATAGAGCTTCAGATTGTTGATGACCTGCTTGATAAGGTCCGCCGACTGCAGGATCTGCACCTGGCTCGCGATATTCAACTCGTCGAGCAGTGGCCCGGCACTGGCGTCGTTTGTCTGGGTATTGGCGAATGCGGGAGCGCGCGGCTCGATAAGGAGACGCGTCTCGCTGCGATATTGCGGTGAAACTATCTTGGCGCCGGCAAAAGCGACAGCCGCACCCAATGCGGTGATCGTCAATATTCTCAGACGACGGGCCCAGACCGCGCGCACAAGCTGGCCGAGGTCGATGTCCACATCCTGATCACTCGCTACGCGGGACATACTCATTACTCCAATACGAACTGCCCCAAGCGTAAACGACCATGGTAACTCAACGGTTAATGGCAATTCCCTCGCAAACAAGACGCTCCTGATAAAGGAATTGCGGAAATCGGCGGATTTTTTACCGGGCATTAACCCTAATAGATCGATAACGGCTCGACCGATTTATCTTCCTGTGAGCAAGCGGATGCCCTTCGTCCAGCCCAAGACCTTGATGGCTATGAGCCTTGTCGCCATGATGGCTGCACTGGCGGGCTGCACGACCTATCGGCCGGCGCCGAAGGCCTTCAACCAGGCGACGATCCAGCCCTATTCGCTCGATAGCGGCGACCGCCTGCGCATCACCGTCTTCGATCAGGCAACGCTGACCAATACCTATACGGTGGATCAGGCCGGTTACATCGCGTTCCCCCTTATCGGCCAGGTCCCTGCCCGCGGCCGCACCCTGCAGCAGCTTTCCGGCCAGATCGCGCAGAAGCTGCAGCAGGGATATCTTCGCGATCCTGATGTCACGATCGATGTCGACCGCTATCGCTCCGTCTACATCATGGGCGAAGTCGGCCAGCCCGGCCAATATGCCTATGTTCCCGGCATGACCGTGCAGAACGCCATCGCAGTTGCCGGCGGCTTCACCAGCCGCGCCAACCAGAGCATGGTCGACGTCACGCGCAAGATCAACGGACAGGTGCTGACGGGCCGCGTCAATATTTCCGGCCCGATCATCGCCGGTGACACGATCTATGTTCGTGAACGGCTCTTCTAGCTTATGGAAGAACAAAGGCCCCTCCGCATTCTTCACTGCTTCCGGTCGCCGGTCGGCGGAATTTTCCGCCATGTCCGCGACCTGGTGGAGGAACACAGCCGGGCGGGCCACGAAATCGGCATCATCTGCGACAGCTCGACCGGCGGCGAATATGAAGACCGTCTCTTCGACGATATCCGTCCTTATCTTTCGCTCGGCCTGACGCGTATTCCGATACGGCGCTCCATCAGCCCGGCTGATGCCATGGTACTCTGGAACACATTCAAGGAAATCAGGAGTTTGCGGCCGGATGTGCTGCACGGACACGGCGCCAAGGGCGGTGTGCTTGCGCGACTTGCCGGCTCAGCCTTGCGGGTCAATAGGTATCGCGTAGCCCGCCTCTATACCGCGCATGGCGGAAGCCTGCATTATTCCCGCGCCTCCATGCTCGGCCAGTTCGTGCTGCGCATGGAGCGGCTGCAGGAATATTTTACCGATGCGCTCGTCTTCATCTGCGAATATGAACGCCAGACCTATGCGACCAAGGTGGGGCGGCCGCGGGTCACCAACCGTCTGATCTATAACGGCATCGGCGCGCGGGACTTTTCAGACATCCCGACCCGCTCCGATGCCGTGCACTTCATTTATGTCGGCATGCTGCGCGACCTCAAAGGCCCGGATCTCTTCATCGATGCCTTCGCCAAGACCGAGCGCCTGCTCGGCCGACCGCTTTCGGCGCTGATGATCGGCGACGGGCCGGAACGCGACCGTTATCGCGAGATGATGGTGGAGCGCGGCCTCGGCAAGCGCATCGGCATGCTGCCGGCCATGCGCGTGAAGGATGCCTTCTCCATGGCGCAGAACCTCGTCGTTCCCTCCCGCGCCGAAGCCATGCCCTATATCGTTCTGGAGGGCCTCGGCGCCGGCAAGACCGTCATCGCGTCGCGCGTCGGCGGTATTCCCGAGGTGCTCGGTGCCGATAGTCCCGCACTGGTGGCACCGGGAGATTCCGACGATCTGGCGCGGGTGATGGCGGAAGCACTGACGGTACCCGGCTGGCACGACAAGGTCATGCCCTCTCCCGACACGGTCAAATCGGTCTTTTCCGCGTCGGTCATGGCGCGCGAAGTGCTGAAACTCTACGGCGAACTCGTCAATCCCGCTGCGGCACAGGCGATCCCGGCCGCCTCGTAAATGTTTCTTAGGGGCTTTCTGTTATCCCGCTCACATCAACGAGCGATGAAGCCCCATGAACAAGCTGGAAAAGAGCGGACAGTTCGACGTCGAAGCCCTGCGCAAGCAGGTCTCCGATACGGAGACGCGCAACGACGCCTCCAGGCATGCTGCCGGCGAGACGCCTGGTATCAATCCCTATGCACGTCAGATCGCCGAACAGTTCCGAGACGGAACCTATTCGCCGACGATCATCATCGGCCAGTTGCGGCTGCTGGAATTCCTGACACAGTTCGTCATCGGCCTTGCCGCCTTCTATTTCGCGCCTGGCGACGGCAGCGACAGCATACTGATGCGGGCCGT
Source organism: Rhizobium sp. 01T444 (assembly GCF_056398305.1). Lineage (NCBI taxonomy): Bacteria > Pseudomonadati > Pseudomonadota > Alphaproteobacteria > Hyphomicrobiales > Rhizobiaceae > Rhizobium > Rhizobium sp. 01T444. The sequence continues at coordinate 136,246 of NZ_JBFTPD010000016.1, forward strand.
CATGGCGGCAATCGTTTCGGCGTTGACCGTCGTAGCGCTTCAGCTTGCCGATACCTATTCCATTCCGGCTCTCAGAGCTCGCGTCCGGTATCTGCCGCGTGCCTTCGCAGCATTCGCCATCATCTTCGTGCTGACAACAGGCGCTTTCTCGCTTCTGCGCGGTCTCAGCGCTGCAACCGCGGAATCCTACGGCATCTGGTTTATTGCAGGAGCGCTCTTTCTGGTTATCGAGCGTTTCCTCGTGGCACAGGGCATGCGCAACTGGGCGCGCAACGGTATCATGGAGCGCCGCGCCGTCATCGTCGGCGGCGGCGAGCCGGCCAAGGAACTGATCCGTATGCTGGAGCAGCAGGCGGATAACGACATCCGTGTCTGCGGCATCTTCGACGACCGTGGTGAGAAGCGCTCTCCGATCATGGTCGCCGGCTATCCGAAGCTCGGCACGGTGAGCGAACTCGTCGAATTCGTGCGGATGACGCGCATCGATATGCTGATCATCGCACTGCCGCTTTCTGCCGAAGCGCGCATCTTCGAACTTTTGAAAAAGCTCTGGGTGCTGCCAGTCGACATCCGCCTTGCCGCACATGCCAATCGCCTGCGTTTCCGCCCGCGTGCCTATTCGCATGTCGGCGCGGTGCCGATGCTCGACATCTTCAAGAAGCCGATCCGCGACTGGGATTCCGTTGCCAAACGCGCTTTCGACATCTTCTTCACCATCATCGCACTCTGCCTGCTCTGGCCCGTCATGGTCGCGACGGCGATTGCCGTGAAGGCGACGTCGGAAGGACCTGTTTTCTTCAAGCAGAAGCGCCATGGCTTCAACAATGAAGTCATCAATGTTTTCAAATTCCGCTCCATGTACACCAACATGAGCGATCCGACGGCGAAGGCCGCCGTCACCAAGGGCGATCCGCGCGTCACCCGTGTCGGCCGCTTCATCCGCAAGACCTCGATCGACGAGCTACCACAGCTCTTCAACGTGCTGAAAGGCGAGCTTTCGCTGGTAGGCCCGCGTCCGCACGCCGTGCTCGCCCAGGCGCACGACCGCGCTTTCGCCGATATCGTCGACGGCTATTTTGCCCGCCACCGCGTCAAGCCCGGCGTTACCGGCTGGGCGCAGATCAATGGTTGGCGCGGCGAAGTCGACAATGACGAGAAGATCAAGTTCCGCACGGCTTACGACCTTTACTACATCGAGAACTGGTCGCTCTGGTTCGACCTCAAGATCCTGTTCCTGACGCCGATCCGGCTGCTCAACACGGAAAACGCCTATTGAGCGCGATCGACGCCTCCCCTGCGCGCGTGGCCCAGCCGCAACGGCTGACGCTCCGCCTCATCGGTTCGGCGGCGGTCGCTTTCGGGGTTTTTCTTTCCGGCTTCGTCATCGACGAGCCCGCGCCTTATGAATTGTGGATGGCAGGGCTGATCGGCCTGTGGTTCATACTCGGCCTAAAGATATCCCGCACCACCGCGCCGTTGCTGACGCTGCTGCTGACCTTCAACATTGGCGGCATGCTGTCGCTCACCCAGATGCGGGATCTGGCGACCGGCCCGATGTATATCGCCGTCTCGACGTTCCTGGCGCTGACCTCCATCTTCTATGCCGCGATCATCGAGGACAGCCACAAGCGGCTGCCGCTGATCTTCAATGCCTGGAGCTTTGCGGCTGTTATCACCTCCCTGCTCGGTATCCTTGGCTATTTCCACGCCTTTCCCGGCTCGGAAGTCTTCACGCTTTACGACCGCGCCAAGGGCGCCTTCCAGGATCCGAACGTTTTCGGCCCCTTCCTCGTGCCGCCGGCGCTTTACCTCGTGCACGGCATTCTCGCCGGAAATCTCAAGACGTCACCGATCAAGGCGGGAGCACTGCTCATCCTGGCGCTAGGCATCTTCCTCTCTTTCTCACGCGCCGCCTGGGGTCTCTTCGCCTTTGCCGTGGTGGTGCTGATCTTCATCATGCTCTTGAAGGAGCGCAGCGGCGCCTTCCGGCTCAGGGTGCTGATCCTGTCGCTAGGCGCGATCATCCTGATGGTGGCCTCGCTGCTGGTCGCGCTGCAGGTTCCCAAGGTCAGCGAGCTCTTCTCCGCCCGCGCCCAGCTCGTGCAGCAATATGACGGTGAGCATCTCGGCCGCTTCGACCGCCATCGCATCGGCTTCCAGATGATGATGGAACGGCCGCTCGGCATCGGGCCGCTGGTCTTCGGCACCATGTTTCCAGAAGACGAGCACAATATCTGGCTGAAGTCGCTGACCACCTACGGCTGGCTGGGTTTCATCAGCTATGTCGGCATGCTGTGCTGGACGCTCTATCTCGGCTTCCGCAACATGCTGCTCGACCGGCCATGGCAGCCTTTCCTTATGGTCGCGTGGATCTCCGTTCTCGGCCATGCGGCGATCGGCAACGTCATCGATATCGACCACTGGCGCCACGTTTACTTGCTGTTCGGCATCGTGTGGGGCTGCGCGGCGCTGGAAGTTCGCCACAAGCGCTCGACCCGCTCACAAACACTTGAGAAGTTCCGCAAAGGCGCTAGATTTCAGGCATGATTACAGGGACACAGATACGCGGCGCACGCGCCATGATCGGCATGAGCATCGAGGAACTCGCAGCTCATGCCGGACTTTCCGTCGAAACAGTCCAGGCGCTGGAAAATGGCGAATGGGCCGGCGAGACGCGCGCCACGATCGACGTGCGCAACACGCTGGAAGCCCACGGTATCATCTTCATCGCCAGCGGCAATCAGGATGAGGGCGGCCCCGGCATACGCATGCGCGCCCGCAGCTCCAACGATGACGGCATCCGGCCGGAAAATCTCAACGCTGCGAACGACGATTGACGGAACCAAGCGCCATCTCAGGCGTTTGGCCTGTCCTGTCAATGTGTTGGGGGTAGCCTATCTTGAATCGCAATAGCGGTCTTTATCTTGTCATCGGCGCGCTCGTCGTCGTGGTCGTCGGCCTCGGCGCCTACATCTTCCATGAGGAGAGCAAGCCTGAGGGCATCGAGATGAGCATCGGAAAGAACGGTGTCTCGATCGAGCAGAACTGAGCTTAGAGCCCTTTCTGCTCAGCGCAAAGCACTCTGGATCGGGGAGCTTTAGAGATAGGTCTTGGCGAGAATGGTCAGCTTGCCGCTGTCCTTCACGCCTTGCTTGTAAAGCTGAATGATGGCTGCGCCGATCCTGTCGGCCTCCGGCGTGCGGGGGGCGATGCCGCTGTCATCGCAAATCTGGCTCAGAACCTGCGACAGCAGGTCGATATCTTCCGAAAAGAGCGGTAGATCCTGGGGATGAACTGACGATTTCAACATCGCGCCGCATTTCCCTCAGAGGGCAATAACGCATCGTTCTGCGCAGCCGACGCCCTCCCTGCCAGCCATGTTCTTATTATGCGCGTGGCCCAAAACTTTAGCAACTGCGCAAATCAAAATCGTCGGGAACAATCTCTTGTCTCGCGCGTTACAGGGCCGTTTGGAATTCATATGGAATGAGAGAGCCGTGAGCGAAAAACGCTTCCCCTCGCCCGTGAGGGTCAAATCTCCAAGCAGCAGCTTCATCGTTTCAACTGCCTGGGAAGCTGTCGAATATCTCAAGCGCTGGCCGGCCAAGCGCGGCCGCGAATATCGCATAGCACTCCAGCACTGCCTCGACGCAACGGACGGGCTGAGAAGCCCGCGCGCGGCACAGGTGTCTTTCGCGATGGCTGCCAGGACAGCTGGGCTGCTGCTATGAGGATTGATAGGCCGGTCAGAATTCAGCTCAGAATTTCAGCCGGCCGCTCGCCTGATGAAACTGATACTGACTGAAGCCTTCGACAATCACCTTGGCGCCAACCTCGGCGACATGCTCTTCGGCAAGCTCCGCGAGCGCAAGGGCAACATCCCCTTCCGGCCAGCCGGCTTTCACGGCTTCGTCAGCGAGAGCCTTGAATGCAGCGGTAAGGCTCTGCCGGCAATCCTGTGTCTTATTGTCGATCGTCATAAGCCCGAAACTACACTTTTCTACGATTTCTCTTCACTACACCCTCAGCAACAAAATTGCGAATAAATTTCAATTTTCAGATAATCCAAAATTGGGACGATCGCGTAGATCAACTTCAATCATAGGTAGATTTCGTCCCGATATGAAATAAATCCCCCGCTCCACGCGGGGATATTTGACAGAAATATTAAAGAAATAGTTTACCGAAAATTTAGTATATCAAAAATTACAACCTAAACCTCATATTATTCCGGCAAAGGTCGACGCAGCTTGTCGTCGCGTTGCTTATGGGCGGGAGGATTTCCATGCTGCTCCGTCGTATGCAAGGATTTTTGCCGCTTTGCGCGGACTTTTTTCAACAGTCAGCGGCGAGTTGTGTGGCCTCTGGACGGCTCCAGCGAGGCAGGACACAAGCTCCTCAGAAAACATTCCCCAGGACAAGTTCCGTTTTATGATCACGGCGGCATTTTTCCCTTGCGTCCAAAAACCGAAAAGTCTAACAGAAGCAAGCCGTTTCGGCAGGTCGGGGCGTAGCGCAGCCCGGTAGCGCACTTGACTGGGGGTCAAGGGGTCGCTGGTTCGAGTCCAGTCGCCCCGACCATTTAATCCCTTGAAATCTCAGTCTTTCCGCATCTCGCAAGAGTGAGGGCGCGCGGCGCGGCCTCAGCGCGATTCATCCGTCCATATGCGGCGCTCGCCGCGGTAGATGTACCGGCCCGAGCCCTGGCGGGTGTTGTCGCGGTAATAATCGCGACGATTGCGGTTGCGGTCGTCACCGGCGCAACGCTCGGGAAAGCGGCGGCAATCCTGGTAGGTTTGCCGGTCGACACGCGGATTTCTCGGATCGACAGCCATTGCATTACCGGCAACCACTGCTAAAGCTAAGGCAAGAACGATCCTGATCATTTCACTCTCTTCAATTTCCCGCAGACCATTGCCTGGAGTTTACCACATGCTGCCAAGCCGCTCACTTCTCATCGGCATGATCGTGACGCTGGCCTCCTCGCATATCGCATTGGCAGAAAACGTCCGGTTCCGGAACGCCAAGGAAAACGAAATCCGTCAGATGCTGAAAGGCGCCAGCGACTTGCGGAAGGCCTCGAACGGCTATGAATACCGTCCAGGCAATAAGAACGGCTATAAAATTTCAGACGGTCAGATCTGCGTTCTTTTCCCCAACAAGCAGACTGACTGCATTTCAATCAAGACGGACGGCAACGTACTGCAGATGCTCGACAACAAGGGCAATCGCATCAAGCTCTAAGCCTTGCCGGCTTCTGCTCTGCCGATTGACCATCCAGTCGGGCCGTAACCCCCTCCCGGAACCTTTACCCAAAAACCGCGTTGGAAACCATGATTTTGCGGGTCGCTTGCCCGTAGCCGCGATGTGCCATGCGTCGATGCGGTTTCTGTCCGAGGCAGTCGGATCTCAACGAGTTTTCGGCCGGCTCTTGCCGGCAGGGGGAAATCATGAAACGTCATCTCGTATCGGCCGCAGTCGCCAGCTTCCTCGTCACCGGCCTCGTTGCCGGCTCGGCCATGGCGGCTGATGCCATCGAAGAGGTGCCGGCCGCACCGGCAGCCGAGATCGCGCCAGTCTTCACATGGACGGGCTTCTACGTCGGTGTCGGTGGCGGGCCAACCTGGGCCAATGGCGATTTCGACGTCTTTTCCGAAGACATGAATGGTGGCCTGATCACTGGCTTCGTCGGCTATAACTGGCAGCTCGACAACAATTTTGTCTTCGGTATCGAAGGTGACGTTTCCTATAACTGGGACAAGGCCGATGTCGGCCCGTTTGAAGTCGGCCTCGAAACTGCCGGCTCCGTCCGAGCCCGGCTCGGCTATGCGATCGATCGCGCTCTGATCTATGGCGCGGCAGGCTGGACGGGTGCGCAGGCCCATATCGACGGCCCCGCCGGCAACGACAGGGATACGCTATCAGGCTGGACGATCGGCGCGGGCGTCGACTACGCCTTCACCAATAACGTCTTCGGCCGGCTGGAATATCGCTACAATGATTACGGCAGCGCCGATCTTCTCGGGCTCGACGGCGACATCGACCAGCATGTCGTGATGATCGGCGTGGGCTATAAATTCTGAAGCCCTCTGCCTTCAAGACTATTCAGGCTGCCAGACTAAAGCACGTCGCGATCTTTCAGATTCGCTTGTCGCGCTTTAGGTTCTTGTTTTCGCATGTCGCTATCGCAAAACCGCTGCACACTTTTGCGCGACACGCTTTAAGCGGCTGAGAGCGCGAGCTTACCATCCGCCGCCACATGCGGTTGCCATGCGGCATAGTTGGCGATGGTGAAATGCGGTGTCTCGAAGGGCGTCGCATGGGTTTCGGTGATGACAGTGACATCGGCTCCGGCACCCTCGCCGGCGAGAATGCCTGCAACCGCATCCTCGAATACCAGGCAGCGGGTGGGATCGACGCCAAGGCGGCTCGCGCCGAGCAGATAGCATTCCGGGCTCGGCTTGCCTGACGAGACTTCCTCGCCGCTGACGATCATTTTCGGCATGGGAATGCCTGCCGCCGCCATGCGGCGGACGGCGAGTTCGATCGGCGCCGAAGTGACGATCCCCCAGCGATCCGCGGGCAGTGCATTCAGGAAGCGGATGGAGCCCGGAATCTCGACGATGCCCTCGAAATCCTCCATCTCCTCTTTCAGAAGCAACTTTGCCTCAGCAATCGGATCGACACCGGGAAGGCCGAGTTGGCGAATGGAGTCAGATGCACGAACACCATGGATGGTCTTCAGAAGAACCTCAGGCTCGAAACCATGGCGGAGCCCCCACTCGCTCCAGACGCGCTCGACGACGGCGATGGAGTTCAGCACGGTGCCGTCCATATCGAACAGGAAGGCATCGTAGGTCTTGTCGAGAACGCGATGGGAAGTGGACAAAGGAGGGTTCCTTGCGAAGCGGAAAGCCGTCAGGCCTTCCGCGACTAGCCGAGCACAGGAGCGGCGTCAACCTAAAGCATCTCGCGCAAAAGTGTGCAGCGGTTTTACGATAACGACATGCGTCAAACAAAGACCTAAAGCGTGGCGCGCGAATCTGAAAGATCGCGACGCGCTTTAGTCGTTGACCTCCGGATGGGTGATGCTCCTCACATCCGCAAGGCCGCGTGTGGCATCGCGATTGCCAGTGGCAGCCGCAGCCTCGAAAACGCGCGTGGCGTCACCATACATCTTCAGATTCATGTAGCTGTAGCCACGCAGTACCATGAGATCGACGCGCTCCTGCTGCAACTGGGCGCGCTGGTCGAGAAAAATGAGCGCTTCGCGATAGCGTCCGCCTTCGAAGGCGGCAAGCGCGCGATCGGCAAGGATCGCCACCTGCAGTTCGGAGGCGCGGTCGCGGTTCTGCGGCGCCTTGGTGGCCGCGACTGCGGCACTGTTGGAAAGGCCGGCGCGCAGATAGGCAAGGCTCTGGCCGTAGGCGGCATCCTCACGCTCCTTGCGCACAGGACTTGCAAGCGCCGCCTCGAAAGCCTTCACCGCCTCCATAGGCCTGTTGATGTCCATCAGGCACCAGCCGCGTGTCAGCGCATCGCCGGGATTGAGGCGGGTGGGATCGATGGTTGTGGAGCATCCGCGAAGCTGGCGCGGACCACGTTCGACCGCAACCGTCTGCATGACCCTGGCGGGCCTTGCCGGCGCAACGGGCTGGGCCTGCACTTGGGACTGCTGGGATTGGAATTGCGCGGGGGGCCGAGGCTCTGGCTGGAAGGCTGCACTGCGTTCGGTCGGCGCAGACTGGACTTGCGGTGCTGTGGGCTGAATTGGAGGCTGCGGCTCTATCGCAGAACCGGGGGCCGGCAATGGAGCGTTGGCTCGCGAGCCGGCAGACGTATCGTTCAACGTGGCAATGCGGGGCGAACGACCGGCCCAGAGACGCTGGATCTCGGCAACTCCGGCACGATCGTTCAACTGCTGCCGGGTAACGGCAAGGCCATAGGCTGAGGGTTCGTCATCCGGCTTCCAGCGCAGTCCCGTCTCGAACCAGCGAGCGGCCGTCTGGAACTGGTTCAACGAACGGGCATACCAGCCGAACTGTTGAGCCGTCGGCACGTATTTCTGCTCGATGATCGTGGCGGCGATGCGACCGAGCACGTCCTCGCTCAGATCGGCCGGCGGCTGCAGGGCCATCAGATTGGCGGTCGCGGCAAGATAGGTGGCGGTCGCATCCTTGGAATCGTCACGCCATTTATACATGACGTCCTCCGCTTCCTGCGGCGACTTGCGGGCAATCAGCGCCAACGCCAGGCCCTGCGAGGCAACAGCGGAATCCTGCTTCTCATGGGCGATGCGGAACCATTTTTCGGCATCCGCCTCGTTGTTGCGGCGAAGCTGATACCAGCCAAGCAGCAACGCGTCCGAGGGTAGCCCCTGCTCTTTGGCAAGCCTCTCGACGCGAGAGATATAATCGGGAGCGACTTCGAGCTTTGCATCGTCGTTGCCATCGGCAACAAAGCGGCGGGCAAGATCATCGCGCAGGCTATCAAATTCTCTGACACCATTGGCATCTGCAGGTTTTTCGAGAGAAAGCAGCGCCTGCATCGAACCATATGGCAGAAGAGCGGCAGCCTTCTGGATCGTCGCCACGCGTTCGGCCGGCTCGGTGCAATTCTTCAGGATGTAGGTGTAGGCATCCTGCCCGCGCTGCTGCCTGTTCGTCTCAACGAATGCTTCGGCGACGCGCCAGAGCACATCGATCTCAGCACAGGTCAGCAGGCTCGGCGTTTCGGCCGCGATATCGATGACCGTCGCATATTGCTTGAGATCGGAGGCATTGATGAGCCGGGTTCGGGATTCGGCGACATCGAGACGGTCGAGCAGGTCGGCCGGCGGCTGCCAGCTTTCGGCGGCCTGGCGATCGGCGATCGCCTTGCGCAGCTCGGCATAACGACCCTCGGAATAAAGCCGCCACATGTTTTCGAGTTGCCGGTCGCCGTTCTGTGGAATGGCGAGCGGATCGGCGGGCGGCACCCAATTCGGATAGAGCGCCTGAAGGCGGGAAATTTCCGCCTGAAGGCGAAGCTTGTCGCCGCGGCTGGCGAAATAACGAAGGGCACTTACGTCAACGACCGGCTGCTGGCCTGCTGCCGTGCCTGCTGGCGGCGGATTGGCCGGCGTGGTGGCGGCACCGGCGGGAGTCGCTGATGGTGTGGTCTGCGGGACGACCGGAACCGGAGCCGGCTGCTGGGGCTGATTTGTCTGCGCCTGATTTGTCTGGGCTTGGCTTGTCTGGATCAGATCCGTCTGCGCCGGGCTCTGGGGCTGATCGCCGGAATTATCCTGTGTCGCGGCCTGGATTCGTTCCGCCACGGTCTGCACGTCGATCGGCTGATTGGAAGGAGTATCCGGCCCCTTTATGCGCCCCATCATCATGAGTTCGGGGGTCCTGCCACCAAAGCCGAAACGTTCCTGCAATGCTTCACGGTCCTTCAGCCCGGCGATGAGAGTCGCCACCAGGACTGCTGCCGTTATCGCCACAACAGAAGATTTCACAGACACTCTGGATGCTTCTCCCCGACATAGGCCAGCCCCAGAAGCTGAAGCGTTGATGGATAATAATAGGCGGGCGCAAATTGCAGCGCTTCGGCAGGTAGTTTGGTTCCGTCTAATACACAGGCCACAACGTGGTTAACAATTTCATAACCAGGGTCGGAAAGCTCGGTCTTCGGCTGCCCGGTAGTAAGATCGATGGTGGCGGGCACACCGTTTGCGGTCATGCCTTCTTTGAGACGCGTCAGCAACGCCCTGTCGGTCACGCCGCCTCGCGCCAGATAGAGCGGGATACGGATCGCATTGTAGCCGAATTCAATGTCAAAACCTTCTGCCGGCTGCGGCTGGCGCTTCAGGCTCACCCATTCGGCGGGCAGCTTGCGCGGACCGAACTGCATGGCCTTGAGCAGTGAGAGACCATCATCCGCGAGTTTCTGCCACTGATTGGACGGTGCAAGTGCTGCCATGACGGGAAGCGCTTCATAGACCCAGTAGGATGGGTTGATGACGGGGCCATCGTCGCGATCCGCGCCGGAGAAGCCTTCCGCACCGGGCATCAGCAGGGTGCGGCCGGCAAAATCGGCTACGGTTTCCGACAGCGTCGACTGCGCTATGCGGGTGGCCGCGGTGATATAGTCGGCTCGGTTCCAGGCGGAGCCCGCCAGCGCAAGGGCATAGGCGATCAATATGTCGCCGTCGGAAGCATTGTTGGTGTCGGTCACATGCGGCGTGGCTGACGGATCCCATTTCCAGACGGCAAGGCCGTCATTGCGCAGCAGCAGTTCGGTGCGGGTGAAATACCAGATCTGCTCGAAATCGGCCGGGCTTGCGGCGAGATAAGCGAGCAGCAGGCCATAGCCCTGCCCTTCGCTATGGCTGATATTGCCGTTGCCGTTATCGACGATGCGGCCGCTCGGATCGAGGAACTTCGCCTTATAGGCAGCCCATGCCTCGCTGCTGATCCGCGGCTGCTGGGCAGAGGCCGGCTCACCGGCGAGCGCCAGCATCATCGTGCCTGCGAGCAATGTGGCGATCCAGGTCTTCATTTCGACCTGCCGAGCCTTGAGAGCATTCTGGAAGTGGCCAGACCGATCAGCAGCGACAACACGACCAAAAGGAAAGAATAGGAGAGAATATTCGTCGACAGCCAGTTGGCGGCGATCAGGCGATAGTTGGCGATCGACAAGCCGTCAGTGGGCACGAAATCGAAGCGCGTGACCGGAATGCTCTCGATCTTGCCAGTGCGGCTGGAATAAGTGGTGATATGGCCTGCGATTTGCGGCCAGTTCATCTGGGTAGTGAGCGCATTCAGCCCCTCGCGCAGGTCTTTGGCCGAGGGCGACGTCACGACGGTCCAGGCACCGCCGCCATCCGGGCTCTTGCCTTGCGCGATCATCAAGGTCGCAGCATTCGACGGCGTGAATACCTGTTCGGCATTTGGGACGAACTGCAGCGAGCTGGCAGTGATGTCGAAGTTGCGGCGCAGCCATTCGCGGAACGCCTCTATGCGGCCCTGTAGTGCGCCGCCGGTGATGCGCGAGCGCCATTGCTCCAGCGCCTCGCGATTATCGATTTCCGTCGGCTGTGAATCCGTCACCGGCCGCCAGGAAGCCTGGCTGGCGGTTGCGACATTGACCTGGGCGAGCGCTGTTGCCGGCATCTGCGAAATCGAGCCGATGAAAATGGCGTTGCGGTCACCGACCACGCCCGGAGAGGCGACGGGTTCGATTGCGATCGGGTGACCGGCCATGATGGCGAGCTGACCAAGCAGGGTCGCCGCGGCCGATAGCGTGTCGGCATCGGTACGGTCGATGAACAGCGGCGTCGGATCGGGATTGCGCCCATAAGGGTAGGATGTGCCGGCCATGGCCGCGAGGTTCGGACGCTGCCCGACGCGGGCGAAATCCGGCATATGAAATTCGGACGTGTCAAACAGTGCAAAGCGCGGCGCCTGCGAGGCCGTCGCACCGGGGACGCAGGCCGCATCGTCCTCAGTCATCAGAACTGCCTCGATGGCGATCGAATTCAGGCCAGGCTTGAAGTGCCGCATGGTCACGCGGATCGGAAGCTGGCGGAAAATACCGCCGTTGGTCGTGGCGATCGGCACGGTGGAGGCGATGTTGCCGTTTACATAGACGTCGATATGGCTGCCGGGGAGCACTTTGCTGGAATAGGCGGCATCGAGCAGGATTTTCGCCTCGCCATAGGCATTGGCATAGAAATCGGCCGGCACGGCGACATTGAAGCCGGTGCGGAAGCGGCGGCCGGAGAAGTCGACGGTGCGTATGCCGAGCTGCGAAAGCGGGATGCGCGTATCGGCAAAGAGAAGCGGCGCGTCGGGCGCCGTCCAGCGCTGCGTGGTCAGCACGTCGCGGCGTATTTCGGGGGCCCGGTCGGTCGGAGACACGATGGTATCGATCGCTGTCGAAACCGCCTGCCAGGATGGACCGCTGATCAGCAGGATGGGCGAACCACTGCGCGGATCAGTGACAAAGGCGGCAAGTGGGGCGCTTTCAGCGCCCTGGGGAAGGCTGGGGAAGATCGGCCGCAGCTCGGCCGTGGTACCAACGAGCACGCCCATCTTGCCGGGACCAGCTGCAGGAAGCGTGCCGGTACTGAAGGCAAAGACCTGGTTCGGCATGCCGCTCAGGAGCGACAGGCCCTGCGCCAGACGCAGGAGCGGCTTGGTGGTACCGGGCTGTTCCATTGCCGGAACGACCAGATCGAATTGCGTCTTGCCGGTGCCATCGACGCCGATAGCGCGGATTGCATCCGTGCCGGAAAGCTGGCCGGCATCGCTGCCGGCAAAGCTCAGATAGGTGCCGGCCGGATCAATGTTCGACCAGAGTTCATAGGTGGAGTCGATGCTGCAATCCGTGCGGTGACGCTGATTGGCTTCGAAGGTGATGAGGTTGGCGCCGGGTTGCAGCAGGCCCTGAGGAACCTCGAAGCTGACCGCCGATGGGCTGTCGGGTGAACCGACCTGCTGCTGGCCGATGGCACGATTGTTGATGAACACGGTCAGCTGCGACACTTCGGGAGCGACGACGATGGCGTTCTGATAGGTGAACGTGAACCGCGCTTTCGCCGCCGCCTGCTCCGTTGTCAGATAGATCGACCATGACCTGCGGTCGTATTCACCACTGAGGGCGAGTTCGGAGAAGGGCACGATATAGCGCCTGAAATCACCGGATTGCGGAGCAGACGCGACAGCACGGACGGCAGGCGGCGTGGCCGGCTGCGGCTGGGCCTGCGCCGGGGCGGAAGGCGTTGCCGACGCCGGTGCGGGTGCCGCGGGGATGGCGCTGATCGGCGGCGCGGCCGGCGCGGGCGCCTGCGTCTGCGCCGGTGCGGGAGGCGGCACCGGCTGCGGGGCAACCGTCTGCGGCACGACGGGAACAGGAGCCGGCGCGGGCTGGGTGGGCAGTCTCAGGCGCGGAGCGACTGGCGGCGCACCTGCCGGACGCTCGCCAGACATGTCGAAAGGGCTGATCTGCGCATAAGCGAGAACCGACGTGCCGACCAGAAAAAGGGAAGCGGCGAAGAGCTTTCTCATCCGGCGTTCACCTTTGCCGCCTGCTGCTGTCGATGCGCTTCGCGCTCCGGCCGCATGCTGCGGAAGAAATACACCAGGCCACGGCTCGTCTGGTAGAGCGAGAGGCCGAGGAACCAGACGGTGCCCCTGATGAGGCCGGGATTACGGCGGCGAGAAGCCTGGAACTGCGTCCACTGATCGGAATTGGCGAAGATCAGGTCGGCGATCAGGCGGTGATCCAGCGCGCTCTTCGGCTGATACTGGCAGCCGACATTGGTGATATCGCCCGAGGGTTCGATGTTGCGGACGATGAGCGGCAAGGTTTCGAGATCGGCGCCGCTATAGGGACGGAAGCGGATTTCGCCGAGGGCGCCGACCTGCACTGCATCGAAATGCTTGCTGAAGATGTGCAGGCGCGCGCCGTGGACGGAGACATCCTCGATGGAGGCCGTGTACCACTGGTCGCCGACGCCGAATTCGCAGCGCCGGTTGACGCGCACGCGACGGGAGGACGCCCTCTCCCCGCGCTCGGAGACGACGCCGAGCGCGCAGCCGGCAAGGATGAGGTTGATGATGTTCCAGCCGCCAACGACGAGGGTGACATCCGCCTTATAGGGTTCGGCGTAGATCTTGTAGATGGTGATCGCCACAGCGATGATCTGCACCGCGAAGATGACGAAGAAGGGCCTGCTGATTTCCGACAGGCGGCTGACGGCAATGGATTCGTCCTTCGCTGTGACCTTGAAGGTCGGCTTGCGCGGATTGAGCATGACCGAGACGACAGCCGGCAACAGGTGCACCGTCTGCACATATTCATAGAGTTCGGAAATCCATGGCCAGCGGAACGATCCGTAGAGATAGTTCTGCATCATCAGGTTCACGATCATGTAGGCGAGCGTATAGGCTAGGAACTCGCCGCCGGAAGCCGTGAAGATTTCCAGATCGAAGAAGAGATAGAAGAGCGGCGCGAAGAGGAAGATCGTGCGCGGGAACGGGAACAGCCAGAACAGCGACGAGGACATATAGCAGAAGCGCTGCGGCAGGGTGAGGCCGCGCTTGAGCAGCGGAAAGCGAAAGCGCAGGATCTGCATCATGCCCTGCGCCCAGCGGCTGCGCTGGCCGATGAAGCTTGCGAAGGTGGCCGGCTGCAGCCCGGCGATCAGCGGCTTGTCGAGATAGATGCTGTTCCAGCCCGCACCGTGAAGGGCAAGCGCGGTCTCGCAATCCTCGGTGATGCTGACACCGCTGAAACCGTTGGTGGATTGCAGCGCGCGGCGGCTCAGCACCGCTGCCGAACCGCAGAAGAAGGCGGCGTTCCACTTGTCGAGGCCGCGCTGGATGATGCCGTAGAACATTTCGTTCTCGCTCGGCATCTTTTCGAAGGTGCGCAGGTTGCGCTCCAGCGGGTCAGGATTGATGAAGAAGTGCGGCGTCTGGACGAGGAAGAGCTTCGGGTCATCGTCGAAATAACCGACGGTCTCCAGAAGGAAATCGCGCGCCGGCGCATGGTCGGCGTCGAAAACGGCAATCAGCTCGCCGCTCGAATGCTGCATGCCGTTATTGAGGTTGCCGGCCTTGGCGTGCTCGTTGCGGTCGCGCGTCAGGTAATTGACATCGAGATCGATGCAGAGCTGCTTGAGCTCGGCGTGGCGGGCTGCGGCGGCCTGCGCTTCGATCAGCTTGCCGGAATTGCGCTTCTGCAACGTGCCGCCATCGTCCAGCAGCCACACATGCAGCTTGTCGGCCGGATAATCCATCGCCTTGGCGGCGGCGAGCGTATTGGCAAGCAGGCCGGCATCTTCGTTGTAGGACGGCACGAAGACATCGACATGGGGAAAGCGCTCGAGCTTGCCGGCGCGCGAGGGGCGCGGCGGCAGCGGGGTCGCGACAATGAAGAGCGACAGCGCCAGCATCATCACGCTATACATTTCAGCAAGATAGAGCAGCAGCCCGGGAATGAAGTTTGCGAGCTGGTTGACCGGCGGCAGCGTATTGGTCGTGCGCCAATAGACATAGCGCAGGACGATGGCCGTACCGAAGGCGAGCGCCACGAGACGCCATGTGCCCTCACCCTTCAGCACCTTGATGAGCGCCATGACCGTGACGACGGTGATGCTGGCGATGAGTTGGGTCTGCAGATTGACGGGCAGCGTGATCAGGGCGATCACACAAAGCGACACCAAGGCCCATATGACAACACTGCCAGCTTTACGCATGAACGTTCCTTCGAAATGGCTCAACCGCTGCGCGTCGGCGCATTGGGCATATTTGCTATTTCCGGCAGGCGGCTGTCATGGCCGCATCGCCTATGCAATCAGGCGAAGGCACGGTCACACCGATCGGCCTTGCCGTTTGTTGGATCGGCGCCGGCGCCTCTACCGGCGGCTCTATCGCATTCGTCTGCGTGTCGTCATTCGGCAACGGCACGCGAGGGCCGACAGGCGGCTGCAGGACCGGCGCGACGGGTGTCGGCTGCACCTGCACGCGGCGTACGGATACGGTCCGCGACTGGCGGACCGCGGCCGGAGCGGGCTCGTAACCGATCGGCATCGTGGTCGGACGATAGCCGCCTTCATCGGGATAGATTGGCGCGCCGGTCTGGCCGAGCGCCGGATTGGCCGGTGGCGGAGCGCCATAGGGATTCCAGATATCGCCGTCGAAAGTGCCGGTGACGGTGTAGCCGTAGACTATACCGAGAAGCTGGCGCTCGGTAGCGCGGGCATCGCAAAGGCGCAGGCGGATCTGGATCATGCCGAAGTTGCGCGCCTGCGTGTGCGCGGACCGGCTGGAGCGGATCTGCTGCCAGGCATAAATGCAGGTATCGCCAGCGCGGCTGCTGCCCGAGGCATAACCGAAGGGACCGTAGCTGTTCTGCAGGAAGGTCGCTGATGTCGCCATTGGAACGCCGGGAACCGAGCGCGCCAGCTCGCGGGCGATATCCCCTTCCCGGATCATCCTGTAGGAGGCGCTGCCGGCCCCGGAATTGGTGCCTGACCCGCCAAGGAATTGAGCTTTCAGGAAATTCTGGCCCTGAACAGATGAGGACGTGAAGAGCGATATCGTCTGCTCCACACCGTTTCCGCGCTTTTGTTCTACGACGCTGACGATCGACGGACCACCGGGGGGCGGCAGCACAAGCGCCTTTTCCGGCTCTACTGTCTCAGGCCCGGCAGGCTGACGCACTCCACCCGTCGACGTGCAGCCGGCTATCATGGCAGCAACGGCCACCACCGATATCGTCTTAGGAAAATGCATGTCCTGGCCGTTGCTATCGTATTTTTAATCTCTGTCTGAAGGGACAAAGCGCGACGAATTTCCGAATCAACAACCCCTATGTCGTTCATTAGGAATAAACGATGCTTATGGTTAACAAATGGTCAACATCTCGACCACAGTTGTACCGGGTAAAGTTGGCAGACGCTCCACCTTTGCGGGCACAGCCACACGAGAGGAAATGAACGCCGTCTGGCAAAGGATGGTCCGGAGGCTCTCAACCTTGCCGGGTTCTGCACTTCTCGCTGCTTCGCCGGCGGAACCATGAAACATGGCTGGCGTTTTCCCAATGGCTGGGTACGAAAAGGAGAATATCCATGCGCAAGACCATGCTGGCCGCGGCCGCCCTCATGCTGACCGTAAGCTCCACCGCCTTCGCGCAGAGCAGCGTCATCATAACCGATCCGGCGCCCACCGGTTCGACCGTCGTGCTCCCGGGGGAAGTACGCACCTATGTGATGGAACAGAGCGTCCCCTCCGTCGTCTATGACGGCGACATCGCCGTCGGCACGACGCTTCCCAACACAGTGGAAATCCATACCGTTCCCAACGTGGACGGCTATGGTTATACCGTCATCAACGAGCGCCGCGTGATCGTCGAGCCGCAGACACACCGCGTCATTCAGGTTCTGGAATAGGCTTGCGGCACGGCAATGAGGCTCTTCCCGGGCCTCACGCCTGTTCCGCAGGAGGCTTGCTGTTCAGCACTTCGCGGACCTTGTGGGCGAGCTGTTCCAGGCTGAAGGGCTTGGCAAGCAGTGAGACGCCGTGGTCCAGCACACCATTGTGAACAATGGCATTGCGGGTGTAGCCGGTCGTGTAGAGTATCCGGATTTCCGGCCACTTCTCCATGACGGCATCGGCAAGCTGGCGGCCGTTCATCTGCGGCATGACGATATCGGTGAAGATGAGATCAACGCGTTCGTTCTGCAGAACGTCCAGCGCCTCGGGACCGCCTGCGGCTTGCAGCACGCTATAGCCGAGTTCCCGCAGGCTTTCGGCTGTCATTTCCCGCACACTCTCGTCATCCTCCACCACGAGAATGGTATCCTCGATGCTCCCCTGCGGGATCGGTGTCATCGACGGCACCGAAAAACGTACGTCGCCCGAACCGACATGGCGCGGGAGATAGATCTTTACCGTCGTGCCACGATCGATCTCGGAATAGATCTTGATGTGTCCCCTGCTCTGCTTGACGTAGCCATAGACCTGGCTGAGGCCGAGGCCCGTGCCCTTGCCGGGACCTTTCGTGGTATAGAAAGGATCGAAGGCGCGTTCCAGAACCTCGGGCGACATGCCGATGCCGGTATCGGTGATACTGATCATCACGTATTGGCCGGCCTCCACCTCCTGGTGCATGCGCGCATAACGGTCGTCCAGTTCCGTATTGGCCGTCTCGATGGTCAGATGCCCGCCATCGGGCATGGCATCGCGCGCATTGACCGAGAGGTTGAGGATGGCATTTTCAAGCTGGCTCAAATCGGCGAAGGTCGGCCAGAGGCCACCGGCCAGAACAGCTTCGATCCTGATCTGCTCACCCAGCATCCGGCGCAGCAGGTCCGACATGCCGCCGACCAGCTTGTTTGCATCTATGATTTCCGGCGCCAGCGGCTGCTGACGTGAAAAGGCGAGCAGGCGCGCGGTCAGCACCGCCGCGCGCTGCGCCCCGTCCCTTGCACTCTGGATCGAGTTCAGGAGGCGTGGATCCTCCTTACCGTTCAGCCGCCTCTGGGCAAGATCGAGGCTACCGACGATGATCGCCAGCATGTTGTTGAAGTCGTGAGCGACGCCGCCGGTCAGCTGGCCGATGGTTTCCATCTTCTGCAACTGGCGTACCTGCGCCTGGGCGGCGGCATGTTCCGCCATCTCTCGTTTCAGTTCGCCGGTGCGTTGCGCAACCGTCTCTTCCAGTTTCCTGTTAAAATCGTTGAGTTCTCTACGCAGGCGCGCCTGCCGGCCGTGCGAGACGACGATCGCCTGCATCAGTCCGACGATGATGAATGCATTGACGACGAAGGTCGACAGGCCGATCCACTGGCCGAAGGTAACGGGCCAAAAGATATCGTGCGGCTCGACGAAGAACTGCTGGACGACGAAACCTGACAGAATGGCGGCGACCGCCCCTGGCCCGGCACCGCCGATGAAGCTTGCGATCAAGACGGCGGGCAAGAAGCTCAGAAAGGGAAAGCCGGAGAGATAATCGCCGGCAGCAACGCGCAGCAGGAAGGTGAATGCAACGGCGGCGACAGCGAGCGGATAGGTCAAACCCGGCCTATGACGCAGCCAGTCCGTGGCGCTCAACAAATCCATTTCCCAGCCTCATCCCTTCCGTTGCGAAAACGGCTCTCCAGCTTTTGCATATCGAATCCGGCCGGGCAATATGTCGTTTCTCGCACTACGGCGATCCAGCCTTGACGAGCAGCCGGCTCGGGACAGATAAGCCCTGATACCCAGCAAAGGGCCTGGCATGGTCTACGCAAGGGTAGAGGGTGAAAAAACCATGAAAGACATATTCATCGTCGAAGACGATGCGCTGATCGCCATGCTCCTTGAGGAGATGCTCGAGGATCTCGGCTACCGCGTCAGTGCGAACGTTCCGGATCTGGAGCAGGCGCTCGATGCAGCCCAGAACAAGGAATTCGACGCGGCTATCCTCGATGTATCATTGGCCGGAAAGAGTTCGCTGCCGGTCGCAAAGCTGCTCGAGGCGCTCGGCAAGCCCTATGTCTTTGCAACGGGATATGGCAGCGCGCCCGAAGGCAGCAATTCAAGCCAGCCTATCCTGCGAAAACCGTTCCAGCTCGCCGATCTCGAAAAAGCGCTCAAGGGCATGCAGGCCTAAAGCGAATCGCGATCTTTCAGGTTCGCTGCCGCGCTTTAGGTTCTTGTCTCACACAAATCGCTATCGCAAAATCGCCGCGCACTTTTGCGCGATGTGTTTTAGCGCACCTGATCGAGCAAGCGCTTGCATTCCAGGAGATCGTAAAGCGCTTCCTGGAGAAGCGCACGATCCTCCTTGCCGACACTCGACTTGCCGACCGAAATTTCCGGCTGATCATCCTCGCCGCTGACGAAATTGAAGAAGCGGCGCGTGATCGGCGGCTTGGCGCGGCCGACGATCTGGTCCTCTTCCGCCATGGCGACGCGCGGTTCGCCTGCGACGGTATCGTTCAAGTTGCCCGAGAGCGCTTCGACGCTTGCAAGATCGCCGTGACCGACCGCGACGACAAACTTGTTGCCGTTGGTCTTCAGGAGCTTCTGCACGCCCTTGATCGTATAACCGTGATCATAGAGCAGATGGCGGATGCCTTTCAAAAGATCGACATCCTCCGGCCGGTAATAACGCCGGCCACCGCCACGCTTCATCGGCTTTATCTGCGGAAAGCGGGTTTCCCAAAAGCGCAGCACATGCTGCGGCAGGTCGAGATCATCAGCAACTTCGCTGATGGTGCGAAAGGCATCCGGGCTCTTGTCCAACGTCATACTGCTACGCGACCTCGCGGATCGATCCAAACGGCGACTCATCATATTTCAACGGTTTGGAGCCGCGAATTCAAGTCACGTCTTCGCGTTGCGCACAGCCAGAGGAGCTACGCGGCAAAAAACTTTTCCGTTCAGCGGAGAAAAAGATGATCAGGCAGCCGGATTTTGCGGCTTGGTTTTGCCCTTGCGGGCAACATGGGATTTGAGAATGCGCGTCTTGAGCACATTCGAGGCCTTGAAGGTCATGACGCGGCGGGGAGAAATCGGAACTTCCTCGCCGGTCTTCGGGTTGCGGCCGATACGCTCGTTCTTGTCGCGCACCTGGAAGGTTGCAAAGGAGGAAAGTTTGACGGTTTCGCCGCGCACGATGGCGTTGCAGATTTCGTCGATCACCGTTTCAACCAGCTCAGCAGATTCCGTCCGGGAGAGACCGACCTTCCGAAAAACGGATTCCGCCAGGTCTGCTCGCGTCACTGTCTTTCCGGTCATGGTTTCCCCGCCCAATAGAAAATATTTTGTGAAAGTGGACGAAGATTATTTGTCTTGTGCCTCACGGTCAAGCTCTTGTTCGCCGCCAGTTTTTTAGGATTTGCGCCTACCAGCGCAGCAAAACCGCACCCCAGGTGAAGCCGCCGCCCATGGCTTCCAGCATCACGAGGTCGCCCTTCTTGATGCGTCCGTCGCCGGCAGCCGTCGCAAGTGCCAGCGGAATGGAGGCAGCAGACGTATTACCGTGCAGATCGACGGTAATGACAACCTTTTCCGGGGCAATGTTCAGCTTCTTGGCCGAACCGTCGATGATGCGGCGATTGGCCTGGTGGGGGACCAGCCAGTCGAGATCATCTGAAGTCGTTCCGGTCGAATCGAAAGCGGCCTGGATGACGTCGGTAATCATGCCCACGGCATATTTGAAGACCTCGCGGCCTTCCATGCGCAGCTTGCCGACCGTACCCGTCGAGGACGGACCGCCGTCGACATAGAGTTTTTCTTTGTGCGAGCCGTCGGAGCGCAGATGTGCGGTCAGCACGCCGCGGTCTGCCGTCGTCCCCTCGCCTTCGGCTGCTTCCAGCACGATCGCGCCGGCGCCGTCGCCGAAAAGCACGCAAGTGGTGCGGTCATTCCAGTCGAGGATGCGGGAGAAGGTCTCAGCGCCGATGACGAGCACGCGCTTGGCAAGACCGCCACGGATATAGGAGTCAGCCGTCGTTACCGCATAGACGAAACCCGTGCAGACGGCCTGAACGTCGAAGGCGAAGCCATGCGCCATACCAAGACGATTCTGGATGTTGACAGATGTCGCCGGGAAGGTGTTGTCGGGCGTCGAGGTGGCACAGATGATCATATCGATATCATCAGGCGTCAGCCCGCCATTTGCGAGCGCGGCACGCGCTGCAGCCTCGCCGAGCGACGCCGTCGTTTCGTCATCGCCGGCAATGTAACGCTGCCGGATGCCGGTACGCTGGACGATCCATTCGTCCGACGTATCGACGACACCTTCCATTTCGCGGTTGGTCATCACGCGTTTCGGAAGTGCAGCTCCGAAGCCACGAACCACTGATCGGATCATATTGCTTGAACCCCGTCGCTCACGCGGCTTCCGGCCCCATCGGGGGCAGCCGCTTGGCATGATATTTTTTGAGATCGTTTTCTATTTTCTGGGTCAGGCCATTCTTGGCCATGTCATAACCGACTTCGATGGCCGCGGCTATGCCTTCGGCATTCGCTCCACCATGGCTCTTGATGACGATGCCGTTCAAGCCAAGAAACACGCCGCCGTTGACCTTGCTCGGATCAAGCTTCTCACGCAGCATGTCGAAGGCGCTCTTGGCAAAGAGATAGCCGATGCGGGCAAGCAGCGTGCGCGACATGGCGGCGCGCAGATAGGCGCCGATCTGCCGGGCCGTGCCTTCGGCCGCCTTCAGCGCGATATTGCCGGAAAAGCCTTCCACCACCACGACGTCGACCGTACCCTTGCCGAGATCGTCGCCCTCGACGAAGCCGGAATATTCGAGCGAATCAAGATTGGCCTCGCGCAGCAGGCGCCCGGCTTCCTTGACCTCTTCCTGGCCCTTGATTTCCTCGACGCCGACATTCAGCAGGCCAACGGTCGGACGCTCCACCTCGAACAGGGCTCGCGCCATGGCGCCACCCATGAGAGCGAAATCCATGAGCTGCTGCGAATCGGCGCCGATCGTGGCGCCGACATCGAGCACGATGCTTTCGCCCTTCATCGTCGGCCAGATGGCGGCGATCGCCGGGCGTTCGATATTGGCCATCGTGCGCAGACAAAACTTGGCCATCGCCATGAGCGCGCCGGTGTTGCCGGCGGAAACGGCGACATCGGCCTCGCCCGACTTCACCGCTTCGATCGTGCGCCACATGGTGGAGACATAGCGGCCGCGGCGCAGCGCCTGGCTCGGCTTCTCTTCCATGCTGACGGCAAGTTCGCAATCATGAAAGGTCGACTTTTCCCTGAGCTTGGGAAACTTCGCCAGAACCGGGTCGCACTGTTCCTTGATGCCGTAAAAGACGAAGGAAATATCCGGGTGCCTGTCCAGCGCCTTGGCAGCACCGGGGATGACAACCTGGGGACCAAAGTCGCCACCCATGAGGTCGAGAGATATTCTGATCACGCGTCCCTGATCCTTCTCTTTCGCCTCAAGGACGAAATTTCGGCCAAAATACCGGTTTTGGCGTCGCTTACAACTGAATTGTGGCAAATGCCGGAGATGCTTCAGTCCTTTTTCCAGTCCTTGAGCGCGGCGAATGCAGAGGGCTTCCGGTCATTTTCCCCCGTATCCTCGATATGGGCCGCGAACTCCACGCCTTCCTTGCGCGGATAAGGATCGATGGCAAGTGCTGCGAATTCTGCGACGACCTCACCGGCATCGATCGTATCGCCGGTAAAGATTTCCGGCAGGTCCGGGCCATCGGGATCCAGCACCATTTCACCGGTATCATTAGCCGGATGGCGGGCGAGCTTGGAATTTTCAGGCACGAAGATCTGCTCGAAGGTCTCGTCGATCTCGGATTCGACGGGCTCGAGGGTGACGATACAGGATTGGACGATCTTCGCCTGCACGCGTCCCTTGACGCGGATACCGTCGCGCTTCCATCTGTTGATCTGCAGTTCGGCACGGAGATTGTCCACCGACACGACGTTCCAGCTTTCGGCCAGCGCCTTCAGCTCATCCTTGTCGGCGCTCACGCGGACCTCGACCGGATTGGCGGAGATGTGTCCGACCTTGACCGGATAGGAAAAGGAAATCTCGCTCGGATCTTTCTTCATGATTCTACTCCTCAGGCGACCTCGGGAATCGTCGCCGAACCGGTGGCGATCGCCTCTTCGGGAATGGCCGACAAGTGGGCTTCCGCCGCCATCATCCATTGCGCGAGGCCGCTCATGTCGGCGGCCCCGGCGGTTTCGGGATAAATATTGCGCTGAAGCGCTGCGGAAAGAGCGGCGGCATCACCGGCATCCATAGCCTTCGAATAGGCTTCCAGCCGGCCATAGAACATGCCCGCGAGCTTCTTCATGCGCTTCGGCACGCTGTTGTCGCCGATGCCGAGTTCGCGAATCGAATAGTCGATATCCTGAAAGAAGGCATCGACGATTTCCTGGGCGATCTCCTGGCCGCTCGTCCCGGAGGTGCGGGTGCGGCGGAAAAACAGGATCATGGCGATCGACAGCATCTCGAAGCGGCCCATGACGGTATCGGGCACGTCAAGGCGCTCATAGAGCTCCGGCATGCGGGCAGCGGCCGTAAGAGCCGCATATTGCCGCTCGACGATGGTCTGGTTGCTGTTTCTCTTACCGAAGAGCCCGAAGATCATTTGTTTTTTCCGGAAATGCCGCATTCTTGGCGCCGAGCGGCACCGGGCCTTGTTGCATGATTTCGAAAGCTGGTTTACCGAAGCAGGCGCGAATTGCAATGCTGTTCGTGGCCGGTTTCGGGACAGGTGCGCTCCGGTGCACAACGAGGCGGATCGGGAGAGTTCGACCCCGGAATGGCCACAATGGTTTTGCAGGAGGAAGCACGCAGTATTTGGAATGGCTGCTATCGATACTCAAGGGAGTAGATGTCGTTGAAGAAACGGTATTTCAAGTCAGACATGAAATTCTTCAGCAATGCGGCCATAGCCATCATAATCGCCTCCACCACCGCCCTTTCAGGCTGCCAGACGAGCACCGTGCTGAACGGCGGCTATATCGTCGACCAGCAGTCGCTGGCGCTGGTGCCTGAGGGTTCCAGCCGCGAGCAGGTGCTGCTGTCGCTCGGTACACCGTCCACGACAGCAACCTTCGACGGCGAAGTCTTCTATTACATCTCGCAGCGCCGCCAACGCTCGATGGCCTACCAGAAGCTGCGCGTCACCGAGCAGAGCATTCTCGCCATCTATTTCGACAAGGACGGCGTCGTGACCCGCCGCGCCAACTACACCCTGCAGGACGGCAAGGTATTCGACACGATTGCCCGCGTTACGCCGACGGGCGGGCGCGAACTCACCTTCCTGCAGCAGATGCTGTCCGGCGGCAGCGCGGCCAATGCAGCCAAGAGCCTCTTCGGTGGCGGTGCCGGCGGCACACCGCAGAACCCGTCCAGCCTGCGCTAAAGCAAGCTGTTTCCCATACAGAAAACCCGCCGGAACGATCCGGCGGGTTTTTGTTCTGTTGGCTAGCGCGTCTTAATGCGCAAGAATCGCCAGCAGCAGCAACGCCACGATGTTGGTGATCTTGATCGCCGGGTTGACGGCGGGACCGGCCGTATCCTTGTAGGGATCGCCGACGGTATCACCCGTCACCGATGCCTTGTGAGCCTCCGAGCCCTTCATATGGCGCACGCCGTCCTTGTCGACGAAGCCGTCTTCGAAGCTCTTCTTGGCATTGTCCCATGCGCCGCCACCCGAGGTCATCGAGATCGCGACGAAGAGACCGTTGATGATGACGCCGAGCAGCGATGCGCCAAGTGCTGCAAAGGCCGACGCCTTGGAGCCGGAGATGATGAGCACGCCGAAATAGACGACGATAGGTGCCAGCACCGGCAGCAGCGACGGGATAATCATTTCTCGGATCGCGGCCTTGGTCAGAAGATCGACGGCCTTGCCGTAATCCGGCTTTTCCGTACCCTGCATGATGCCGGGCTTTTCCTTGAACTGCCGTCGCACTTCTTCGACGATCGCACCAGCCGCACGGCCGACGGCAGTCATTGCGATCCCGCCGAAGAGGTAGGGAATGAGACCTCCGAAGATCAATCCCGCCACCACATAGGGGTTGGAAAGATCGAAGGAAATTTCGCCGATGCCGGCAAAATAAGGAAACTTGTCGCCATTCGCCGCAAAATATTTGAGGTCATAGGAATAGGCCGCGAAGAGAACCAACGCACCGAGACCAGCAGAACCGATGGCGTAGCCCTTCGTAACAGCCTTTGTCGTATTGCCGACAGCATCAAGCGCATCAGTGGACTTGCGTACCTCTGGTGGTAGATGGGCCATTTCGGCGATGCCGCCGGCATTGTCCGTTACCGGTCCGAAAGCGTCGAGTGCTACGATCATGCCGGCGATACCAAGCATGGCTGTGACCGCAATACCGGTACCGAACAAACCGCCGAGCTGATAGGTGGCAAGAATGCCGCCGACGATGACGATTGCCGGAAGTGCCGTCGATTCCAAGGATACCGCAAGGCCCTGGATGACGTTGGTGCCGTGGCCGGTGACCGATGCCTGGGCGATCGAAACGACCGGGCGCTTGCCGGTGCCGGTATAATATTCGGTGATGACGACGA